>NZ_CP076134.1:5250760-5554208 GCF_018736085.1 Bradyrhizobium sediminis | reverse complement strand
TTCCGACGACTTTTCTAATGGGAGTAAATTTTGGCTAGCGAAACCGCCGTGCGGGTGCTCCGCGCGGCGTGACCTCAAGCGAGACTTCGTCTCCAGGCATAGACCGGCCGTTCGGCGAAACGCCGTCTGGCAAAATCAGAGCTGGAAAAGAAGTATTCGCGAGGTCAGCGCGTACTCGACGGTCTGTCCGGAGTGCGCGCGGGGGGCCGCGTACAGGCAATGTCCAAAGCAGCCAATACGTCATCGGTGGAGATTGGCATTTGATCGACTACAGCGATGATCCCGTTAAGCATACAGCCTCCCCCTCTCGCCTTGATTGCTCACGGCGAGTTGTCAGTTTACGCGTGTTTCAAATTCAGTCGGCAACGCCTGAAGCCGAAAATCGTTCAGACGCGATACCGCTTCGTTCAGCCCGTTTGTCTTAACCCGTCCTGAGGCTTCGCCCTGCGCATTGCTCGGTTGACCGGTGCGTATCTCTCTCTCGTTCTAGGCCAGCGAAACAACGAGTGCCTCGCCTTGAGAAATTTCGACACAGATCCACATTCCCCATATCGCTATGAGGGTTTACCCGACAATCGCTTGGAAAGCGTCGCCAACGCGCACACCGCCGCCGATTTGCACGTCCGCCCCGTTTCTTAAACCGCGCTGGTCTGAAGAGCCGTGGGCGCCGCGAACGTACTTAGAGATACATCATGGCTTGTTTCCCGCAACGAAAATGATTCACGTCGCGAGGCGAAAAGATCGCTTCGCGTTTGCGAAATCACGCGGCAGATTTTCTGGAAGGCGGCAACGTTTTGAATCTGTGCGGAGATTCGAAATGCAGAAGCGCTGTGACATTTCTGACAACCGCGCCAAATAAATTCATAATTCGTTTAAGGTTGGGCGAGGCGAAAATGAATTTTCAAACAACCTGCCGCCACTATGCCGATAAGTGACTACGCAAGCGCCATTTTTTTTGCTCGTCGGAACAGGGTAACCCGCAAAGCGCTTCGCGTTGCGTCGCGGCGTCGCGATTGCTTTTTCAAAAGCGTGGCCGATCGCTTGATCTGCATCAAACCGGCGCTCGCCCTCGCGAACTTCCCAGAGTCTGCCTTCCTACATAGGGCGCCAGTAAAACTACGGGACGCCCAAGAGTTTCGCCAAGGCGATTGCGCAGAACGGCACGTACGAAAAAGAAAAAGCCCGGCGGGGCCGGGCTCTTTGACGAATATCGTTTTCGATCAGTTTTACTTCGCGAGCTTTGCGATCTGATGCGCGAGCCGCGAGACTTTTCGGCTCGCGTTGTTCTTGTGAATGATGTTGCGCTGCGCTGCCTGCATCAGTTCCGGTTCCGCGCGCGTCATCGCCTTCAGCGCCGCATCGCGGTCGCCGCTCTTGATCGCTTCTTCGACGGTACGTACCGCGCCGCGCATCTGGGTGCGGCGCGACTTGTTGATAATGGTGCGGCGGGCAATCTTGCGCGTCGCCTTCTTGGCGGAAGTGGTATTGGCCATGTTCTCAAATATCCTTCGGCGGTGACCGATCGCAGCGGGCCAGAGCCTGCCAAACCTTCAACTGCATGATCGACGCGGGGTGTCTTCCAGTGTTCCCGAGAATGCCGTTTTCGAAAGCCAATATGCTCTCACGACGGCGCCGCTCAAAGAACAGCGGCGGCGGGATTGCGCCCGCCGCCATTGCCGGTCTTATAGAGGGCGCGCCTGGCAGCGTCAACGCTTTCCGGGCCCGGCCGGGCCGGCGGGCCCGGCGCGGAAGCACGGATAAGGTGCTGAAGGTGTTGAATTTCCTGGGGGCGCCCGTTAATGCCTGACTGCGTTCCGGGCGCGACAGAGATAAGGTGACGCATGATCCGCGGTTTCTTCCGACTTGTGGGGCTGCTGCTGCTGGCCGGCGGATTTATCTTCATGGTCTATGACGGCGCCCGCTGGGTGGCCGACCAGACCCTGCAATTCACCCGGTTCGGGCAATTCTGGAACGATATCCATCAGTCCAGCCAGCAGGCATTCCGGGCCTGGGTCGAGGGCGTGGCGCCCTGGCTCTGGACCAGCGTCGTCAAGGTCATCCTGGACCAGCCGGTATTTGCCGTGATGGGCGTGCTGGGTATTCTCCTGATGCTGCTGTTCCGGCCGCGCAAGCCGCTGATCGGCTATTCGCGGAGTTGACCCGCGGAAAGCCGATCTGGGAGACCTGATCCCGCGGGCGCTGAAGGCGTTGCCGCGGTTGTGTTCGCAGCCCCGGCGTAACGAGGCTATGGCCGCCGGCGTAAACGCCTATACTTGAGACGATATCAGAGACGCACACTGTTCCCACGCGTTTCAGCATTCCGCCGGGAGGTGACCGATGTTTTTCATGCGCAAGACCACAGCACTGCCGAACGCAGCCGAGGCGCTGCCCGGCCGTTCGCAGCCGATCCCTACGGCCAAGAGCCATTTCGTCAATGGCCGCCAGCTGCAGCCGCCTTACCCCGCAGGACTGGAGCAGGCGGTGTTCGGGCTCGGCTGCTTCTGGGGCGCGGAGCGCAAGTTCTGGGAGCTCGGTGATGGCATCTACACCACGGCCGTCGGCTATGCCGGGGGGCATACCCCAAACCCCGGCTATGAGGAGGTTTGCTCGGGCCGCACCGGTCATACCGAAGCGGTGCTGGTGGTGTTCGATCCGAAGAAGATTTCATACCAGCAGCTCTTGAAGACGTTTTGGGAGAGCCATAACCCGACCCAGGGCATGCGTCAGGGCAATGACGTCGGCACCCAGTATCGTTCCGCGGTCTACACCTTCGGCGACGCGCAGCGCAAAGCCGTCGATGCGTCGAAGGCGGTCTACCAGGATGCGTTGACGGCAAAGGGCCTCGGCACCATCACCACCGAGGTCGCACCTGCAGGCGCGTTCTATTTCGCCGAGGACTATCATCAGCAATATCTGGCCAAGAATCCGGCCGGCTATTGCGGGCTTGGCGGCACCGGCGTGTCGTGTCCGATCGGCGCGGGCGTCAGCGCCTGAAGGGATCGCAGCAGCGGAAAGCCGTTTTTCGGCTTTCCGCCCCGGCCGCCGAAAAACCATTTGTTAACCATAACCGGTGCAAGACTTTAGCTGTCTCGCTATGAGGGATGGCTCCGGTGCGGGTTGCGCGCGCGTTTCGATTACCGATCACTGCCATCATGACCGCGCTCGCTCTGACGGGCTGCATGCGCACGCAGGGACCCGTCGCGGTGGCGCAGCCCGGCGATCTCGATTCCATGGCCTACGGCCAGCCCAACAATCCCGCTCCGCCGGTCGTCGCCGCCGATGCCGGCGGCGGCGCGATCGCCGCGCTTCGCTCGAGCTTTGCCGCGGCGCCCGTGCGCGCCTACGCACCGGTTCCGGTCGTCTATGCGGCAGCACCCGCGCCGGTGGTTTATGACGCGGCCTATCATCTCGACGCCGGCGACAAATTGCGGGTCGTGGTCTACGGCCAGGAAGGTCTCACCAACACCTACGCGATCGACGCCGGCGGCTCGATCACCATGCCGCTGATCGGCGCGGTGCCGGCGCGCGGGCGGACGCCCGCAGGTCTCGCCGCCGAGATCGCCGCCAGGCTACGCAACGGCTATATCCGCGAGCCCTCGGTGGCGGTGGAGGTCGAAGCCTACCGGCCGTTCTTCATCCTCGGCGAAGTCGCGGCCCCCGGCCAATATCCCTACGTGCCCAATATGAGTGTCGAAAGCGCGGTGGCGATCGCCGGCGGCTTCTCGGCGCGCGCCCGCCGCGATCGCGTCACCCTTACCCACACCGACGCTTCCGGATCGATGCGGACCGTGGTGCCGCTCGGCACCGCGGTTGCCCCCGGCGATACCGTGCTGGTCGGCGAGCGCTGGTTCTAGGCTCCTCCGGACGATCTTCGGCGCGCGTCGGCGCAATCCTGCTGCGTTGGAACCGTGCTTCAAACCGTGGCCTGGCCATGTTAACCGACCCGGACGAGTCGCGCCCTGCGCCTCCTGTTCACAGAATCTCCATCCATCGAATCAAAAGAAAGAAAATGATGAAGCTCCGTCCGCTCAATAAGGTTGTGCGCGCCGCGAAGGCGTCGGTGGTGTTGGCTGTTGTCGCCGTGATTGCCTCGTCGGCGTGCTCGCAGCAAGCGGCGGCGCAGTCTTATCCGGACCGGCGCATTACGTTCGTCGTACCCTATCCCGCGGGCGGTGCGACCGATGTCTCGGCCCGGTTGCTCGCCACCAAATTGTCCGACGCGTGGAAGCAGACCGTGGTGGTGGAGAACAAGTCCGGCGCCGGCGGCGTGATCGGCAACGATTTCGTCGCCAAGGCGCAGCCCGACGGTTACACCGTGCTGATCGGCATTACCCAGCTCATCCAGGCGCCGAGCCTCGTTTCGAAGCTGCCGTATGATGTCTTCAAGGATCTGGCCCCGGTGACGCAGGTCGCCCTGTCGCCGATCGTTCTGACGGTTCCCGATGCGCAGCCGGTCAAATCGCTGAAGGAGCTGATTGAACTTGCCAAGGCCAATCCCGGCAAATTGCCCTACGGCACATTCGGTAATGCAACGACGTCCCACCTGTACGGCGAACTGCTCAAGAAGACCGCCAACATCGACATGAACCACGTTCCCTATCGTGGCTCGGCTCCCCTGCTGAACGACTTGCTGGGCAATCAGGTAACGGCGGCCTTCGTCGACCTGACCACGGCCGGGTCGCAATTGAGCGCGGGCAAGGTGAGAGCGCTGGCGGTCGGCGGCGAGGCGCGCAAGCGCCAGCTGCCCGACGTGCCGACGCTCGCCGAACTCGGTTTCCCCGGCTTCGAGGCCGAAGGCTGGGTTGGCGTCTTCGTGCCGGCGGCAACGCCCAAGGATATCGTCGCCAAACTTTCTGCGGAGCTGGCCCGCATCATCGCTTCTCCCGAGGGCGTGGCGGGATTGCAGGCGCTCAATCTGGTGCCGGTGGGTGGTTCGGCGGAAACGTTCGAAGCCGTGCTGCGCCGCGATCATGCGCGGTGGGCCAATGTCGCAAAAGCCGCCGGCGTCAGAGGCGAGTGATCCGGCGCGCAGCGCCGGTGACACGGTGCTGGTCGGCGAACGCTGGTTCTGAATCCACTCACTTGTCATGCGCGGACTTGATCCGCGCATCCATCGTCTGCGCCAGCAGACCAAACTCATTTCGAAGAGGATGGATTGCCGGGTCAAGCCCGGCAATGACGACTAGCGCAAATGCTTACCGAGGAACGCCATGCTGCGCGGCCAGGCGATATCGGCGCTGGTCTTGTCGTAGCTTGCCCGCTCGTCGCAATGAAAGCCGTGCTGTGCGCCCGGATAGACATGGATATCGACGTCGGGCCGCTTGGCCCTGATGGTCTCGACATCGCTGAGGGGGATGCCGGCGTCCTTCTCGCCGAAGTGCAATTGCGTCGGCACGTCAGGCTTGTCGTCGGCGAAGCGGACGATGGCGCCGCCATAATAGCCGATCGCCGCCGACAGGCCTGACAGCTTGGTGGCGGCGGCATAGGCGATGCTGCCGCCGAGGCAGAAGCCGACGATGCCGACCGGGCCGACATTCCTGACGGCGTCGATGGCGGCCTGGGTGTCGCGCAGCATCGACGCCCAGTCGGGATTGGCGATGAATTTTCGCGCGTTCGCAATCTCATCGGGCGAATAGCCGCACTGGAAATTGCGCTCGGTGCGGTCGAAGATCGACGGCGCGATGGCGACATAGCCCTCGGCCGCGAGACGGTCGCAGACCGCGCGGATGTGGTGATTGACGCCAAAGATCTCCTGGATCACCACCACGGCCGCCTTGGGCGCGCCGGCGGGGTCGGCGCGATAGCCGCCGAGTTGAAAATGGTCCGAAGCCGTCAGCTCGATGTCTTGTCCCACGGGGCATCCCTTTGTTGCGGGTTGATCTTGTTGGCGGGTGTGCGAGGAGAGGAGGGAGATCTCCGGCCGGTCCGCTATTGCCACATCCAGTTGCGGCCCCAGTCGCCCTTCCAGCCGGCCAGCCGGCCGCCACGGAATTGCAGATAGAGCCGGTGGCGGTGTGGGAACAAGCCGCTGCCGCCGAAGTCGCGGAACGCCAGGTAGATTTCGTTACCCGGCCGGCCCTTGATGTAATTGAGCGGGACGCCGAGAGCCCGCGCCGCATCCTCGGCGTCCATGCCGAACACCAGCGGCGTATTGTTCGACAATGTCGCGGTAAAGGGCGGCGCGTAGGGACCGCCTGTCGGCGGCAGGGTCTGCGCCATTGCGGGAACGGCCGTTCCGCCCAGCACGGCAACGATCGACAATGCCGCCGCGACAATTATCCTCATGACGCGACCTCTCGCGCCGCCTTGGCCTCGAGGCTGTCGAGGAACGGCAATACGGCTTCGATGAACGCCTGCGGCTGGTCGATGTTGACGGCGTGGCCGGCGGCCGGGATCACCACCTTCCTGGCGCCGGGAATCTTCGCCGCCATGTAGTCGGAGGCTGCGAGGAACGGCGTGTCGTCGGCGCCGACCACGACCAGCGAAGGAACCCTGATGTCAGGGAGCGATTCGATCACGCGGGCGTCGCGCTGGGTCAGCATGCCGCGCGCGGCGCGTGCCAGCCCCGACGCGTCGCGATGGCTCGCATCGGCGCGTTCGCGGCTGAACGATTTCAGCACGTCGAGGCCTTCGCGCTCGAAACGGTCGCCGGTTTCGTGGGCGCGCCTGTTCCAGGCATCGCGGGCATCGTCCTTCTTGAAGCCCGGTCCGGTATCGATGATCAGCAGCGCGCGCACCCGCTCCGGATGCGCGCGATAGAATGCGAGCGACATGTACCCGCCGAGCGAAAGCCCGCCGACGATGGCGCTGGAAGCGCCGACCTCGTCGAGCAGCGCGGCCATGTCGGCAACCGTCGCAGCTTCGCTGTAGGCGGACTGGTCGTCGGGATAGCCGGACCGGCCGTGGCCGCGCATGTCCCACAACACGAGCCTGTGGTTTTTCGACAGCGCCTCGATCTGGCCCTGCCACATCTCGCCGGTCGACGAATAGCCATGGGTCAGCAACAGCGTCGGACCGGAGCCGTGGACCTCGTAATGGATTTCGACCCCGTCACGTCTGAGTTTTGGCATCGCGATTTCCTGAATGTCTCTTGTGAACTTACTCTAGCGCGATCCGTTCGCCGAGGGGAAATGCCCAATTCCAGGAGCGGCGGCTGGCGCGCTCGCCGGCGTGGGCAGCGGATCTGATCGACAAATTTGCGACCGGTCGTTGCCGCAACGCACAACCGGCGAGCTGAAATATTTTCTCGCCACTCAATTCCAAATTGCATTTGCCTCCCGATGGGAACGCGATCATTCTGCCGGCCAAGGTCGGCATCGGCCCGGTGGGTGTCAGACCATAAGCCAACATGTGAGTTGCCGCCGTAAGCGGCTTCATGCACCGGCAGGGGAAGAGACCATGCCTAATCTCAACATCAACGGGCGGAATATGTCCGTCGAGGCGGCTCCCGATACGCCGCTGCTGTGGGCCATCCGCGAACAGCTGCAGATGACCGGCACGAAATTCGGCTGCGGCGCCGGCCTGTGCGGCGCCTGCACCGTGCACGTCAACGGCGAGGCGGTGCGCTCCTGCCAGACTTCGCTCAGCGACGTCGCCGGCAAGAAGATCACCACCATCGAGGGCCTCAGCGCCAAGGGCGATCACCCCCTGCAGAAGGCCTGGATCGCCGAGCAGGTTCCGCAATGCGGCTACTGCCAGTCCGGCCAGATCATGCAGGCGGCCTCGTTGCTCGCCAGAAACCCCAACCCGAGCAAGGAAGAGGTGGTGGCGCACATGGACGGCAATCTCTGCCGTTGCATGACCTATTCGCGGATTCAGAAGGCGATCATGCGTGCGGCCTCCGAAATGCGCACCGCCTCCAACGCCGGAACCGAGCGGAGGGCAACATGAATACGCACGTGAAAGTCGCCTCACAGGAAGCCGCCGATCTCAGCCGCCGCTCGTTCCTGGTCGGATCCGCCGCCGCCGGTCTCGCGCTCGGCTATTCCGCCGTTCCCGGCCTGCTTGGCGCCGATCGGGCGCTGGCCGCAGCGAGCAATTTCGATCCCAGCGTCTGGTATTCGATCGGGCCGGACGGGCTGGTCACGGTTACCTGCGGCAAGGCCGACATGGGCCAGCACATTGCCTCGACCATGGCGCAGATCGTCGCGGAAGAACTCGGCTCGAACTGGAAGGACATGCGGGTTCAGCTCGCGTCCAACGATCCGAAGTTCAACGATCCCGTGCTCGGCGCGCAGATCACCGGCGGCAGCTGGAGCACGATGATGAACTTCGACGCCATGAGCCGCGCGGGCGCGGCGGGGCGCATCGCATTGACCGAGGCCGCGGCCGTGGCGATGGGCCTGCCGCCATATTTCAAGGACGAACTGGTCGTCCGGGACTCCGTCGTTTCACACCCGAAATCGAAGAAGTCGATGACGTTCGCGGAAATCGTCAAGAGCGGCAAGATCACCAAGACCTTCACCCCCGACGAGCTCAAGGCGATCAAGCTCAAGACGCCCGACCAGTACACCATGATCGGCGTCTCGGTGCCGCAGCTCGATATTCCCTCGAAGACCAACGGGTCGGCCAAATTCGGCATCGACGTCATGCTGCCGGGCATGGTGTACGGCAAGATCGTCACGCCGCCGGTTCGCTACGGCGCCACCGTCAAATCGGTCGACGACGGCGAGGCGAAGAAGGTGCCGGGCTTCATCAAGGCCGTCATCCTCGACGACAAGACCGCGACCACGACTGGCTGGGTGGTGGCGGTGGCCAACACCTATGCCAACGCCCGCAAGGCCGCGGACGCGCTGAAGATCGCCTATGACAGCGGGCCCAACGCCAAGCTGTCGAGCCAGTCGCTGCTCGACGAGGCCAAGCGGTTGCAGGCCCTCGACGACTCCGGCCTGTTCTTCGTCAAGGACGGCGATACCGCGGCCGCCTTCGGCACGGCGGCCAAGGTGCTGGAGGCGGAATACACCACCAGCATCAACATCCATGCGCCGCTGGAACCGATGAATGCTACGGCGGAGCTCAAGGGCGATATCTGGCACATCTATTCCGGCAACCAGTTCGCGACGCGCTCCGGCGCGATCGCCGCAGGCGCCGCCGGGGTCGATCCCAAATTCGTCGTGATGCACCAGATGTGGCTGGGCGGGGGCTTCGGCCGTCGTCTCGACGCCGACATGATGGTGCCCGCGGTGCAGGCGGCCAAGGCCGTCGGCAAGCCGGTCAAGGTCATCTACTCGCGCGAGAACGACATGACCATGGACTTCTCGCGCCCGCTGACGTTCCAGAAGATCAAGGCCGGTCTCGACGGCGACGGCAAGCTGATTGCGATGAACCACGACGTGGTCTCGGCGTGGCCGACCAAGCGCTGGGGCATCCCGGATTTCCTGTCGCCGTCGGTCGACAAGAAAGGGGCGCTCGATTCGTTCACCGTGAACGGGGCGGATTTCTTCTATTCCGTGCCCAATCACAACGTCCGCGCCATCCTCAACGAGATGGCGCACAACGCCACCCCGTCGGGGCAGTTGCGGTCGGTCGCGCCTGGCTGGACCTTCTGGGCGGTCGAAAGCATGATCGATGAACTCGCTCACGCCGCCGGCAAGGATCCCGCGCAATACCGGATCGCGCTCTTGGACGGCAAAGGCAAGAACGACGGCGGCGCGCAGCGCCTGCGCAACACCCTGCTCGCCGCGATGGGCATGGCCGGCTACGGCACCAGGCAGCTGCCCAAGGGCGAGGGCATGGGCGTCGCCTGCGTCTCGTCGCAGGAGAGGGCGACCGCGAGCTGGACCGCGTGCGTGGCCCATGTCGCGGTCTCGCCGTCAGGCGAGGTCAAGGTCAAAAAACTGACCGTGGCGACCGACGTCGGCACCCAGGTGCATCCCGACAACATCCGCGCCCAGGTCGAGGGCGCGGCGCTGTGGGGACTGTCGCTTGCGATGTACGAGAAGGCGACGCTGAAGAACGGCGGCATCGAGCAGGCCAACTTCGACACCTACAAGCCGCTGCGGATGTCCCAGGTGCCGGAAGTCGCGGTCAACGTCATCGCCAACGGCGAGAAAGCCACCGGCGTCGGTGAGCCCGCGGTGACCGTGGTCGCGCCCGCGATCGGCAACGCGATCTTCAACGCCTGCGGCGCTCGCGTCCGCTCGCTGCCGATCACGGCGGAGGCGGTGAAGGCGAATATGAAGGCGTAAGTAGATTGCGTCGTCGATGACAACGATCCGCCGGGAGCTCTGCTTCCGGCGGATCTTTTTATGACGACCAAGCTAAACAGCCGTCATTGCCTGCGACAAACGCGAAGCGTTTGCGCAAGGGAGCCTTTGCTGCACGATGGATTGCTTCGCTTGCGCTCGCAATGACGGCGTTGGGCATCTGTGCCAGCCCGTAGCCCGTAGGATGGGTTGAGCAGTTGCGAAACCCATCTTCACGCCTCCACGCCTGAAGGCCGCTCGCGAACATCCCGCGCACGTCGAGTGATGGGTATCGCTGCGCTCCACCCATCCTACGGCCTTTTACTCGTAGCCGGTGGACTGACGATGTCCGTAGCTGGGGGCGGAACGGACCTTCCGGATACGACCGCTGACTTCCTAAAATGACCCATGAGCGACATCGCCGGCGTGGTTCAGAGATAAAATGACCGCCAACCGACACTGCCCAAACCTCGCTTCTGTGTTGCAAGAAGGCTGGAGAAACGCGAGTATTCACTTCGGTTCGTGGGTCATCTGGAGAATTTCGGTCAAGGGCAAATCCAGATGTAAACTTTTGGAAGGCTCGGCCTCCACGGCGGACTGATGGGAGCATCGATTATGCGATTGCGTCACTGCCTGGCCATCTTGCTGTTGGCACTCGTAACCGCGTTGGCGAATGGGGTTGCCGCTGATGCCGGGCAGACCGTCGAGACGGAGGAGGGTATTGCCTACGCCCTTCCGGATGGCTGGTCGTTACAGTGGTTCAGCAAGAGTAACGGTTCTACGATGTTTATCCATAAGCCGTCGGGCGCGAACCTGCTTGTCAGCCGCCGGGGCATCGCGGGCAAAAGACCTGATCCCCATGCCAACAAGCTGCCGCTCGCCAACGGCCGCACCCTCGAATGGCAATACAGCACAGTCGAAATGCCCGGTTCTTATACGCGCCATTTCCTGGTCGGACGCATGTCGTTTCCAGACGCCCATATCGAGATGTCGGTAACCAGAGACGACATGAAGAGTCGCGTACCGGAGAAGATCGGGCTACCGGCTATGCGCCAGATTGCTCAAACCGTTTCCATCACCGGGCCTCGACGCTGCTTGGGCAGCGACTGCAAGTTGGGCGTAGTCAAGGACGACAAGTGAAAAAGAACTCACGCCTTCACCATCATCGCAGTTGCCCATGATGGGCTTAACGGCTCAACCCATCCTGCAGGTCCTTCGCTCGCACTCCTCCTGCTGGGCCGTAGCTGCGACAAATCAAACCGACGGGCAAATCTTCGCTTTCTCTGTCGGGCAAATCACTTCTAGGACTCCCGCCATCCTGTCCCCGAGGAAGGGGCGTTGGCCATCGTCACCGAACGTTGGGATGGGATGCGGTGGACGCGGCGGCATCGTGCGCGCGATGGGATGGCAGGGCGGGCTTTACGGTCCGTGAGCGGTCACAGGACGTGCTGACGAGCGGTGCCGAAGCGTATGGCGAAGTCGTGTGGTCCTGACAGCCTCTGGGTTGGCGTCAAGTCCTTGCGGAGGCGAAGCCGGCCCAACCGGGCGTCAGGCCAGCCATCAATCCGCGGGGCGACGGTGACAAACAAATCCTGATCGCCGGGGAGAGCGCGCTATAAGCCGTAAAGCCATTGCGCAGGGAATGTCGGAGTGCCTCCGCTGAACCTGTATGCTCGTGTGCGTCTTCTTTCGTGCATTTTGCACACGAGACCGCGGGTGCAGCGCGCATCCGGCATTCCCTGCTCCCTCATGTTTGAGGGACAACGACACGCAAACCTCGGGCAAAATCGTGCCGCGAGAACGCGAACGCATATCTGCTGTTTGAAATTCGAATCGGAAAATAGGTTTCGTCGTCCCGGACAAGCGAGCTAGCGAGCGCTGATCCGGGACCCATACGCCGCGGCGGTCATTATTGTGTGCGCTGGTCGACGACCTTCTCTCAACCACTCGGGCCGGTGATTATGGGTCCCGGCTCGGAGGCCGGGACGACGTGGTGAGAGACCGGTGCCGGGCGTCATGCCCATCGCGATCGCTAAATATTTAACGTCCGCGATCTCCCGGCATTCACCACACCCCTTAAGCCCCGGGGAACCCGTTGTCAGGTAGCTTCTGCTGTCGGTCACAACCGCGCCAGTCAACGAGGATCCATGACAGCCCCAGCCACCCAGTCATCGCCCAAACGCCGGCTGCTGCTGGCGTCGGATCGGAGCGACCAGAGCAACGAACTGGCCAGCATTCTGCAGTTGGTGGGTGAGGTCGATACCGTCCCGACGTCGGATATTCCCGACCAGCCCAGCCAGTTCGCCGGCATCGTGGTCGACATCAACCTGCGGTCGCCCGAGAGCGTCCAGATCATCCGCAACAAGCTGCGCACCGAGGCTTACCGCCCGATGCCGCGGCTGTTCGTTCTCGCCGACGCGCTGCATCACGGCTCGATGCAGGCCTGGGCGCTGGGCGCAACGGATACGATATCGCGGCCGTTCGACGCGCAGGCCATTCTGCAGCGCATCCGCGCCGCGTTTCCCGACAGCCATGGATTCGACGCGTCGGATCGCGGCAAGGCCCTGAACCGGGGCGTCGAGGCCGCGCATGCGGTGATGGTCAAGATCTTCGAGAAGCTTCCGGCGGGGGTTCCGCTGAAATTCAGCGACATCGTGGCGGCCGAAAACAGGATTCTCAAGGCCATCAGGCACTCTTCGTTGCGCGAATGGCTGACGGCCGTCGGCTGCCATCACAACGACACCTACCGCCATTGCCTCTTCGTCACCGGCTTTGCCGTCGCCTTCGCTCAGCATCTCGGCATGCGCGAGGACGACCAGCGCCGCCTGGCGCGGGCCGCCCTGTTGCACGATGTCGGCAAGGCGTTCATCCCCGTGGCCATCCTCGACAAGCCGGGACCGCTGACGGAAGAGGAAATGGCCGAGATGCGCAAGCATCCGCGCCGCGGCTATGACGCGCTCGCGGCCGAAGGCGGCTTCCCGCCGGAGATGCTGGACGTGGTCCTGCACCATCATGAAATGCTCGACGGGTCAGGCTATCCGAATGGCCTGCACGATAACCAGATCAGCGACATCGTGCGGCTGACGACGATCATGGATATCTACGCGGCGCTGGTGGAGAAGCGGGCCTACCGGCTGCAGCATACCCACGCCGAGGCGTTCGCGATGATGGAGCAGATGGGGGACAAGGTCGACCAGCACCTGCTCCAGGCGTTCCGCCCGATCGCGTTCGGATATTATTGAGGGCCAGACTGAGTACCGCAGCCCCGCCGTCATTGCGAGCGAAGCGCGGCAATCCATAGGACCGCAAGGAAGAATGGATTGCTTCGTCGCTACGCTCCTCGCAAGGACGGGTGAGGGAGCGCAACTTCACCCCAGCATCTTCCGCAGCTCCGCCTTCGCCACCTTCTCCAGCGTCGAGCGCGGCATGTCGTCGACGAAGCGGATTTCGCGCGGCACCTTGAAGTCGGCCAGCGCGCCGCGGCAGGCGGCCATCACGGTGTCGTGCAGATCCTTGGGCGCGCCTTCGACACCGGCCGCCGGAATGATGAACACGACCGGCACCTCGTCGAGCATCGGGTGCTTCTTGCCGACCACCGCGGCCTCGCGCACGCCGGGCACCACCGCGATCACCTGCTCGATCTCGGAAGCCGCGACATTCTCGCCGCCGACCTTCAGCATGTCCTTGGCGCGGTCGCCGAACCTGATGAAGCCGTCGTCGAGCAGCGTGACCCGGTCGCCGGTGATGAAATAGCCGTGCTCGTCGAAGCTTTCCCGCGTCGCCTTTTCGTTGTGCAGGTATTCCTGGAACAGCGACAATCCGGGAATGCCCTTGATCAGCAGGTTGCCGGTGTCGCCGACCTTGGTCGCGGAGCCGTCATCGCCGGTGATGCGGATCGCATATTCCGGCGCCGCGCGGCCGATCGACATCGGAATATTGGGTTGGTCGACCTCGCCGACGATGCCGTGGGTGATGGTCTCGGTCATGCCCCACCAGCCGATGATCTTGATGCCGAAGGCGGCGAACGGCGGCGGATCGTTGATCGCCGAGCCCCACAGCCGGAACTTGTGATGCTTCGGGATCTCAAGTTCCAGCAGCGCCTTCATGCAGAACGGGATCGTCGAGGTCCAGGTGCAGCCGTGCTCCAGCGCCACGCTCCAGAACCGGCTTGCGGAAAACCGCGGCTGGATCACGCAGGTTCCGCCGACCCACAGGCTCGCCAGCATCGAATAGGCCAGCGCATTGGTGTGGAACAGCGGCAGGTAGGTATGATGCACGTCGCCCTGATGCAAATCCTGGTGCGCGGCGTTGATCTTGGCGCCCCACAGCGCATTGGCGTGGGTCCACAGCACCGCCTTCGGGCGGGACGTGGTGCCGGAGGTGTACTGCACGCTGCACGGCGCGAGCGGATCGGTTGAGCGGCGCGGCCGGTCGGCGCTGTCGGCGAACAGCGCCTCAAAGCTGTCGCTGCGCCCGGGGCTCGAGCCTTGCGCCGGGCTAGCGCCGGCGTCGTGCGATATCACCGCCATCCAGCGCAGGTTCCGGCAATGCGCCGATACCATCTCGGCATAGGCCGGCTGCGTGATCGCGGCCACCGCGCCGCAATGACCGGCGAAATATTCCATTTCCGCCGGCGCCGAGCGGGTGTTGGTAGTCACCGCAATGGCGCCGAGCTCGACGCAGGCGAACCAGGCCAGCATCGCCTCGATGCAGTTGTCGAGATGGATCAGCACATACTCGCCGGGCTTGATGCCGCGCGCGGCCAGCCCCGCGGCCAGCGCGCCGACGCGGTCGTGAAATTCGCCGTAAGCCCAGATCCGCGCCGGCGCATCGAACGGCGCCCAGATCAGGAACGGATGGTTGCGCCGCGTCCCGGCCCGCATCCGTAGCAGCCACGGTACGTCAAGTCCCGCGAATGGCCCGACGATGCCCGGCGCTGCCTGTGAATTCCGCATCAGATCCTCCCGCGCAGCCTTGCCGGCTGCTTTCAACTGTTGTTGCTTGGGAGCCCTTCTGCCACCGGATCGGGCGCGGGGCAAATCCGCAATTGCGGGGCCGATCGTCCCTATCGTCATTGCCTGCGACAAACGCGAAGCGTTTGCGCAAGGGAGCGCAAGCGAAGCAATCCATGGCCCTTGCTCGGCCCTTTGGATTGCTTCGCTTGCGCTCGCAATGACGGGGAGGGGCCTAAGCCTCTCGCTGATACGACGAAATCTCGATCAGGCTGCCGTCGGGATCCCGGCAATAGACCGATTGCAGCGTGCCGCGGGCGCCCTGTTTCGCAACCGGACCTTCCTCGATCGCGACGCCGCAGGCCTTGAGATGCGCGACCACCTGTTCCGGCGTGCTCGCGGTGAGAAAGCAAAGGTCGTCGCTGCCGGCGGTTTCATGGTCCGCGGTGAACCATTCGACCTTGTCGGCGTCCAGCGGCCGCACGTTGATCTTCTGGTTTCCGAACACCAGCGAGGTCCGCGGCGTCTTGCCCGGACCGGGATCGAACACCTTGATCTCCATGCCGAGGATTTTTCGGTACCATTCGGCCGAGCGCGCCACATCCGCGACATTGATCACGATATGATCGAGCGCGGTAACCTTGACAGCCATGGATTATCCTTTCGCCGCGGTCCGGCGCGCGCCGCCGCTACTGGTCGCCTCACGCTTTGTTTGTTACAACGCAAGCCGTTGTCAATTCAACAGATGCGGACCGCGCGACACGACGCGGCCGCCGGGAGAAAACTGCATGGCCTCACGTCGCACCGCTATTTGTCTGATCGCAATGGGTATTTCGGCAATCGCTTCGATCGGCAGCGCCGCGGCGCTGGATTATCCGACCCGGCCGGTGCGCTGGGTGGTCGGTTATCCGCCGGGCGGAGCGACCGATATCATTGCACGCCTGCTCGGCCAGCGGCTGTCCGAGCGGCTCGGCCAGCAATTCGTGATCGAGAACAAACCCGGCGCCGGCAACAACATCGCCACCGAGTCGGTGATCAAGGCCGATCCGGACGGCTACACGCTTCTGTTCGTCAATCCCGCCAATTACATCAACGCCTCGCTCTACGGCAACCTGAAATTCAACGTCGTTCGCGACCTCGCGCCGATTGCGGCGTTCAATCGCGTGCCGAACGTGATGACGGTCAACAAGGACGTGCCGGCGAATACGGTGGCCGAGTTCATCGCCTATGTGAAGGCCAATCCGGGCAAGGTGAACCTGGCGTCGTCGGGCAACGGCACCTCGGTGCATCTGTCCGGCGAGATGTTCATGATGATGTCGGGCGTCAAGATGCAGCACGTTCCCTACCGGGGCTCCGCGCCCGCGCTCACCGACCTGCTCGGCGGCCAGGTCCAGGTGATCTTCGACAACATGCCCTCGATCCTCCAGCATATCCGCGCCGGTTCCGTGCGCGCGCTGGCGGTGACCTCGACGGCGCGGTCCTCGCTGTTGCCCGACGTGCCTGTTCTCGCCGACACCGTTCCCGGCTACGAGGCGAGCGCGCTGTTCGGCGCGGCCGCCCCGAAGAACACGCCGAAGGAAATCATCGAGAAGCTGAACAAGGAGATGAACGCGGTGCTGGCGGAGCCCGCGATCAAGGCGAGGCTGATCGAACTCGGCGGCGAGCCGCTGATCGGTACGCCGGAGGCGTTCGGCAAGATGATCGTGGCCGAAACCGAGAAGTGGGAGAAGGTGGTCAAGGCCGCCGGCGTGCACGTCGATTGAGGCGCGGCCGGAACCCTCCGCCGGGTCGCGATGTTTTGAAAGCGAGGCGGCCCGGCAGCCGGTATAACCGACGCAGGAGGAGATCCGATCATGCGCAATGCAAAATGGGCAATGCTGGTTTTGCTGGCCGCTGGCGCCAGCACGATGGCCGGCTCCACGCCCGCCGCCGCGTACGACTACCCCTATTGCATTCAGGGTGGCGGCTGGGGCGTTCCCGGCGACTGCTCCTACCGGAGCTATGCCCAATGCATGGCGGCCGCTTCAGGGCGGCGCGTCTATTGCAACATCAATCCGCGCGTCGCCTTCGACCGGCAGCGGCGCGGCCGGCCCGATCCGAACTACCGATACTGAGGCGAGCGGTCGACGGATATCACTGAAGCCCGACGGTGCCGGCACGTGGCTTACGCTGCACCATGAACAATTTTTCGACGAAGCCGCGCGCGACGGCCACCAGCGCGGGTGGAACGACATCCTCGGCAGGCTCGAAAGATATCTCGCCTGATTTACCCCGTGACAGGAGCCGGCCATGCAACCGCACAAGATCGTCTCGCGCGAGGAGTGGATCGAAGCCCGTAAGGTGCATATGGCGCATGAGAAGGAATTTACGCAGGCGCGAGATCGCCTGAGCGAAGAGCGCCGCGCGCTGCCCTGGGTCAAGGTCGACAAGTCCTATGTGTTCGACGGTCCCGCGGGCAAGCAGACCCTCGCCGACCTGTTTGCCGGGCGCAGCCAGCTCGTGGTGCAGCATTTCATGTTCGCGCCGGACTGGACCGAGGGCTGCAAGAGCTGCTCGTTCTGGGCCGACGGGTTCGAGCGCATGATCCCGCATCTGGCCGCGCGCGACACCACGCTGGTGGCGATATCGCGCGCGCCGCTCGCAAAGCTTCAGGCCTTCAAGCAGCGGATGGGCTGGACCTTCGACTGGCTGTCGTCGGGGGACAATGATTTCAACTACGACTACGCCGTCTCATTTACGCCCGACCAGATCAAGTCAGGCGCCAAGGTCTATAATTTCGGAACCAGCGGCTTCGGCATCGAGGAAGCCCCGGGGATCAGCGTGTTCTTCCGCGACCAGGCCGGCAACATCTTCCACACCTATTCCTGCTTCGCCCGCGGCCTCGACATGATGAATGCCGCCTACCACTACCTCGATCTGACACCGCTCGGTCGTCACGAAGAGGGATTGCCTTATCCGATGGACTGGCTGCGGCTACGTGACCAATACCAACCGGCGCCGGTTCAGGCATCCTGCTGTCATGGCTGAAGACGCTTCGGCGTCGTCATTGCGACGGGAAACAACGAGGAGAAAACCCATGCCCTATGTCGACGGCTTCATCGTCGCGGTTCCCAAAAAGAACCTCGCGGCCTATCGCAAGATGTCCACCAAATGCGGCAAGGTCTGGCGCGAACACGGTGCGCTGGATTACCGCGAATGGGTCGCCGAAGACGTCAAGGTCGGCAAACTCACGTCGTTCCCGCGCGCGGTCAAGCTGAAGCCCAATGAGACCGTAATCTTCTCCTGGATCACCTACAAGTCGCGCGCCCAGCGCGACAAGGTCAACGCCAAGGTGATGGCTGATCCGCGGCTCAAGAACATGATGGACCCGAAGTCGGTGCCGTTCGACGGCAAGCGGATGATCTATGGCGGGTTCGAAAGCCTGGTCAAAGTCTGAGCCGCGTACCGCCGCGCGGAATTCTCAAGACTGCGGATAACTGGCCGCCTGCGCTGGACGAGCGCGGCGACGGCAAGCTACTTACGACTCATCGACCGCGCACAAAAGCAAGAACCGTTGCGGTCCAAGGCGTCGGCGTGAGCATACAGGTTGCTATTCTGAAGGTATTGGCCAGTCACGACAGCGGTCGAACCACGCTCGCCTCACTCAAGAGAGACATCGTCATCCTCACGGCAAGCGGCGCGGACTGGAACGCGCGGATGAGGCGTCTTGCCTCACGGGTGCCCGCGATCGATATTTTCGGTTGCGGTTATGTGCTGCGCGACGCTGAAGGATGGCAAATCACCGAGGCCGGCCGGCAATTCCTGGCCGCGCTCGAAGCCGTGACCCAGGATAACCAGCCGCCGCTACCGCAACAGCGTCCGGCTGATATCGCCGAGGCGGCCGGACCACCGCAAGGCGCGCTGATCGTGATCGGCCACCGATTCAAGAGCCGGGTGGACCGACACCACGGTGCGGCCTCGCAAGATGCCAAGGCGTTTCCGGGCAAGCGGGATGTCCGCTCGCGCGAAGAAAACGCGTCGAAATGAGGTAACGGGCGCGCCTACGCGGCGGCGGACCCGGTCCGCTCGCCGGCGATGGCGCGATCGATCGCGTCGATCAAGGCCTGGATCTCGATGAATTTGGACCGCGCCCGCTCCGCCTTGTCGCGGTCGAACGGGGCGGCCAGCGTCTTGGCAAAGGCATCGCGGTCATCGACCATCCGCTCGCGCGCCTTCTTCAGCGTCTCAAGTCGCTCGCTCATATCGGCTTCGCTTTCTGTCGGCCTGCAGATGCGACCGACGAAATTGGCGCACCCGACACGATTCGAACGTGTGACCTTTGCCTTCGGAGCAATCTAACCTGCCCATCCGAAAAACGCGATAGGGCACGATATGATACACTATCCCTCTGTAATCTCTATCTATTCTCTAGGGAAGAGCCGACCTTCCTATCCGAACGTTCGCCGCGATTTCTGCCCTCCTGCTTACGCGAGAAATCCGGCTCGGGAAGGAAGAAGCGCGTGCCTAAGATCACCAGGAGGGTCGTCGACGCCGCCGAAGTCCTGGCGAAGGACTACGTTGTTTGGGACGACGAATTGCCTGGCTTTGGACTCCGCGTGTTTGCCTCGGGCAAGCGGAGCTATGTCATCCAGTATCGGGCCGCTGCCCGCTCGCGTCGCTATACGATCGGACTTCACGGGGTCTGGACGCCTGAGACGGCGCGGCAGGAAGCATCTATTCGCGCGATCGGCCTACCCGTGGTCGAGTACTTTGAACGGCGCCGGATCGGTGCCCTCGGCACCTACGTCTTCCGCGGCCAAGGCGAAGACAATGCCTTCGGTAGCTTCCCGAACCATTGGCAAAAACTGTTCAAGCACTCTCCACTCTCAGATGTGACACCACACGTCCTGCGCCACAGTTTTGCGAGTATCGCCAATGATCTGGGTTTCACCAAGGTGACGATCGCGGCCCTTGTTGGCCACGCAAAGGGGTCGGTGACGAGCAAATATATCCATACGCTCGACACAGCTCTCATCATGGCTGCGGACACCATCTCGGGCTATATTCAGGGACTTCTTGACGGGATCGAGTTCAAACAAACCGCTTACGCACTGGATCGCGGTTCACGGAAAGCCGCCTTGGCCCGTTTCCTGAGCAAGGCTGTGGCTGGTGATGATGAGAAGGCCGAAGAGGAGCGCCGTCTGGCTGCGTAGAAGGCTACCGCGTATCTTCCCGTGTACCACTGGGGTGATATTGATGCCGGCGGCTTGCGGATTGCTGCGCACCTCGAAGACACCTTCGAAACTGCTATTCGATTACACCAAATGGAGCACGAGCTCGCCCTGACCCTTGGATCGCCACTGCAGTCAAGTAAAGGGCTGGAAAAGTTGGCAAGGCCGGGACAAATCGGACAATTGGCATGCTGGCTTCGCGGCGGAGGAGCAAAGATGTTGGAGCAGGAAGAGCTCGACCCGAAAACACCAATATTCGCGGCACTCGTGCACGATCAATCGTAGTCCAGCGGTCCTCGGCTCGACATTTGGTCAACAACGGTCGGATTGGAGGTCAACATACTTGCTCGACGTGGCGGCATAAAATGCTCCGCGGTTCATCGCAACCCGACAAGGAAGTAGTGTGAGTTCCCCCAAGCGAACTTCCGCAAGACCATCGAGCGCCGGCATACTGGCCTATCGCCGAGTAAGTCACGGCCTCGAAGTGCTTCTCGTCCATCCCGGCGGACCCTATTGGCGCAACAAGGACGACGGTGCCTGGTCGATCCCGAAAGGCGAGATCGGCACATCGGAGGATCCCGAGCAGACTGCCCGTCGCGAGTTTGCCGAAGAGCTCGGACCCGCAGCCTCGATTGGTCACTTGCAAGCCCTGGGAGACATCCGCCAACGCAGCGGAAAGCGCGTGATCGCCTTCTGCGGAGAAACTGATTTCGACACGTCGTCGCTGTCCAGTAATACCTTCGAGATCGAGTGGCCGCCTAGGAGTGGCCGTCTGCAGCCCTTTCCGGAAGTCGATCGCGCTGAGTGGTTCGACCTGGAAGCCGCCCGATCGAAGATCCTATCGGGACAGATCGAGCTCATCGATCGACTTGAAAAGGAAGTGACGTGACGCGATTACATCGGCAGCGCCAGCTGTGGTTCCGCGTCGTCGACATGCTGCAGCGCCGATAGCGAGCGCCCGCCACGTGAGATTCTTCCGTTCGTGTAGGTCTCGCCGGACTGCTTGCGCCGCGGTGTCAGCACGAGGCGGGCGCCGACCGTTGATGCCGACCGGAAGCGTGGCAGGTCAGCCCAGCTGGACTTGCAGCCGATGGACGGCACCATCGTCCTTGAGCGGGATAGAGAGTGGCCGTGTGGCGATCTTCGCGCCATCGAGTTCCGCCGCCGCGACGCCTCGCTGCACGTTTTGCGGGTTCTCGACCACGATCTCGTACCGTGACGCGCCGTGGCGGAGTGTGATCTCGAAACGGGGCCAGGACTTCGGAATGCAGGGGTCGAGACGCAGAACACTGCCTTCGATGCGAAGTCCAAGGATGCACTCGACGCCTACGCGCTGCATCCAGCCGGCCGAGCCCGTGTACCAGGTCCAGCCGCCGCGCCCGATATGGCCGGGTGCGGCGTAGACGTCGGCGGCGACGACATAGGGCTCCACTTTGTAGCGGTGCATGTCGATGCGCGTGCGGGTGTGGTTGATAGGATTAAGCATCCAGAAGAGCGCTGCCGCCTTGTCGCCATCTCCAAGGCCTGCGAAGGCCATCACGGACCAGAGGGCGGCATGCGTGTACTGGCCGCCGTTCTCGCGGACGCCCGGCGGATAGCCCTTGATGTAACCAGGGTCGAGCGGCGAACGGTCGAAGGGCGGCGTGAACAGCAATGCCAACCCGTCGTGGTGCAGAATCAGCTCGCGGTCGACGGCCCTCATACCCTGGGCCGCTCGGTCGGGCCGCGCCGCGCCCGAGATCACTGCCCACGACTGGGAAATAGAGTCGATGCGGCACTCTTCGTTCGTCGCCGAGCCGAGCGGAGTGCCGTCGTCGAACCAGCCGCGCCGATACCAGTCACCGTCCCAAGCTTCACTTTCCAGAGCGGTCGTCAGCGCTTGCATGTGCTTGCGCCAGTTCGCCGACCGCGTCGCGTCACCGCGCGCATCGGCGACGGTTGCGAAGGCGTCGAGAGCGGCGTGCAACAGCCAGCCAAGCCAGACGCTCTCGCCCCGGCCGCCTTCGCCGACGCGGTTCATGCCGTCGTTCCAATCGCCGCCGCCAATCAGCGGAAGGCCATGGTCGCCGACCGCCAGGCTCGCGTCCAGCGCACGGGCACAATGCTCGTAGAGGCTGGCGGTCTCGTCCGAGACGGTCGGCTGGAAGAAGCTGTCGCTCTCGCCTGGCTGCAGCGCCTGGCCCATCAGGAACGGGACGACTTCATCGAGCACGAGGGCGTCGGCGGTGGCTCTCACATAGTGCGCGACCGCGTAGACGAGCCACACGCGGTCGTCCGATATGCGCGTGCGCACTCCCTGGCCCGAGTGCGGAAGCCACCAGTGCTGGACATCGCCCTCGACGAACTGGCGGCTCGCGGTCCTGAGAAGATGTTCGCGGGTTATCGATGGACGGATCGTGGCGAGCGCCATGCAGTCCTGCAACTGGTCCCGGAAGCCATAGGCACCGCTGGCTTGGTAGAAACCCGATCGCGCCCAGACGCGGCAGGCAAGCGTTTGGTAGACGAGCCAGCCGTTGAGCATGATGTCCATCGACCGGTCCGGCGTCTTGACCTGGACTGCGCCGACGATCTCCTCCCAAAATCCACGGACCTCGGTGAGCACAGCGTCCAGGTCCGCCAGACGGTAGCGCGCGATCAGCGATTGCGCCTCCGTCTGATCCTGGGCGTCGCCAAGGAAGAAGACAATTTCGGCAACACCGTTCGGCTCGATCTCGACCGTGGTCTGGAGAGCGGCGCAAGGATCGAGTCCGGAGCCGACCCGCCCCGAAAGCGGGGTACCGTTAACCAAGGCCGCCGGCCAAGCGAGTGCGCCGTTGCGGCCGATAAATTCCCGGCGATCACCTGTCCAGCTCGTTTGACGCCCGGCCAGGTCCGCGAAAGCGGAGCGTCTCGCGAAAGCCGGATTCCACAGGTTGTTTGCAATCATCGCCCCGCTTTTCGGATCGATGCGCGTGGTTATCGATGGCGCCGCCGCACCGCGGGACGCACCGAGAACCCATTCCACGTAAGCCGTTACCGACAGCCGTCTGGTGCGGCCCGAAAGGTTGCGCATTCTCAAGCGCGAGATTTTCAGCGGATCGGCAAGCGGCACATACTCGAGTAGCTCCGCAGCGATGCCGTGCGAGGTGTGCTCGAAACGGCTGTAACCCCACCCATGGCGCGCCGAATAGGTGGCCGCTTCATCCCGGATCGGCAGCGCCGTGGGGCTCCAGAGACGTCCAGTCTCCTCATCCCGAAGATAGAAAGCTTGCCCCGGTTGATCAGTGACTGGATCGTTGGACCAAGGCGTCAGCTGATGCTCGCGACTGTTCACAGACCAAGCGTAACCGCCGCCTTCCGCGGACACCAGGAAGCCGAAGGTAGGATTGGCGATGACGTTGATCCACGGCACCGGCGTCGATTGGCCCGGGCCGAGGATCGTCACGTAGTCGCGGCCACCCTCGGCGAAGCCACCCAGACTATTGAAGAACTCCACGCCAGGTGGCCGTCGCGAGATCTGAAGCTCGGAAGCTGGCGGACCGCGCTGTGCTGTGACCCGGGGCAAAGGCCTCGCTACGGGCGCGCGCTCAAGCTGATCGGCGAGCCGGCCGCGCGCTCCGACTAGGATGACACGCGCGACGGACGCAAGAAGGCCCAGGGCCTCCGGCGAGGTCAGGTCGGCGCGCAGCATGAAGGTGTGCCCGGCCTGCCCATCTTCTCCAATCTGGACCCGGGATTGGCTGGCCCTCACCAGGGTTTCGAGTGCGGTCTGGAGATCCTGAACGTAGGAAGAGGCGAGCTCGTTGACGATAACCAAGTCCACCGCAAGCCGTTTCATCCGCCAATATTCCGCCGCCTGGAGCGCCTCGCGCGCCACACCGAGTTGGTCAATGTCGGAGATGCGGACCAGGATGATCGGCAGATCGCCAGATATGCCCATGCCCCACAAGCCCGGCTGCCCACCACTCCCGCTTTCGATGGTTTCCGACGGCGCGCGCAGCACGGGCGCCGCGTAGACGAGGTGACCCGCCAGACGCTGGTATTGCCCGGCCTCGCCGCGAGTGATGCCGAGGTGGTGCAATTGCACCTGGGCTTGCGTCCAGGCGAGCGCAGCGGCGCGCTCGAAGGCGCCGACATCGTGGTGCTTGTCGGCAAGATCGAGGATCTCCTGGCGTGAGGAGGCGACCATCGTCCAGAAGTCGATCCGTGCCGTCGCGCCCGGCGCGATCCGCACCCGGCGGCGCAGGGCAAATATCGGATCGAGCACCGCACCGGTCGAGCCGGAGAGTGGCCGGCCGCCCATCACTGCGCCCGGCGCGCGAATACTGCCGCCTCGACCCAGAAACCGAGCGCGATCGGTCTCGAACTCGCGCTTGCCCGCCGCCATACCGTCGACTACCGCCAGGTGCGCAGCCCAGATCTGCGGGTCCGTGGGCGCCCGCCGTCGCCTGGTCGCCAATATGGCGCCGAGGCCGGCGAGATGCTCGGTCTCGGTGAACAGTTTCGAGAACGCGGGGTGTGTCAGGTCCGCGGCTTGCCACGCCAGAGCCAGTTCGACATAGGAAGTCACCTCAATCTCGCGCAGTTGGTCGCCGACATTGGAGATCGTCACGCGGCGCACTTCCGCATCGTCTTCGGTGGAAACCAGCACCTCCATGTTGGTCGTCAGCGCCCCGTCTCGACGCGTGAACTCAGCGCGATCCTCGTTGAAGGTGACCTCGCACGCCTCAGGCTCGGTATCAGTCGGCTGGTAGGTCGCCGACCAGACTTGGCCGCTCGCGATGTCCCTCAAGAAGACGTACGAGCCCCAATCGTCGCAGGTGGCGTCCTCTCGCCAGCGCGTGACGGCCAGGTCGCGCCAGGCGCTGTAGCCAGACCCGGCCGCCGTAAGCATCACGGAGTAGCGACCGTTCGACAGCAGCTGCGTGGCGGGCGTAGCGGTGTATGGGCTGGCCTTTCGCCAAGTGCCGGGTCCTTCGATCTCGCGGATCCTGGCCGCCGACATCGCATCCGAGACCAGCGGTGGAGTCGCCGTGACGTCGCGTGGCACGCGCTCCTGCAGAAGCAACTCTGTCGCCTGAACGATCGGCTCAGCATGGAAGCGGTTTCGCATCACACCATCCAGCAGGGCATCGGCGATCGCGGTGATCGTCATGCCTTGGTGGTGGGCCATGAAAGCACGCACAATGGCAAGGCGATCTCCGTCCGGAACGCGGGCTCGCGTGAAGTCCAGCGCCTCGTAGAAACCATAACGGCCGCGGGCGCCAAGGACTTCGAGCCGCTCGAAGTTCTGCACGGCGGCCTGAGGGTCGACCATGCTCGCCAGGGCGGTGGCATAGGGAGCGACCACGACATCATCCGCCAGCCCTCGCTTCAGGCCGAGACCTGGAATGCCGAAGTTGGAGTATTGGTAAGTGAACTCCAGATCTTGCGCGTTGTATGCGGACTCCGAGACGCCCCACGGCGCCCGCATCGTCGCTCCATACTCGATCTGGCGGCGGACAATCAGCCGATTGGTCTGCTCGATCAAGCTCTCGGCCGGCGCCTTCATGACGATGGAAGGCATCAGGTACTCGAACATCGAGCCCGACCACGAGATCAGTGCTGCGCCATTTGCTACCGCAGTCACCGCACGGCCCAGCCGGAACCAATGCCGCGCCGGTGCGTCCCTCTTGGCGATGGCCAAGAAGCTTGCCAGCCTCGCCTCCGAGGCGAGAAGGTCATAACAGCGCGGATCGAGCTCGCCCTCAGGCGCCCGATATCCGATTGAGAGCAGCAGCCGCTCGGGGTCGAGCAGAAAGTCGAACTCCATCGACAGCGCTGTCAACCGCGCGGCTTCCTCCAGCGACTTCAGCCGCTCCTCCAGCGAGTCTTCGCTAGTCGCGCGGAGATCGCGCCGGTGACTTTCCATGCAGGCACCTAGTGCATCTGCCCAGAACTGCAGGTCCGCGCCCGCCTGGTCGCTTTCTTCGAGAACGATCTGATGGACCGCGTCCGCCACGATCGCGGCCTGTTCGGAAAGTTCCGCGAGCCGCTGTTCGATACCAATGGCGCCGGCACTCACCTGAAGCAGGCTAGACGCTAGTCGTGCAATCTCGTCATCGAGCCGCCGCCATGACACCGCCTGAAACTTGCGCAGGCCGCGCAACCGGCGAGCCTCGTCCCGGACCAGGTCGAGAACATCCGCCACGCCTTGCATGCGCTGCTGCTCCGCCATGGCCGAGGTGCTCCACTCATGGCACGCGTTGGCGAGCGCGATCAGGTGTCCAGCAAGGTTCCCGCTGTCGACCGAGGACACGTACTGCGGATCGAGCGGACGCAGGTCACGTGTATCGTACCAATTGAAGAAGTGGCCCCGGCACTTTGTCAGCCGATCCATGGTCGCGAGCGTCGCCTCGAGGCGCTCCACACCCTCGAGGGTCCCGATCCATCCGAAGTCCCGCGCGCACGCTACCGACAACAAATAGAGGCCGATATTGGTCGGCGATGTGCGATGGGCTAACACGAACTCTGGAGCTTCTTGCAAATTGTCTGGCGGAAGCATGTTGTCGGTCGGTGTGACCGATGCTTCGAAGAAACGCCATGTCCTTCGGGCTATACGGCGTAAACTATGCGCGTCGGCTTCGGCCAGCGGACGCCGGCCCAAGACTCGAGGCGACAGGCTCGCCCAAAGTGCAACGGTCGGAGAGGCGAACCAGGCTCCCACGAACACGGCAGCCAAGGGCCACGTTTGTCGTCCCCAGAACCAAGCCACGCCCATGGCTACAGCGCCAATGACCAAGGCCCCAGACATTCGGCGGTAGAAGCGCAGCGCCCGTGGATGCGGCCCGAACGCCGCGTGGGCCGCAGGGACCCATTCGAGAAGGTTGCGGCGCGTAACCGCGAGCCGTACCAGGGTGCGAAAGATTGCGTCACCCATCAGCCAAGCCTGGTGAGCCAGGAAAACGATCATCAGGCCAGACTGGATAAGCGCAAGGCGCAGCTCCGCGCCCAGAGCCCGGACATGACTGCGCAGCGTCACGCCGGGGCGGCGCGGTGCGATCTCCGCGATCACGGGAATAAGTGGCGGCAGGACGATCGTCGATAGAATGAAACCGGTCCAGAGCGCCGCTTCTTCAAGCGGCATGGCCCATCCTGCGATCAGGGCCGCAACAACCGTCGGCGCAGCCAGCGACCGCCGCAGGTTATCGAGCATCTTCCAGCGGCCGATCGCGGGAACCCCCGACAGCGGCCGATGACCGGCCCGTCTGGGCCCACGTCCGAAGAGCCAAGGTAGCAGCTGCCAGTCGCCTCGCGCCCAGCGGTGGTGGCGAAGAGCGGCAACGTCATAGCGAGGGGGGAAATCCTCCACCACCTCGACATCAGAGGCCAGGCCGGCGCGGGCGAATATCCCCTCGAACAGATCGTGGCTGAGGAGCGTTGACTCCGGCACGCGTCCGTGTAGCGCCGCCTCAAAGGCGTCCACGTCGTAGATGCCCTTGCCTGTATATGAACCTTCACCGAACAGGTCTTGGTACACGTCCGAGACCGCTGCGACGTAGGGATCGATGCCGGTTGCGCGGGAGAACACGCGCAGAAAGAGCGAGCCTTCGCGCCCCACCGGCAGTGCAGGCGTGACCCTCGGCTGCAGGATCCCGTAGCCTTCGACGACTCGCCCCAGATCTGGGTCAAAGCGCGGCCGGTTCAGAGGATGCGCCATCTTGCCGATCAGCCGTCCGACCGTCTCGCGGGGGAGCCGCGTGTCCGCATCGAGCGTGACGACGTACCGCACATTATTGGGCACAGTGGGGGGCGCCACAAATGTAGTGTCCTTGGCGCCCCGCAGGAGCCGATTGAGTTCGCACAGCTTCCCGCGCTTTCGTTCCCACCCCATACAACAGCATTCGCATTCGCTCCACACGCGCCGCCGATGCAACAGCAGGAAGCGGTCGCCGCCCGGTGCAGGTCCGTAGCGTTGGTTCAGCCTCGCGATGCCGTCTTTTGCTGCGGCCAGCAGCTCTTCGTCGCCGGCCTCATGCTCGGTAGGCGCATCGCGCCAATCGGACAGCAACGCGAAATGAAGATCGCCCTGAGCGCTCGCCAGGTAGTGGATTTCGAGCCGGCCGATCTGCTCCTCGATTTCTTTGAGCGAGGTCAGCAGCGTCGGCACGGCGACCAGAGTGCGCAGGTCTGCGGGGATACCGCCACGCAGCTCGAGCGCCGGCAGCAAGGTGGCGCGGAAACTTCGGGTGATGAGGTAGTTGACGACCGCAACGGCTAAGTCGATCGCCGGGACGAATCCGAGAATCCCGAGCAGCAGCAGCCATCTCCACTCCAGACCATCCCATGCGGCGACAGACAACGGCACGGCCAGCAGGCCGGCTGCGACCACAGTGCCGGAGCCGACATAGCCGCCGATTCCCAGCGCGCGATAGGCCAGTCGCGGCCAGCCCATCGGAGATGGCCTGAAGCCGATCGCCGCTTCGAATCCGGCTCGCCCGCCCGCGATCAAGTAGTAACCGGGATCTGTCAGGCGGACGTTGCCGTCATCGGCACTCGCCTCGAACGCTCGCCTCGCCGTCTCCACTGCCGCGTGAGCTACTTCCAATTCGGTGAGTTTACAGCCGCGAGCGAGGTGTTCGACTGCGTTGCGATAGAGATTGCGCGACGGGAAATCCATGCGCTCGAAGGCGCTGCCGGCCTTGAAGACGTCATCGACCAGGCTGACGCGCTCGAACAGCTCCGTCCAATCGACGTCGGTGATGAGGCGCATGCTGGTGATGATATTACGCACTGTGACGGCGCCGGCGACCTGCCTCTGGTGCTCGCCGCGAACGACGGCTTCGGCAGTCGTTCCCTGCCGGGCCAGCTGCTCGTCGAGCCACTCTAACGCCGGCGCAACGCTGGGATCCTGATCGCGCAACCGATGGACCAACTGCATGAGAAAACTGTCTGGGAATGTTGCCTGTGGATGCTGCGGAAGGACGACCTCGGCTGGTTCGACGGCGCGCTCGCCAGTCCCCAGCAACCGGTCCGCCACGACGTCTGCGGCGTCGCGCCCGACCCGGCTGTCGACGACGCGCTCGGCGATCCGCCTGAGGTTCTCGACGAGCACGATGCGCAAGGTGGTCGCCACCGCCCACAGTTCGCCAATGCTCAGCGGCTGCACTTCCTGATAAGCGCGCAGGTAGCGGTGCAGCACCTCCGGGTCGAAGAGGCTGTCGGTGTGGGCCACATACGCCCAAGCCACGCCGAGCACGCGCGGATACCCCGCAAAGGGTCCGCTGGCGAGCTTGGGTAGCTGCCGATAGTAGCCGGGCGGTAGATCGACCCGGACCTCGCGGATCTGCTTCTCCACCACATAAAAATTGTCGATCAGCCACTCGGCCGTGGGGGTGATGGCCGCCCCCGCATCGACAGCCTTGGCGACGTCGCGGTAGGCGGCCAGAAGCATAGCCTCATTGTCAGCCAGCCTCATCGACAACGAGGCGCCCTTCACGCGGCCGGGCGTCACGGCTTGCGCGGTGGCAAGGCTGCGCGCGTGTTCTTCAAGCCGTTCGACACTAAACAGCTCGGCCCGGATGGGAGCTCCGTCGTCCCATGGCGGGGACGGTCCGCGCCGAAACCACAAGCTCAGCGCACTCTTGAGGCGCGATCTACGCCGGCCCGCGAAGTCATCGATCTCGACAAGCATCGTCTTGCGGCCCCTTCAACGTGGGCCTGGCCGCCGGCCACGCCAGCGGCCCACACTCCCACCATCCTTCAGGAGCGGCCTCAAGCCGAGACGGATCTCGCGTCCGTGGTCTTCGTAAGCGGCTCGCTCGGGACGGCACCCTCGACAACTACTTCCGCGCACTCGCCATGGCGGCGGATGGCGCGGGCCAGACAGTTCGCCTCTCGGATCGCTAACTCTCTCGACCAGAAGGGCGTCATCATGCGCTTATCCATCCGGATGGCCCAGCCGTGCTGCTCTTTGACAACATTAAATGTAATCATCGCATGTCACCGCCAATAGGCTGCAAGGAACCCCGTACCTCACTGGGACGATCGAAACTGCATACTAATATCCATCAAAGGATCGGCGGCGTTGATCTACGTCAAATGTTCCGGTGGCGCCGGTTCCCCGGGTAACAAAGCTTATTATTGCACTGGGAAAGTCTGCAGCCTCGCTGTTCGGCGCTTCGATCACTATCGAGGATGCCCGCAAACAGGCGCTCAGCTTTCAGGGCATGCCAGTCCGAACTACCTATCACCCAGGGTTTGTGTTGCGCTTCGGCGGGAGAGGATCGCAGCTGTGGCGAACAGCGGTTCAGGATCTGCGCAGATCTTGGAAGCTGGCGAGATCATCTTCTCCGACTTCCGTTCCGTGATGGGGGGCGTCACTAGGGCTCGTTTCGCCAGCGCCTTTATGCAGTCTATTTCGCCTGACAGATCACCCCTGGACGCTTCGTCGTCTCACGGCTTTTGAACATTGAGGTTGTCCTCAAGCCACGTCTGGCAATCATCCTTGAAACCATGCCACGCGGCGCCTTCTCCATAGCGCATGACGAGGAGCCGGTCGCCCTCCTTTAAATACCGTTCTAGTTCATCTCTTATCTGGGTCGGCGTTTTTTCGGTTATCACCAGCCATGTTGAATCAAGACAATCCCAATAACCACCGCTTCCGATTGCCTCGAGCGCTGTATAAAGGTCGCCATACTTCTCCCCTTCCGACGGATGCAAATCATATCCAATCATGTAGAGGGGCATCGGCGGCTCCTTTTGGCTATATCACCGGCAAACGTTTGAACACACGCGTCAGTGGATTTTCATTATCGTTCATGGTCACTTGATTCACCAGGCCCATTTGATTTGTCCGAGTTCGCCGCCTTCGGGCGTTACGTACACATCGCCGAACTGGATGATCTGAATCTTGTCGCGCTCGACCGGAGTGACGAGCGCTATTGTGCCGGCCGCAAAGTCAATGCGTTCGATAATCCCGAGTCCTAGACAGCGGCCGGCCGCGTCGGCAATTCCGCATAAGAGGTTTCTCTCGAAGCCTGCTGGCAACAGCTTGCTGTCGGTTGGCGGAGCGGGTGGCGTGCCGACAATGAGAATGCCTTCGGAGCTCCGCTCGGCACGCACCGCTCCGTCGAGTTCAAACGGAGTCCCGGAGAACAGGAGAGTGCGCTGGAAAGTGAGCGAGCCGAACGGGAGTTCCACCGACGCGGCTCCGGCAAAGTGCCGCGCGTATGACCGTCGTCGCACCTCGATCTTTTCGTAGTCATCCTTGCCATGCGCCCTGCCGGAAGGTTTGATCTTGAGGATTGGCACATGCCGGTTGGCCATGCGGATCGGCGCAAGCTCATTTCGTCTTTCGATGGCCACGATGGCATCCGGCCGAACAGCTTCGATCTTGTAGTTCTTCAGGACACGGCCGGATCCATGGACCAACCCCGTCGTATCGATGATCACGAACGTGGCATGCGCCTCACGGGAAAGACTGGCCGTCCCGATCACAAGCGGCAAGAAGCGTCCGATCGGACCTGTGCTGCCGACGAAGTAGAAGGCTGCGGGCGACACGGTCGAAAAATCGACCGGTGACGTGACATAGCCCAGGGTTACCGTCGTGGGTGGACCAAGACTGCTCTGTCCTATGTCAGCATCGACGACGGCAACGTCGGCCGGACGCGCAAGCAGCGCTTCGGCCAGGTACCGACAGAAGCTGCTTTTCCCAGCGGCCGAGCCGCCGATGACAAGGACCTTGCGCAGGCGGCGTTCAAATATTTCGGCGGCAGCCGCCTCCCAATCTAGCGGCACATGGAGTTTGCGATCTGAGTCCGCAATCAATGCTTCACTCCAGCTATTGGCAACGTCTGAGGGCGTTCCGGGTTCCTTGCGCAGAGAGTTTATTGTTGTGGAAATTTGCCGGTTTTGGCGGCTCAATGACAGTGTGCTGGTGAACTTTGGCCTCGTACACAGTCACATGAAGCCGTGGATACCGCTTTTTGACCGCCACGGCGGCCTTCTCAGCTGCCTCATAGGTTTCGTGTCCCGATTTCAATTGGCGATCGACCGCGACATAAAATGGCGCGACCAGGGGTGCTTCGCTGCGCTTTCGCGCTGGGGCAGTCGCTTCATTCGGGGCGACCGCTGTCCTGTTCAGCCCTGCATGTTTCAAGGGCCTCTTTCGTGTGCGCCTTGCCATCACGTGGCCTCCTGCAGAAGTGCCGACCGTCCATCGCATGCATACCGTGCAGGCTGCATTTTTCACCGCCGGTGCTGGCCTACAAGCTCAGAGAATTCCAAAATGTATGGCTCGGCCAAAGCAATAGCGATACCAGTGGTATCCCGTCTCGCCCATTCGATAGCAGCCGCCTCAGCACTGCTGGGCAGGACCATCCCGACCGACAGAAGCGCCGCGACAGCGGACAACAAAGCGAACCTGCGCATGCGGTTTCCCCTCGAAGCGGGTCTTCACGTCAAGTGACCGTTTGCCGCATCACCTCGGTGCCATCGGCATGCACCACCACGCCTTTGACGGAGATCAACGCTCGCCTTCTGCGCAGGCGCGAAGGTCTAGGCGTCAAACCTACAGTGCCGATTGGCACCAGGTCGCTCGGAACGGGGCGATCCGGAGGGTGAGGCGACTTTCGGTCGAAGTAAGCCACATGGTAACGGCAGAGCGGACCAAACTCTATGCTGAAAGCGTGGGCTTAGATGATCAGCCAGGCACTTGTTCGATCGGGATCGCGCTGCTTGCGGCCACCACGGTCGGCGGAGACGACGCGCCGCGCATTGGAGCGAAGCCCTCTCTACTCTGAAGAGCTTGGGATTGATCTGGCAAAGCGCAGCGATTTTACGTGTTACGGCTATGTCCCCCACGACGGTCGCAAATCAACGCAGGTTCTGCGCGACTGTGATGCTGATCGCCATCGCTTACCCGGTTGCACCATGCAGCGCGCGATGCCTGCGAAACAAGGATTGGCTGCTGGCCTCTTATGGCGTCTGGCCGGTGACCATGAAAATCTTCCTGCGCAAGATGCTCCCGTTCTGGGCCAAAGCGGATGTGAGACACGAGTTTCGCTTTTTTGTCATGCTACAGGATGCCGCCGACACTGTATTGGGATGTATACATGAAAATCCTCGGCTTTAATGGGGCTCCCGCCAAGACGGGCGCCGTTGCCACACTTCTGTCTGAATCACTCCGAGCGGCGGCGGAAGAAATTGCGGAGCTTGGCGAGACTCCCAATACGGCGGTCATCCACTTGGTCGACATTGTGAAAGAGTTCCACGACGGTTCATTCACGAACATCCCAACCTCACTTCAAAGTACGTTCGACAGTATGAGTACCGCCGACGGCTTCGTCTTCGCGACGCCCGTCCATTGGTTCAACATGAGCGCCCTCATGAAATGCTTCATCGACTGGCTAACCTCGCTTGAGCAGGACACATGCGAGCTAGAGGGGAAGGTAGTCGGAGTACTAGCCCATTGTGACGAGGACGGCGGGAACCAGGCGGTAACAAGCATCCTCTCACCGCTCGTACACATGGGGATGCTCGTGCCGCCATACTGTGCCTTTTTCAAGAACAAGTACATGGCGTCGCGGAGTGAAGCAGGATGGCAGGCGGTTGACCATCGACTCGTTGGTAAGAATGTCGTCCGTCTTGCGGCATGCGTTCAATTCAACAAAAGGGGCTGGAAACTGACTTGAAAAACGCCAAGGCTCGTTCTTCTCCGATAAGCATCTTGCGGACTTCGTGGCATGCCGAAAGGTCCCTCTTGCCAGAGCGCCATAAACAAGGGCGTTGCCCGCGCTGCCGGTCACCCCTGAAGATTTTCAAGGTCGGCGGCCGCACCGCTTATTACTGCCCGCGCTGTCAGGGCGACTGACGACCGCGCCGCTAACAGGTCGTGTGGAATAGCCCTGCGACCTGCTCTGTCTTGCGCAAGTCGTTATAGATGTCGACGGCATCCTGCGTCGGCAGCACATGCACGCGCACGCCTTGCCGCTTCAGCAGCGCAAGCGTCGCGTGACAGATGCCCAGCCGCTTCAACATACCTTGTGACAGCACGATGGTCGTGGCGCCGTGATCCAATAGTTCGCGTACATCGGCAGGCTGAATACCAGGCGCGTGTTCTGTCCCGGTCTCGCGCCAATCCCACTCCCGGGCACCGCCGGGAAAGAGCTTGGCATCTCTGAACGTCCCAACACCTTCGACCTCGATCCTGCCCCAGGCAATGGTCGTGATGCGTGGAGAGTGCATCTTCGCCTCGGCGGCGATGGAGATGGGCGATGCTTCGGACATGGCGCAAACATCCATGGCGTTTACTGACGGGAATGAAACAATTCTTATAGCCACGACTGGCATCTGGCTCTTTGACAGGGATCAAGCGGCTCATATAGCCGAATGGTAGGGCTGATGCGCTCTTCGGGAAGGACCCAGAAATGCAGCATGGAACGCCCGCCTGCTCCCAAGACGGGGCGGCAGGCTTTTGGCATCTGAGGCCTTCGAGGCGGAATAGCGGGAGGAGCGCGTGCGAGCCCTGATCGTCAGCTCCGATCGCTTCGAAGACAGCGAACTCGCCGAGCCGCGGCAACAGTTGCTGGCAAAAGGGGTGGAGGTGGACATCGCCGCACCGCAGCAGCGGCTTATCACCGGCAAGCACGGGCACAGGGTGAGTGCGGACCTCACCCTCAGCGCGGTGCGGCCGGAGGACTACGACCTGCTGCTGTTACCCGGCGGCGAAGCGCCGGCGAGCCTCCGGAACCTCCCCGAGGCGGTGGCCATCGCCCAGCATTTCCTTCGAGCCGACAAGCCCGTGGCAGCGATCTGCCATGGGCCGCAGCTCCTGATCGCTACCGGCCTCATGGCGGGCCGCACCGCCACCTGCTATCGTGCGGTGCGACGAGAGTTGGAGGCCGCAGGAGCGAACTATCTGGACCGCGAGGTGGTCGTAGACGGTAATCTCGTGACCTCGCGCCGGCCGGCCGACCTTCCCGCCTTCATTCAGGCGATCTTCACGATCACGAGACTGTCGCGCTGAGTCCGGGGGCGAGACCATGAATGGCTGGCAGATTCCCTCTCCCAGGAAGCCGAGCAAGAGCAAGGCGGATTTTGCCCGGGAGCGCCGCGAGAAAGTCGCCTCGCTCATCAAACAGGGCCTGCTCAAATCCGAACTCATCAAAAAGGCGTTGTTGAAGGTGCCGCGGGAGGATTTTATTCCGCGGCCGTATCGGGATTATGCCTATCTTGAGGTGCCTTTGCCGCTGCCCGGGCTCGCGGCGACCATCTCCTGTCCGCACAGCTACCCGCTCTTCTACGAACCGCTAGGACTGGACCAGGGCCACAGGTTTCTCGAAGTAGGCTTGGGCTCTGGCTACGGGGCAGCGGTCGCGCGCGAGGTAGTGGGCGAGGAGGGCCAAGTGGTATCGATGGAAATCGACCCCGTGACCTTCAAATACGCCAAAGCCAATCTTGAAAGAGCGGGCTACCGGGATGTCGTGCTGGTGCTGGCCGACGGCGGCTTGGGCTATCCCGAGCTGCAGCCCTATGATCGGATCGCTCTCACCGCCGCCTGTATGGAAATCCCCGCGCCGCTGCTGGAGCAACTCGCCGTTGGCGGAAGGCTCATTGCTCCGGTCACCGGGGCCAACGGGCAGGATCTGACCGTCTTCGAAAAGTCCACGACCGGCGTTTCCCAGAAGATCATCTGCACCGTGCTCTACGTCAATCTGCGCGGGCAGTACGGCATTCCGGGGGAGCAGGATTCTTGAAGCCGGCGCGGCGGGCATGCCCCTATCTCGCGCAACGAACCGTCTGGAGAAGCGATGATCATGCAGCTGCCGCGTCGATTCCGTTCTCGACGCTCTTCATGAATCCACTCGCCACGTGGCCGGTCACGTCAATCCGCTGCTCGCGAACTGCAAGCGAGCCGCCAAAGCCGCCTCGCTCTCTGGCGGTGCAAGCGGTCGTCCGCTGAGCGCGCATGAGAAATTCAAGCGCCGTCAGGATGCGCTGCCGATAGCCCTCCGTCCGCCGGTCCTGGCTTGAGGCGGCGACCGCGTACGTGTCGGCGAGCCCTTCCAGGGCGCAGGCGACTTCGACGCACGCCTGCGCCTCCGGCCGGCGCGCCACACGATCGTAGAAGCCGCTCGCGATCACCTGATCCTGGAGTTCGAAGAGGAAAGAGCGAACCAGATCCTTCATTTTTGGCTTCGCCGTAACCTCGAAAAGCGATCGGCCCGCCTGCGACTGCCAGTTCGCAAAGAACACGAGGAAGTCCGGCTGTACTCGACCCCGGTCATAGTACGCGTGCTTGTAATGTGAAAAGCTGCGTTCGACGCTGTCGATGTACCGGGCATCCCTCGTCAACCGGTAGGCTTCCAGCAGCGACAGCATCGCCTCGGCAGGATACAGTTCCTCGCCGCTATCCGACTCGGCGCCAAAGAAGATCTTGTAAGAGCCGTCCTTCCTTTGCTGACGGAGGATACCCTCTATAAGCGGCGCAAGCTGCCGTGTCTTGTCGGAAAGCTCGGAACGAGCGAGCGCGAGAGCCAGGAAGGCGCTATGGGCGATCGAAGATCGCTCCTCTTTCGCCGCCACGATCGCGTATCCATCTCGATCGACGATGAGCCGGCTGAAGTGCTCAAGGGACCGCCGAACCAGGGGGCAAAGGTCGTCTCGCCCAAGAAATGCGCTCAGCACTTCCACGTCCCAGATCGCCGCGATGTCGCGAATGGGTTCGCCGTCGCCGACGGTGACGTCATTCTCAGGATCATACAGATACAGAAGCCGGCCCGTGCGCTCGTCGACCATGCCCTTGTACCAGTCGAACACAAGACGGAGCCGCTCGCCGAGCATCCCGGCAGGCTTCTCCTCATGAGCCTGAGTGTGCGACTCTCGCTGGCCAGTCATGGATGCGCTACCCGGCTAGAACAACTCAATCGTGCCATTCACGAAATCATCAGCCAGCGCCCGGATACGAGTGAACCGGTCAGCGGCGATCGCCTCGATTCGATTGCGCAGATCAAGTCCTCGACAGCCTTCCTGCATAACGACGTTGACAGCGACGATGGCCGGGTCGTTTATGGGCGCGCCAATTTGACCGACTATCAAGCACTCGGCATGCGCTGTCTCCTTGACCTCGGCAACCACCGACTGCGCAACCTGTCGCGACAGAACGCTGTAGATCTTGCCGATATGGCTGGCCGGGTTTTTTCCCGCGACCGCCTCGAGACTCATGGGACGGCATGGTGTGATCAGGCCGTTCACGCGATTGCCCCGGCCGACCTGACCGTCATCTCCTGCCTCCGCCGACGTGCCCGTCACCGTCAGGTAGATGTTGCCTGACGCGGGCCGGTCAGCGTTGTTGACATCAACCTCACACTCCCGAAATCCGTGTGCTGCCGCTATGTCTCGCGCAAGTCGTTGGAGCTCGGCTTTCTGGCAAAGGTAGTCATCGATGTCGACTAGGTAGCGGCCAACCATGGCGCACGCGATCGTCAGCCGCAGCTTTTCGCCGGATCGGATCGCCATGATCTTGATGTCTTCGCCCCAGGCTGGCTTTTCACTGGAGCGGTCTCTTCCATTGATCTGCTTGTCAATCGCCAGAACGAGCTGCTCAAGTCGACTCAGCGGAGCATGACCGACCCCGATCGAAGTATCGTTGCAAAGCGGGACGTCACCCTGCGCGCTGCGGGCAAATAGCGCCTGCAGATCTTGGGATACCGGTCGGGTGAGCACGTTGATACGAACGTGCCGTTCCGGATCCAGAGCATGCAGTTTACCGCGCAGCCAGGATCGAGAGCTTTCCACGGCAATTTCCTCGATTGGAATGTGCTCGGCTCCGACCTCCGCTGTTGCGCGACCCGCAAGATAGACATTGATCGGACTTACGACTTCCCCTCCCCCCATTTGAGGAATTGCCCGCCCTCCCCACAAGAGGGCCTTGTCGACGTTGTGATGGAAGATATCGCCGAAGCGTCGCCGGTATTCGCGACAGAGCGCACGAGAAAACGCCTCTGCGAGCCCATCGCAGATCGTGTCTGGATGACCTAGCCCCTTCCGTTCGACAACCTCGACTGCATTGTCGATCGGTGCCATCTCAGAGACGACGAAATGATCCATGCTGATAAGCCGTTGGAACCAGTTGCCAACGACTGATCGATTTCTGCCCAGGGGTATTGACCTGAATCAACGCTTGTGACGCTGGCTGTTCGAAGAGTTGCGGAAAGCAAGCGCAAGAAAGCGTGCGTCGCCGCAGATGCCAGGCTCAGCCGACGGCGAATGCAGGGTGCCAAGAGGGGCGGCATTATTTCATGGGAAGCTTGAGGACGGCGCCTGACCGACATCCCGGTCGCGGTGCGGGCCATTTCGACTTCAGTGCCATCGCCGCATCCGCATTGCGGTCTGCACCCCAGCATGGCGAGTTTTATCTCGCAAGGGGCCAATCGCAATGGGCCGCCGAATTGCAAATTCGGCGGCCATGTGATCCGCCTGCCTTCACTGGCCTAACAAGGGATGGAGAAGAAACTTTTTATTGCAGCGGTTCTTTATAGAGGTGTCGTGTCCTGAATCGCTGCCTCGACCTTGACCCACATCAAAGCAGCTCTTGTTCGGATATGTCTAAGTATTTTTCACGATAGTTAGCTAGGGTGGTTTCATCATCGGCTTACCTCGGAAGCTATCCGATGGCTGTGAGCAGAAGACTCGCGCCTTAACTCAGCGTGAGCACCCCATGTCCAAAAACTCCCACCGCCCGATCTGCCCTAAGTGCGGCAAGCCGATGTACTTCGTCGTCGTCAAGACAGGCGGTCGCAAATTTCGCTGTATCAAGTGCGATGACATCGACCCAATGCAGGTCCCAGATTTTCAGGCATGGGCCAAGAGCGAATTGCGGCCGCCGAAAACGACATAAAGGCCGCCTGAGTTGGGCCGGTCTCGGAGCATCACGCCCAACCAGCGCCTGACGCTGGTTGGGCGTGATGCAGGTGAGCGAATAGGGGCGTTCCCAACGCGCAAGAAACTCTTGGTGTCGAACTCTGGCTCCGATGGCGACGGTTACAATTACTGCGTAGCCGGCACGGGGGCGGGGGGCCTGTCCAATCCCCCCGGGGGTGTTCAGGGCGGGGGGTGGAGGCGATGCTCTCGTTCGTAATTTCAGATCTGATGCCCACAAGGGAAGGCAACGTTCATTACCCCCTGATTTCATCTGACCGGCGATCACTGGTAGCCATGTGGTAGCCACGCCCCATCGCACCGTAGACGCACGTCGCCAGGGCATTGAAATCATGGCGCACCACGGTCGATGAAGATGGGCAATATTGTTTCGCCGTGGCACTATGACGTCGCAGCCTATCACACGCTAGAACCCGAGAATGTGCGACCGCATGCGAATTAACGCTGCACCCACAACAGGGAGCAGTTTTCCGATGTCGCGGCCATCTCGATGCGCCTCCATGGACAAGGTGCAGAGCCATCCTCGGAATCGGCGCGAATGTCCGTTCTTGGGGGTGGACCGGAGGTTGACGGCGGGGCGCCAGAATTGCGCAAATGACCCCGAGCCGACTTCAGCGTCGTGTGCGCCGGCGACCAGCCGCGACCGCGCTTCCTAAGCTTTCCACCATGTCGCCACTGATGAGTTCGACCAGAACCGACGGCATTATTGCGTGCGCTCTAGGCATGCTAAATGGCAGGTGACGATCATTCTGCGCCTTCCACGAGTCGGTTCAAAGCGTTGGTAGGCATAATCCACCGCCGCCACTCAGGGTCCTCCGTCGCGCCGAGGCCGCGGTAAAATGAATGCGCCAACACATTGTCGTTCAGCACGAACCAGCAGAAGCGCTCGTGCCCTGTCGCGCGGGCATGCAGGGCCATTTGCCGCATGAGCCTTTGGCCGACGCGCCCACCTCGGCACTCGGGATCAACATAGAGCCACTTCAGCATCAGAAGTGGTTGCAGCGTATGCATGAACGGGATTTCGTAGTGGACCACCATTCCGGCGAGTGACCCCGTGCCTGCGTCTGCGACGTAAGCGCCAAATTCGGGCCGCTTACCGAAGCCACGGCGAAGCAGCTCCGCTTCGTCTAATACCAACGGCCGCGGCTTTTGACTCATTTTGGGATTCCCAAATCAGAGAAACTCTGACTCGATGTTTGCTTTTGAGAGGAGCAGCATCGATGGGTGGAGCGGTTAGGATCCTACGGCTTGATTTGACGGCAAAGGACCTTCGTGCGGCGGCGGGCCGGGAGAAGGATGGTTCAGCAGCACGGCGGATGTTGGCTCTTGCGATGGTGCTCGATGGGATGGATCGCAAGTCGGCGGCGGAGAGCTGCGGCATGGATCGCCAGACCCTGCGGGATTGGGTGCATCGCTACAACGCTGAGGGCTTGGACGGCCTGCACGATTTGAAGACGCCAGGTCCCACGCCAAAACTCACAGCGGAGCAGCAAGCCGAACTGGCCAAGCTGGTTGAGGCCGGGCCCGATCCGGCTCGCCATGGGGTAGTGCGCTGGCGGCGCGTGGATTTGCGCGACGAGTTGCAACGGCGCTTTGGCGTCGCATTGCATGAACGCTCGGTCGGCAAGGTGCTGGCGAAGCTCGGCTACCGCCGGCTCTCGGTGCGTCCGCGCCATCCGCAGGCCGACGAAGAAGCCCAGGAGGCCTTTAAAAAAACTTTGCCGCAACGGTCGCGGCGCAACTCCCCGACCGCGCGAAAGACAAACCCATCGAAATCTGGTTCCAGGACGAAGCCCGCATCGGCCAGCAAGGGACGCTGACCCGCGTCTGGGCCAAGCGAGGAACAAGGCCTCGTGCGCCACGCGACCAACGCTACGAGTGGGCTTACATTTTTGGCGCCGTCTGTCCGCAACGCCGAGCTACGGCGGCGCTCGTCCTGCCCGCCGCCGATACCGATGCCATGTCCATGCATCTGGCCGAAATCGGCCGCCGTGTTGCGCCGGGAGCACATGCTGCGCTCGTCATTGATGGCGCAGGCTATCACGTCGCGGCGCGTCTCTCCGTTCCAAGCAACATCACGCTCGTCCGCCTGCCGCCCTACGCTCCAGAGCTGAACCCGGTCGAGAATGTCTGGGAATATCTGCGCGGCAACAAACTCGCCATCACCGTGTTCGAAAGCTACGACGACATTGTCGACAAATCCTGCGCTGCTTGGCGCTTCTTCGCCGACGACCCCGAGCGCGTTGCCTCAATCACATCCAGAACCTGGGCGACGGTCATTCCTTGAGGCCGTTGGTATAAGCTGAAGTTCTGAGCACGCTCAAAGCTGACGATCGCACGCATGAGCCGAAGCAGCTCCGGTACGTCGCTCTCGTTCATTGGCCGTATCGTGATTGCGGTGGTCGTTCGGGGGCGGGACCTTGTGGACTTCTCCATGTAACGCGCCTTTCCAGCAATCATCGTAGAACCGTCAAAGCCTTTGCCGGTAGCACGTCGAGCTACTCTCTAGCCTTCCACGCGTCGAGCCAAGGTGTGTAGTCGGTTGGCTGCTCGGAGTAGCTCAGAATATCTTGTTGAATGGCCCACGGTTGAGCGCTGCTGGTCCACATCTGCACGACGGGCCGAATTTGGCTGGTTTCATCCAACGTCCCAGCGCGCAAATTGAGCGTCTCCGAAACATTTCGTTGGGTGTAGAGGCGTGAGTAGCATGCACCGCATGAAACCGAATAGTTTTTTTGTCCAGTATGCAGAACTCGTTCACTCCGCACAGGCTCGCCTTCATCGAGGCGAAAGCCGTCTGCCGGCATTACAAGCGACATGCTAAATGGGCTGCCGGTTCTCTTCTGACATTGATGGCAATGACAGATATAGACAGTTAAAGGCTCCTTGATGATGCTGTATCGCAGCTTGCCGCAACTGCATCCGCCGACGGCTGGCGCGAGAAGAACCATGGACACTCCTCAAGTACATAAAAGATCGCCATGATATATAGCCTCACCGTCGAGTCAAAAGGGCATGGCTCTACGGCTTCCCGACTATGTAGGTCTTCGATCCCTCCGAACTCTGGCGTGCGGAAATCAAGAATTCGCAACGTGCAGAGTTGCTTCTTGGACCCATGGCGGTCAAAGACGTAGACATAGATGACCAAATGATGACTGCCTGAAATTAGAACGCCGAGGTGACCCCCATGGTTTTATGGATAGCGAGTGTGGTTGGATTGGCGATCACCTATCCCTTTGGTTCTACGCCCACGGGCTATCTGGTGGTGACTCCGTCGACTTCGTAGGCGACAATCGGGTCATCTTTGATCTGGGCGGCAACAAATACCGACTGGTCGTCCACGTGGCGTCTTCCTTCGGCCGCTTGCTCGTGAAGTTCATCGGTACTCACGCCGAGTACGACCGCATCGATCCGGAGATCGTGTCATGGCGAAAAAGATGATCCGTCCACTTCACTCCGAAGCGGACTACGACGTCGCGCTGAACGAGATTGAGCGGTACTTCGAGAACGAACCGAAGCCCGGGGCACCGGAGGCCGATCGTTTTGATCTTCTCGCACTGATCATCGAGGACTACGAGCGCAAGCGCTGGCCAATCGAACCGCCCGATACGATCGACGCGATCCGTTACCGAATTACGGTGACAGTGCACCAAACTATTGTGAATTCCGGCTCGACGACGAGCCGCCGCCCGCCTGCGCTCGCCTTTCGCCTGGCGGCCGCCTTCGACTTCCATCGGCAGCTCGTCCTCGACGGTACCCACGCGGAATATGATCGCATCGATGTCTTGAAGCTGTCGCAATGCAGCGTCCGATCATAGGTGGGGGTGTATCGCCTAACGTCACACCAAGCAGTCGCCGTTGCGCGCCCGCTGTCGCGTTAACTGATTTTGCGAGGATGAAGTAGTGCTGCTGATTTGGCCGACGTGTCAAGTATCGGCTCAAAGCGTCGGCTCCGGCGGCCGCCTGCTACTTTGCATGGGGTTGTTTTCGATATTTTTGGATGGCGCCGCAGCGACCCGGCGTGACCGTGAGACATCCTGCCTGATGGCGCGTGGGCCGGCGTAGTCTTCGCTGCAACAAAATGGCGCACCCGACACGATTCGAACGTGTGACCTTTGCCTTCGGAGGGCAACGCTCTATCCAGCTGAGCTACGGGTGCGTTGCGGTCCATTTAGCCGATTGGCCGGGCAGGGGCAACGGCCCTGCAGAGGATGGCCGGGCAAAGCCGGCAAAAGGCGGAAGTCGCGCCTTCAAATCGGGCCGGGTGCGCCGCAAAAGCGCGTGCCGGGCGCAAGCGGGGCCTTGACCGCCGTTTCTCCCGAATAATTGGCTTTGATGGGGCCTTATTGGTCGTTCGGGATTATCCAATTCCGCCCCCTCCGTCCGCATCGCCGCGGCTAGCTGGCGCAGCGAATCCCAAATGGCTCGCCGCCGGAGCGGGGCGGTTATACATTGTCCGTCAAATAAAGGCGGGTGTCGCCGATGGACGGGCCAAGCTCGACATTTGCATGGGGAAACGTATCCGAGGATTTCGCACTGTTCAGAACGCTCAGTTCCGAACAGCGGCGCAAGGCTATCCGCGCCATGGTCCGCCAGGATCTGGTGCGCGGGCAGATGCTGGTGGCGCAAGGGGCGCCCTCGGACGCCCTGTTCGTGGTGCTGCACGGCGCGCTAGCGGTGCGCAAGATCGGCGACGCCGCGCCGATTGCCGAGCTGCGCGCCGGCGAATTGGTCGGCGAGATCGGCTTCTTCGCCAATATCCCGCGCACCGCCAATGTAGTTGCGATCCGCGACACCAGCGTTCTGGTGCTGACCCGCGCGGCCTATCAGGAACTTGCCGAAGAAGCACCGGCCATCGTTGAAGCGCTGCTGGCGGCGCTGGCGCTGCGGTTCGCCAGGGAGACGGCGCGGCTTATCCCGGTTCGCGCGTCGCCGAAGGCGCGAACGGTGGCGTTCATTCAGGGCGGATACGCGCCTGCTCCGGACGCGTTCGATCGCCGGATGCGCGACCAACTGGCCGCGACCGATGCCGAGATCGTCGATCCCAACCGCCTTGCCGCCATGTTTCCCGGACGGGCTCTGGATGCGCCTGAGGTCACCGGCTGGCTCAACAAGATCGAACAGACCGCGCCACTGGTGGTCTATCTCGGCGGTCGCGAAGACTCGGCCTGGACGCGCAAGGCGATCCGCCAAGCCGACATGGTCGTATTCGTATGCCATGGCAAGGCGCCCGCCGCCGGCGTGCTGACGGATGTCGAGGCCTTCGCCTGCGAAGTTCATCCCGAAGCGGCGCGCCGCCTCGTTCGCGTCCATGACCGGCGCAGCGGCGAGGTCAGCGGCACCGCGGCCTGGCTCGCCCGCCTGCCCAGCTTCATGCATCACCATGTCGCGATCGCGGATCAGGTCGATATCGACAGCCTGGTCCGGTTCCTGTCCGGCCGCGCGGTCGGCTTCGTCGCCGCCGGCGGCGGCAGCTTCGGATCGGCTCATGTCGGCATCTACAAGGCGTTCCGCGAGCGCGGCGTCGTGTTTGATATCTTTGTCGGCACCAGCGTCGGTTCGGCGATGGCGGCCGGTTTCGCCAAGAACCACGAGGCCGAGCATCTCGAGCGCGGCACGCACGAGATCTTCGTCAGGAGCCGCAGCTTCCGGCGGCCGACTTGGCCGCGTTATGCCCTGCTGGACCACAAGGCCTTCGATCGCGCGCTCGCCGACCAATACGGCGCCGACTGCCGGATCGAGGACTGCTGGCGGCCTTTCGCGGCGGTCGCGACCAATCTTTCCACCCACAACCTCGAACTGATCCGGTCGGGGTTGCTGTGGCAGGCGGTGCGTGCCTCGAGCGCGATCCCCGGGCTATTGCCGCCGTTCTACACGGCGGAGGGCGCGATGCTGGTCGATGGCTGCCTGATCGACAATGTGCCGCTCGCACAGATGCATCAATTGAAGAGCGGTCCCAATCTGGTGGTGCATTTCGGCGACCCCGCGGCCGAGATGTTCGACGTCGAATATGCCGCGCTGCCCGGGCGGTTCGAGCTGGTCATGGCGATGCTGACGCCGTTCCGCAAGAAGCTGCTGCCGGCGGCGCCGAGCGCGGTCAACGTGTTGTGGCGAAGTCTGGTGGCGCATCAGCGTTACGATATGCTGCCGGCCGCGCCGCTCGATCATGTGATGCGGCCGCCGCTTTCGCCCGAGATCGGCGTGACGGAATTCGAACGCCATACCGAGATTTTCGACGCGGCCTATCTCTGGGCCCGGGAAGCCATCGCCGCGCTGGAGGCGGAGGGCAATGCGGCCATCGCCGCCATCCTCGCCACCGCCAGACCGGCAACCAAACGCTGAAATTCACACAGTGCTCTATCCAACAGGTCGGCCGCGTCGGCGCCGATTGCCACGCTCTCGGCCATGTCCTCGTATAAAACCAGCGCGACCTGGAACCCGGCGACGACGATCCCATGACCTCTTCCAACATCGAACCACTGGCCCGCGAAATGACCGAGCGGATCTGCCGGCGGAGCGCCATGCCGGAGGCCGATATTCCGCGCTGGGTCGATCTGCACTGGCCCTGCGCAGCCGCGATGCTGGAGGCCGGCGTAATGGATGAAACAGGCGAATGGGTCGAGGACAAGGACGTCCGGCTGGGGCTGGAGGCTTATCGCGAGCGGTTGCTGAGATCGAAGTGAGGGGACCGGCCCGCGTCGGGGATACCCCCGACGAAGCGGTTGATTGCGCCAAATCAAGGACCGGCAGCGATCTCCTGACAATCTAGTCAGCGCCATGGTCCGTCAGCCGACGAAAGGCCCGAACGGCTTGTATCTGGAATCATTCATCGATCTTGCCGGCGATGCGGTGGTTCTTGCCGCAGGGGGGCTGCTGATCGGAATGCTGTTCGGCGCTTTCGCGCAGTCGAGCAAATTCTGCCTGCGATCCGCCGTGATCGAATTCTCGCACGGGCTGTTTGGCTCGAAGTTCTCGATCTGGCTATTGACGTTCTCTGCCGCCGTTGCCGGCACCAATGCGCTCATCGCCTCGGGGCTGCTCGACGTTTCCAGCGCCCGCCAGCTTGCCGCGCGAGGCAGCCTCTCCGGCAGCCTGATCGGCGGCGTGCTGTTCGGCTCCGGCATGATCCTGGCGCGCGGCTGCGCGAGCCGCCTATTGGTTCTGTCGGCGACCGGAAATCTGCGCGCGCTCATTTCCGGGCTGGTCCTTACCATCGTCGGCCAGGCCTCGCTGCGAGGGTTCCTCTCGCCTGTCCGGGAAGCGCTGTCCGAATTGTGGACCGTGCAGGGCGGCCCTTCGCGCAGCCTGCTTGCAATCGTCGACGCTGGCGCAGTGTTGGGCCTGTTTCTGGGCATGCTTGGGCTCGGCGGCGCGCTATGGCTGGCGCGGCGCGCCCGCGTCGGCGCCCTTGCCGGCGCCAGCGCCGTGGGCGTCGGCCTTGCCGTTGCGGCGGGCTGGCTGTTGACGTTTCGCGTCTCACAAGCCTCATTCAATCTGGTTCAGGTCAAGAGCATCAGTTTTATCGGGCCATCGGCCGACACGCTGATGGGACTGATCAATTCACCGTCCTTGCAGCTGGGGTTCGACGTCGGCCTGGTTCCCGGCGTGTTCGCCGGCTCGCTGTTTGCCGCGCTGTTGGCGGGCGAATGGAAGATGCAGGGATTTCAGGACGGACCGAGTATGAGCCGCTACCTGTTCGGCGCGGCGCTGATGGGCTTCGGCGGCATGCTGGCCGGCGGATGCGCCGTCGGCGCCGGCGTCACCGGCGGAGCGATCTTTGCCCTGACATCCTGGGTGGCCCTTGCCGCCATGTGGGCCGGCGCATTGCTGACGAACTATCTGGTCGACGAACGATCTGTCCGTTCGACCAATCCTCGCGAGATCGTCAGCGCCTCCTGATGGATTTGAGGCTGATTGGCCGGCCTGGGGCCGTCGGGGGTATACCCCGATTGTCCCGCCCGACGCAGCCTGTACACTGCCCTTGAGGAAATCGCGCAGGCCAAAGCCGCGCATCAAGGAGAGAAGTTCATGCGTCCGCTCGAATTCGGCTGGTACCTGCCCACACATGGCGACACCACGGCCTATGGCGTGCCCGAGGCCCAGGTGCCGGGATCGCCTGACTTGTGCGACCGCGTGGTGCAGGCCGCGGAGAAGGCGGGCTTCGAATATTTGCTGATCCCGGTCGGCTCGGTGTGCTGGGAGGCCTGGATCACCGGCGCGTTCATGGCGGCGCGTTCGTCGAAGATCAAGCCGCTGATCGCGGCACGGCCCGGCTACATCAATCCGGTGCTGCTGGCCAAGATGATCTCGACCTTCGACCAGATGTCGGGCGGGCGCATCTGCATCAACCTGATCGCGGGCCAGAACGAAAGCGAGGTCGAAGGCGAGGGCGTGCGCTACGCCAAGGAAGAGCGTTACGCGCTGATGGAGGAGGAGGTTTCGATCCTGAAGGCGCTGTGGACCACACGCGGTCCGGTGCATTTCGAAGGCAAATTCCACACGCTGTCCGGCGCGCATATCCGGCCGCGGCCGCTGCAGCAGCCGTTCCCGAAATTCTATCTCGGAGGCGGCTCGCGGCAGGCGTGGGAAATGTCGGCGAAGCATTCCGACGTGCATTTGTTCTGGGGCGACCTGCCGGATCGGATCGCCGATAACATCGCCGAGATCAGGCGGATGGCCCGCACCCATGGCCGCGACCAGACAATCGGATTTGGCATGCGGCTGCAGGTAATCTGCCGCGAAGATGAAGCCGATGCCTGGGAAGCCGCCGATGTGCTGGTGCGCGACGCGACCGAACGGCAGAAGCAGGAGATGAAAACGCTCTACAACAAGTCGGAAGCCAACCGGCGCGTGCAGGAGCTCGCCCGCGAGCATGGCGACCTCCTGATGCCGCATCTATGGACCGGCATCACCAAGGTGCGGCCCGGCGCCGGGATTGCGGTGGTCGGCAATCCCGTTCAATGCGCCGCGACGCTGCAGCAATTCATCGACGCCGGCTGTCATTCGTTCTGCCTGTCCGGCTATCTGCACGACGAAGAGGCCGAGCGCTTCGGACGGCTGATCCGCCCGATCCTCGCCGAAAACAACCGTGGCCGGCTGGCGGCATAGGGAGCCAAGTCTTCAAGGCCGGTCGAGTTCGTCGACCGGAAGGATCAGGCGGCGAAGGTCTTGCAGGTTCCCCTTGACAAATGTTGCCGCAGGGCGGGCCGCAGGGTTGATCGATGTCAAAGCGGGAACAACAAGGGTTGGGCATTCATATTCCATGCCGTTTTACAGATTCCAGGTCTGCGATCCGATCAACCCCATTGATGGCCATGGCCACGATGGGACGGCTTTGGCCGACGATATCGATGCCCTGCTATTTGCCGCGGGTGTCGTTCAAAGGCTGGTCCAGGAGCATCCGGAGGTTCCCAGGAGCTGGGCGATCAGGATCACCGAGGACGCGCGCCAGGTGGGGGTTCTCCCGTTCGAGGCCGGCCTCAAGGTTCTGCTGAGGCCGAACTGGGTCCGCGACCAGCCGACTGAATCGCACGAAGCCTGGCGCTGAGGCGCTAGTCACGTCCCGGGCACGCCCCTCGGGATGACGTCCTATGCCGGAACGATCACCTTGCCGATCGGCCACAGCGCGATGCCGGCGAGTTTGACGTGTGCCCAGGCGAAGGGGATGCCGATGATGGTTACCGCAAGGATGACCGCGGTGACGATGTGCCCGAGCGCCAGCCACCAGCCTGCCAGCAACAGCCAGATCAGGTTGCCGATCACGCCGAGCGGTCCGGTGCCGATGTCGGGCTGGCCGGTGACTTCGTCGCGACGCACCGCCTTGGAGCCGAACGGCAGCAGGGTATAGACGGCGATATTGAACGCGGCCCTTGCCCAGGGCAGGCCGATGATGGTGATGGCCATGACGACGGCGGCAATCATCCAGCCCGCGGCCATCCACGCGCCGCCGAGCAGGATCCAGAAGATGTTCAGGAGGAGGGAAACAGGCTGCATGCGGATTCCTCGATGTGAGCGCGTCGCGGGGAATGGTACTGCAACCCTATGACGATAGGCCCGACAATCAAGTCGATTTGCGGCTAATCCGCGATCTGGACCTCGCCCTCGATTTCCACCGGCATCCCGAACGGCAGTTCGGCCATGCCGACCGCGCTGCGGGCGTGGGCGCCGGCCTCGGGTCCCCAGAGTTCGAGGATGAGGTCGGAGAAGCCGTTGATGACGGCGGGTTGCTGGACGAAGCCGGGCGCCGAATTGACCATGCCGAAAATGCGCACCCAATGCGTAACGCGGTCGAGATCGCCGAGCGCGCGCTTGAGATAGCCCAGCATCGACAGCGCCGTGAGCCTTGCGGCCGCATAGCCCTGCTCGATGGTCAGCTCGCGGCCGACCTTGCCGAGCGGCTGCGCCAGCGGTCCCTCGGGGCTCTGCGGCCCGTGCCCGGCAAGAACGGCGCGGTTGCCGATTCTGCGCACATTGACGAAAGGCAGGACAATGCCGGGCGGCGGCGCGAAGGCCGGCGGCAGCACCAGGCCGAGAGCGTTGAGACGGGATTCGATGTTGGCCATGGCTGCACTCATTTTCGTGGAGGGATCTGTCGGGCGGACGGCCGAGCGCGGAAGAATAGGAATCTGGCGTCGCGCAATTGCCTGATCCTAGCGCAAAACTGTCCTGATGCGGGCGTACCTCGTCTGTGGCAAAATGCCAGCAGATGATGCCCTTTTGCGATGGAGGCGCCGATGTCCACGCGTATGCTGATCGTGCTGGCCGCGATGGGCGTGCTGCTGCAAACCGGCGTCGGCCGCGCCGACGCCATCGACGGCGACTGGTGCAGCACCGACGGGCTGCGGATGTCGATCCGCGCCGAGAGGATCACCACGCCGGGCGGCAAGCAAATCGACGGCAACTACAGCCGCCATGCTTTCGACTATGTCGTCCCGGCAGGAGAAAACGGCTCGGGCGAAGTCGTGAGCATCATCCTGCGCAGCGAGTATCTCGCGCTGTCGCGCCAGGGGGTTGCCGATGCGCCGATGCGGGAATGGCATCGCTGCAAGGAAACCATCAGCCGGGCGCCTTCCGGAAACGTTCTGGGTGCGCCGGCTTGAATCGCTGGCGTCCGTGAATGCCGTCCAATGAATGCGGGCTAGCCGGCAAGCTCGGTCGAAGCATTCGGCTGGAGTGTGGCGCGCAGTCCGCCGAGTTCCGACGTATCCAGCTGCAACGTCCAGCCATAGGCTTCGACGACGTCCTGGACGATGGCAAGACCAAGCCCGGCGCCGCCGCGTTCGTCGAGCCGTTCGCCGCGGGCGAGGACGGTTGGCCGGACCGCTTCGGGAATGCCGGCGCCGTCGTCCTCAACGGTGATGTTGCGGCCGTCCGCTGCGGCGGCGATCCGGACCCGGTTGCGGGCATGGCGCGTTGCGTTCTCGAGCAGATTGCCCAGCACCTCGGCGAGATCGGCGCGCTCGAACGGCACCGTCACTTCATCCGTCATCGCGATCTCGCAGGCGATCCGGGCGCCGTCCGGCGTCCGCGCCAGCGTCGCTACCAGTGAGCGAACCAGCGGCGCCAGCGTTGTCGATGCATCCGGCCGGGAACGCCCGGCGCCGTGCAGCCGGGCCCGTGCAAGTTCCCGGTCGACATGACGGCGCATGGTCCCGATCACCTCATCGATGCCGTCGGCAACAACCGACTGTCCCGCCTCGCGCAGACGGCCGGCATCGGCGGCGAGAGCGGCAAGCGGCGTCTTCAGGCCGTGGGCAAGATCGGCGGCGCGGTGACGGGAGCGCTCGACTTCCTCGGCGCGCGCAGCCAGCAGTGCATTGACCTCGTCGACCAGCGGCCGGACTTCGTCAGGCACGGCGGCTGCGAGCCGCCGGTCGCGGCCGGCGCGGATATTGGCCACGCCGCGCCTGAGGACGTCGAGCGGCCGCAGCCCCAGCCCGACCTGTACAGCGGTTGCCGCCGCCAGCGCAATCCCGAGCAGGCCGAGCGCCGTCGCGAGGTCGGTGGCGAACGCGGTGGTCGCCGCCGCGACATGCGCGGCGTCGATCGCGACCGCGACCGTGACCGGCGCATCGCGCCCGTTGATGTTGAGCCGGACCCGGCGTTCGGCAAGCAGAACCCGGCCGTTGCCGGGGCCGGTCGCTTCGTGGCGATGCACTTCGCCGGCGGCGGGCTCGTCCTTCGGCAGCAGCAAAGATGAATCCCACAGCGAGCGCGAGCGCAGCGTCTGGCCGCGGTCGTCGGCGATCTGCCAATACAGGCCCGACAGCGGTTCGGAAAACCGCGGATCGACGGGGCCATTGTTGACAACCATGCGCCCGTCGGCGTCGACGTCGAGGCCGGCCAACAGCTTCTTGAGATGGACATCGAGATCCTGGGAGACGGTGCGGCCGACATGGCGCTCGAACAATAGCGTCAGACCGAGACCGGCCAGCGCCAGCGCAAGCACGATCGCGGCGATGCCGCCGGCGACGAGGCGCAGCCGCAGCGAATTCCGGCTCATCCGGCCGGCTCCGGAATCAGGTAGCCGAAGCCGCGCCTGGTCTCGATGAGATCGATGCCGAGCTTGCGGCGCAGGCGGCCGACCAGAACCTCGATGGCGTTGGAATCGTGGGCGTCGTCGGTACCATGGATGTTTTCGCTGAGCTCGAGCTGCGACACGACGCGACCGCGCTGGTGGATCAGATAGGCCATCACGCGATATTCCAGCGCCGACAGGTTGATCGGGACGCCGCGCACGCTGACCTTCATCTGGCGCTCGTCGAGGGTGAGATCGCCGATCGTCACCACGGAGGAGGCCCGTCCGGCCGAGCGGCGCAGGACGGAGCGCAGTCGTGCCAGCAATTCCTCCATCTGAAACGGCTTTGGCAGATAGTCGTCGGCGCCGGCATCGATGCCGTCGACGCGCTCGCTCCAGCTGCCGCGCGCCGTGAGAATCAGAACAGGCGTGGTACGGCCGCTTGCGCGCCAGCGCTTGAGTACGGCCAGTCCGTCCATGCCGGGCAATCCCAGGTCCAGAATGATCGCGGCATAGTCCTCGGTGTCGCCGCGGAACCAGGCTTCCTCGCCCTTGCTTTCGCGATCGACCACATAGCCAGCCGCCACCAGCGCGCGCTCGACCTCGGCGGCGATCCTGCGGTCATCCTCGACGAGCAGCACGCGCATCATTTCTCCCGGGTGCGGCCAATCGCGCCGGTCGCCGCATCGACGTAAACTTCAAGAAGGCGTCCTTGTGCGCCGACGATCCGCAATTCGTACATCAGCCGTCCACCCTTGCGTTCGATCTTCACGCCGGCGACCTCGCCGGGAAGCTTGTCGCGCACCATCTGCAGGATTTCGGCAAGCGGCTTGATCTCGCCGCGTTCGACGGCCTGCCGCGCCACGTCATGGTCGCGGTGGTCGTCGGCCCGCGCACCGGCCGCGAACACCGCAAGCGCTGACAGCAAGCCAAAAGCCAATCCTTTCGAACGCAAGCCCATCACTGCACTCAATTCCTTTCGACGTCACCCCTGACATGGACCGCCTGACAGTTCGCTGACATCGGTCAACAGGCGGTTGTCAGCGGTGCCGGCCGATAGTGCATCCCGTCGCTGGCCGGATAGGCGGTCGGGACGCAAGCCCAGGAGATATCACCATGCGCAAGACCATCTTGCTCGGTACCCTCATCACCCTGTTCGGCGCCGGAGCGCTGGCCCAGGCCAAAGATGTCACCGCCACGGAGATCGGAAGCACCACCGAGGCGACCCGGCCTGCCGTGCGTGGCGAAGAATACGCACATGAGCGCCACCATGAATCCCGCAGGGAACACCACGACGCCCGTCGCGGCCACCGCGAACATCACGATGAAGCCCACGAACGCCACGATGAGCGACGGGACCACGGTCGGCGCCACTAACCATCGTTATCCAATACCGATGGGACGCTGACCGGTCGATGACATGGATCAAAGGCACCCATCGGGATCGATCCCTTTTCCAGCGCTGCCAGCAGGCAGGCGCCCACCACGGAGACTTCCCATGACCAAGATCGCAATGCTCGCTACCGCTGCCCTGCTTGCCACGGCGACGTTCGCCAACGCCGGCAGCCTCGGGCGGCCCTGCACGTCGGCGCCGCAGAGCCAGTGGCTCTCCCTCGATGCCCTCCAGGCCAAGATCGAGGCGCAGGGCTACAAGGTTCAAAAGGCAAAGCTGAAGGCCGCCTGCGGCGAGCTTTATACCATCGACAAGAACGGCAGCCGCGTCGAACTGTTTGTCGATCCGACTTCCGCCGCCATCGTCGGCCAGCTGTAACGGCCCCCGCCATGGCATTCACGCATGACGCGATCGAAGCCGGCGGCACAGTGCCGCCGGCAACGGTCAAGGTGTGGGACCCGTTCGTGCGGCTGTTCCACTGGACGCTGTTGACGCTGTTCGTCGTCGCCTTCGTCACCGGCGACGAGATCGAGGGCGTGCATATCGCCGCCGGCTACGGCATCGCCACTCTGCTGGCGCTCCGCCTGGCCTGGGGCGTCGTCGGTCCGCACCACGCGCGGTTTTCGAGTTTCGTGCGGTCGCCGCGCGATGTGCTGGCCTACCTGCGGGATGTCGCGAACCTCAGGGCGCCGCGCTATCTCGGCCACAATCCCGCCGGCGGTGCGATGATCGTAGCGCTGCTCGCGGCACTGATCGGCACCGCTGTGACCGGTTACATGATGACGACGGACGCCTATTGGGGGGCCAAATGGGTCGAGAAGCTTCACGAGGCGCTCGCCCACGGCACGCTGGTGCTGGCCAGCCTGCATGTCCTGGGTGTTGCGGCTTCGAGCCTGCTGCACCGTGAGAATCTCGTGAAGGCGATGTGGACCGGCCGCAAACGGTCGTCGTGAAGGAAAAATTCCGGCGGCGCCGCAACGGCGCCGCCCGGGACTTCGCCGGGCAACTGCGGAATCTTCGTAGCTAGGCCACGGCCGCCTTCATCGCCGGTTGCGTGCCGAACAGTTGCCGCACTTGCGGGCCGGGTTTCGCGGCGCTGAACAGGTAGCCCTGCATCTCAGTGCAGCCCAGCGCGCGAAGCAGTTCCTTCTGCTCTGATGTTTCGACGCCTTCCGCCGTCGTCGTCATGTCGCGGGAGGCTGCGATGTTCACCACCGCCTGCACGATCGCCGACGAGCCGTCGATCTCCGTGATGTCGCTGACGAAGCAGCGGTCGATCTTGATCTTGTCGAAGGGGAAGCGCTTCAGATAGCTCAGCGAGGAATAGCCGGTGCCGAAATCGTCCAGCGCGATCCGGACACCGATGGCGCGGAGCTGATGCAGGATGGCGAGCGCGGTCTCGTCGTCGCGGATCAGTACTGCCTCGGTGATCTCGAGCTCCAGCCGGCTCGCCTTCAGGCCGGAGGCCGCCAATGCGCTTGTGATCTTCAGCGCCAGCGTCGGGCACTTCAGTTGAACCGGCGAGACGTTGACGGCAATTCGGACGTGATCCGGCCAGGTCGCCGCTTCGGCGCAGGCGGTGCGTAAGACCCATTCGCCGAGCTCGACGATCAGGCCGGTGTCTTCCGCGACCGGTACGAACTCGGCGGGAGAAATCATGCCGCGTTCCGGATGGCGCCAGCGCAGCAAAGCTTCGCAGCCGGTCACCTCGTTATGGCGAAGATCGACGAGGGGCTGATAGTGAATTTCGAAGCCGCCATCCACGAGCGCCTGACGCAGGTCCTGCTCCATGGCAAGCCGCGCCTTCGCGCTGGCATCCATGGCCGGCTCGAAGAAGCGATAGGTCCGGCGTCCCCCGGCCTTGGCGCCATACATTGCCAGATCGGCATTCTTGATCAGCTGATCCAGATCGGTGCCGTCCTGCGGCGCCATTGCAATGCCGATGCTGGCGTCGGTCGAAAGTTGGTGGCCGAGGCATTGATAGGGCTGCCGGATGGTCTCGTGAATGCGCGTTACGAACTCCACGACCTCGCGGGTGTTCCGGACGCCAGTCTGAATGACCGCGAATTCGTCGCCGCCAAGCCGTGCGATGAGATCGGTTTCCCTGATGCAGCTCCGGAGGCGGTTAGCCACGGCCTTCAGCAGTTCATCGCCGACGTGATGTCCGAGCGAATCGTTGATGCCCTTGAATTCGTCGACGTCGATATAGAGCAGTGCGAACTGCTCGCCGCGGCCGGTTCGCTGCAGTTCACGTTCGATCTGTTCGCGGAACAGCACCCGGTTCGGCAGGTCAGTCAGCGCGTCGTAGTGCGCGAGGTGGGCGATCCTTTCGTCGGCGCGCCGCCGGTCGGTCACGTCGTCGACGACATTGACGAGGTATCGGGTCTCGCCGGCCTGATCGCGGATTCCAATGCGCGTTGAAGTCACGAAGCGGGGGCCCAGCGTCGAGCTTTCCCACGGGGTCGCGTCGAGGAACCAGCCGTCAGCTGATCGCAGGGCCTCCTCGTCGCGTGCCGTGACCGCATCGGCGACGGCCTCTGCAAATATGTCCGGTGCCGTTTTGCCGAGGATGGCGTCGCTCGAGAGGCCGAAATGGGTCTCGGCCACCCGGTTGACCAGGAGATAACGGCGATCGCGCACGTCCTTGACGGTGATCTGTGACGGTATGTTGTCGATGATCTGACGCAGGAACGCATGATTGCGGTCGCGTTCCTGTTCGAGGTTCCGGCGCTCCGTTATGTCTTCTATGGTCGCGACCCAGCCACCCTGCGTCAGCGGCTTGTTGACGATCAGATACGAACGGCCTCCGGTTTCCATGGTCATGTGCGTGATTTTGCCCTGCGCAACATTGCGCATGATGTTTGAGCAAAACTCCTCGACATTCCCGTCGAAGGATCCCGTCGCCTGGCGGTGCCGGATCAGGTCGTGGAAGTGGCAGCCGGGCTTCACGACGTCGGTCGATAGTTCGTACATGTCGATGTAGCGCCGGTTGCAGAGGATGATGCGCGCCGATGCGTCATACAGCACGAGGCCCTGCGTCATGTTGTTCAGGGCGGTGTCGAGCTGCTGCTTCTGCAATTCCAGCCGCTGCTGCGAATCCCGGCCTTGCCGGGCCATCTGCCTGACGATCAGGAATAGAATGACCGCGATCACCAGCGCCGACAGCACGGCGGCGGCGACGATCAGCCTGGTTTGCTCGCGCCAGTCGGCCAGCGCGGCGGCGACGGTCGTGGTCGCGACGACCACGACCGGCAAATGATTCAGGGCGGCCGCCGAACCGAGCCGTGGCAGCCCGTCGACGGGGCTCTGCATCCGGAGGGTCTGCCGGCCGCCCTCGGTCAGAACCTTGTTGAGCAGCGGCGCCCCCTTGAATTTTTGCCCGATCATGTCGGCGATATGAGGATAGCGCGCCAGCATCGTCCCGTCGCGATGGAACATGGAGATGGCGGCGCCCTTGCCAAGCGCGACGGATGCGAAGAATTTCTCGAAATTATCGGGGTCTATCCGTCTCGCCATCACGCCGAGAAAAACCCCGTTCGGCCCGGTGAGTCTGTGGGCGACGACAGTGGTCCAACTGCCGGTGAAAATGCGAACCGGCTCGGCCAGGGCAATTTTTGAGCCCGGATCCGATTTGAGGGTCTTGAAATAGGCCCGCTCGGCAATGCTGATGGCCGGCAGCGGCCAGACTCCCGATGAGTTGATCAGTGTCCCCCTGGCATCGAAGAGTTTGATTTCGCCGATAGGGGACAGCGTTCCGACTTTGGATCGCAACATCAGGTGCGCTTCGGGCGTCGACATCTGCCTCTCGAAAATTTCGGGCGAAGCGATCTCGGAAAATTGCAGTTGGGCGATCAGGTTGTTCGCGATGACATCGGCGTCTTCGAATTGCTGCTCGAAGTGCTGGGACAGCAGCAGCACGGTATTTTCGAGTTCGCGCTCGGTGTTGCTGAGGGTGCGCTCGCGGAATTCGCCGACCATCATCACCGTGCCGACGATGATTGCCGCGACCAGCAGGCCGCCGCACAGGATCAGCGAAAGGATCGGCCCACGCCGTATCGACGCGGCAAGAGCCGGCGACCCGATCGCCGCGGTAAACCCGTTCCACACGCTGGAAGCCAATTTGCGCATTCGCCAACCCCAGGGGGTATGGATACAACGCACAAATGGCATACCGGTTAGGAAAACCGGTTACTCAGGTCTTAATGGCGCGTCCGGGCCGTAGAAATACGGGCTACAACAGCCCTCAAGATGGTTTGCGCGAAGGATTTCGTAACCGTCCCACCACGCCGGTGGGGAAGAAATAGACGCTGGCGATAAACAACAGGCCGAGCCACAGCAGCCAGCGATCCGGATGCAGCAATCCCGGCAACAATGGCAGTCCGGCCTCGGCCGCTGCGTTGGAGGCCGCGCCCATCAGCGCCTGCAGATAGTTCTGCGCCAGAATGAAGATCGTCGCGCCGATGATGGCGCCGTACATGGTTCCCATGCCACCGATCACCACCATCAGCAGAATGTCCAGCATGATGGAAAAGCTGAGCGACGTGTCCGGCCCGGCGTAGCGCAGCCACAGCGCGTTCAGCATACCGGCGCTGGCGGCGACGAGGGCGGCAAGACAATTGGCATAGGTCAGATGAAACACGGTGCGGAAGCCCAGGGCTTCGGCGCGGAAGCGGTTTTCGCGGATCGCCTGCAGTACGCGGCCGAACGGCGAATTCACCACCCGCAGCAGCGCCAGGATCATCGCGGCGCACGCCACGAAGATCAGATAATAGGTCAGTACGCGGCCGTTGATGGCGAATCCGAACCAGTCCTTCGGAATGATGACCGTGCCCGGCCGCAACAATTCGGGCAGCTGAAAACTGCGACCGTCCTCGCCGCCGGTGAGCCACGACAGTTGCGAGGCCAGCACCAGGAACGCGGAGGCCACCGCCAGCGTGATCATGGCAAAGAAGATCGCCTCGACCCGCAACGAAAACAGCCCGATCCCGAGCGCCAGCAGCATCGCCAGCGGCAGGCCGGTCACAACGCCGGCAGCCACTGCCGTCCAGTTCGGTCCCATCGAATAGAGCGCGATCGCGATCGAATAACTCCCGATGCCGTAAAACATCGTGTGCGCGAACGATACCGAGCCGGTGTAGCCGAGCAAGAGGTCGTAGGATGCCACCAATGCTGCGAAGATGCAGATCTTGGTGGCGACGTTCATCGCCTTGGCGCCGGGAAAGACGAAGGGTGCCACCGCCAGCGCCGCGATGATGACGACGAGCAGGATGCCGAGAAGCCGGCTGCGCGGCGGATCGCCTGAAAGAATCATCATCTGGAGGTCACCGCATATAGCCCGCGCGGGCGCCACATCAGGATCGCGACCATCAGCAGGATGTTGGAGACCAGCGCCAGTTTCGGCACCAGAAATCCGCCGTAGTTCGCGACCATCGCCACCAGCAGCGCGCCGATGAAGCAGCCGCCGATCGAGCCGAGGCCGCCGATGATCACCACGATGAACACCAGCACCGTGAGATCGTCGCCCATCGAGGCGTGCACCTGCTCGCGATACAGCGCCCACATCACGCCGCCGAGGCCGGCGAGGCCGGAGCCGACCATGAACACGCCGAGGAACAGCCGCCTGATGCGATAGCCGAGCGCTTCCACCATCTCGCGGTTTTCGACGCCGGCGCGGATCAAGAGGCCGATCTTGGTGCGGTTCAGCACCAGCTGGATCGCGGCGAATACGACCAGCCCGAGCAGCATCGCCAGCAGGCGGTATTTCGCGATCGCGACGTCGCCGATGATGAAGGAACCGCGCAACGAGGCCGGCAGCGGCAGCGGAATGATCTGCGGCCCCCACAGCGCATACAGCGCCTGCTCGGCGACGATCAATCCGCCGGTCGTCATCAGGATCTGCTTGAGGTGCTGGCCGTAGACCGGCAGGATCAGCACGCGCTCGACCACGAGCCCGAGCGCGCCGGAGACCGCCATCGACAGCAGGGCGGCCGGCGCCAGTACCGCCAGGTTGGTCAACAGCGAGTCGGCCTGCACGTAGGGCGCCAGCGGCAGCAGCACCAGCGTCGCGACATAGGCGCCGACCGCGATGAAGGCGCCGTGGCCGAAATTGAGCACGTCCATCAGGCCGAACACCAGCGTCAGCCCGGACGCCATGATGAAGATCATCATGCCCATGGCGAGGCTGGCCACCGTCAGCGTTACCCAGGAACTTCCCGAGCCGATCAACGGCAGCATGGCGAGGGCGAGAATCGCCGGCAACAGCGCCGGCAGGATATCCCGCTTCGGCTTGGGCAATGCTTCCGGTGCGGCGAGGTCGGTCACTGATGCGCCTCCAGGCTGAGTCCGAGCAGCCGCTCCTGCAGCGCCACGTCGCTGGCCAGCGCCGACATTTCACCGCGATGAACGATCTGGCCGTTGTCCATCACCAGAACGGAATCGCCGACCTCGCGCGCGGCATGGAAATTCTGCTCGACCATGAGGATGGTGGCGCCGCGGCGCTTGATTTCGGCAAAGCACTCGATCAGCGCCACCACGATGGCCGGCGCCAGGCCCTTGGTCGGCTCGTCGATCAGCAGCAGCTTGCGCGGCTCGACGATGGCGCGGGCGATCGAAAGCATCTGCTTCTGCCCGCCGGACAGCGCCCCGGCGCGCGACAGCCAGAAACGGCGCAGCGCGGGGAAGAATCCGAAAATCCATTCCAGCCTGGCATCGTCGAGCGGCCCGTCGCGTGCGGCCAGGATCAGGTTTTCCTTCACCGTCAGGTCCGAGAACACCGCCATGCTCTCCGGGACGTAACCGACGCCGAGCTGCGCGATATCGGGCGTCGCGCTCGCCTCGATGCGCTGCCCGTCGAGCGTGATCTGGCCGGCGGAAGCCTGCCACAAGCCCATGATGGTTCGCAGCGTCGAGGTCTTGCCGGCGCCGTTGCGGCCGAGCAGCATCGTGGTCTTGCCCTCGGTCACGCTGAAGTCGACGCCGTGCAGGATGTGATAACGCCCGACATGGGTATGCACGCCGGCGAGGGTGAGAAGGTCGGTCATGCCGCGCTCTTTCCGGGCGCGATGCCGAGATAGGCCTCCTGCACGATCGGCGAGGCGATCACCTCGGCCGGCTTGCCGTCGGCGACCAGCTGGCCGTTATGCAGCACGATGATGCGGTCGGCCAGCGAGCGCACCACGTCCATCTTGTGCTCGACCAGCAGGATGATCTTGCTCGAATCCTGCTTCAGCTTCGCAATCAGATTGAGCACGACCGGCACCTCGTCGATGCTCATGCCGGCGGTGGGTTCGTCGAACATGAAGACCTTCGGCTTGAGCGCCATCATCAGCGCGACTTCGAGCTTGCGCTGATCGCCGTGGGACAGCGCGGTCGCCGCCACATTGCGTCGGCCGCCGAGCGCGACCTCGTCGAGAATGGCGTCGGCGCGGGCGATCAGGTCGCGGCGGGTCATCCACGGCCGCAGCATGTCGTAATGCACGCCGTGCGCGGATTGCACCGCGAGGCGGACATTTTCTTCCACGCTCAGATTGGGAAACAGATTGGTCAGCTGGAACGCGCGGCCGAGGCCGGCGCGGGTGCGCAAGGGTGCGGTAAGTTGCGTGATATCGGCGCCGTCGAACAGGATGCTGCCGTCGGTGGGGCGCAATTGTCCGGAGATCAGATTGAAATAGGTAGTCTTGCCGGCCCCGTTGGGGCCGACAATGGCGGTCAGTTCGCCCGGCCGGAACGTGCAACTGACGCGGTTGACCGCGACGTGGCCGCCGAAGCGAATGGTCAGGTCGCGGGTTTCGAGGGAGGTCATCGAAAACTCGTGGGTAGACACGTGATGCAGGGGTCTTGATGCAGTAGTCTTGGCCTCTCCCCCACATGCGGGGAGAGGCCAATCGCGGAACGATGGTTACCGCTTGTTGCGGATCGGAACGTTCATGTCCCCGATCTTGAGTTCGCGCACCGGCTCCAGCACGGCCCAGGCGACGTTCGGATCGACCTTGACCTTGAAGTGATACATGCTCTGCAGCGCCTGATGGTCCTCCTTGCGGAACATCATCTTGCCCTTGGGCGTGTCGAACTCCATGCCTTCCATCGCCGCGATCAGCTTTTCGGTGTCGGTGGATTTCGCCTTGGTCACGGCGGTGACCGCGGCCATCGCCGCGGCAAATCCGCCCGCGGTGAAGAAATCCGGCGGTGCGTTGAAGCGCTTCTGGTGTTCGGCGACGAGCCAGTCGTTCACCGGATTCTTCGGAATGTCGTAATAGTAGTAGGTCGCGCCTTCCATGCCGGGCATGATCTTATAGCCTGCGAGCGCCGGCAGGATGTTGCCGCCGGTCGAGAGCTCGATGCCGTAGCGCTTCGGATCCATGTCCTGGAGCTTCGCCGGCGGATTGCCGGCGCCGGCCCAGATTATCCATATGATCTTGCGGCCCGGCTTGTCCTTCAGCGCGTCGAACAGGCGCTGGCCCACCGCGGTGAAATCGGTCGTGGTGGTCGGTGCATATTCCTCGGCGACGAGCGTCGCACCGGTCTTTGCCAGCGCCTCCTTGAAGGCGGCGACGCCGTCACGGCCGAAGGCATAGTCCTGCGCCAGCGTGGCGATGCTGACGCCGGGCTTGCCGATCGCCACCGCGTTGGAGATCGCGTCCTGCGAGGAATTGCGCCCGGTGCGGAAGATATAGCGATTCCACTTCTCGCCGGTAATTTGATCCGCGACCGCGGGCTCGACGATCAGGATCTTCTTGTTTTCCTCGGCCACCGGCAGGTCGGCCAGCGCCGCCGCTGACGACGTCGTGCCGATCGCGATATCGACCTTGTCGTCCTGATAGGCTTCCGCGAGCGCCGCCTTGGAGAGATCCGGCTTGCTCTGGTCATCCTTGGTGATGACGACGATCTTGCGGCCGTCGACCGTCATGGTGCCCTTGGTGGCATACTCCAGTCCCATGCGCAGGCCGGTTTCGGTCTGCTTGGCGTAGGCTTCCAGCGGCCCGGTCTTTCCGTAGATCAGGCCGATCTTGAGATCGTCCGCCTGGGCGGCGGCGCTTCCGATCAGGCCGAGTGTGGCGGTTGCGAGAATGAGTGGTAAGCGCACGGCAGTTCCTCCTGTTGCAGAATTGACGTTATCACAGCGATTCGCACAGCGGGAGGAACATTGCAATTCGATGTTCCGGCTGCGCGCGGTTTCGAAAAAATATCATTGAGCGTTCATGCGGTTCTTCCAAGCGTCACACGCCGGTCGGGATCGGGGCGCGAGTCGGCGATGCCGGCGACATTCCGCCAATCCGACTGCGCTTCCTCCGCGCTTTCGAAAATATGCGCGGCGACGCCGCGTTTCTCCAGCGCTTCGCCGAGCTTGATGCGCAGGAAGCCCGAGGTGGTATAGCGGGAGACGCCCGAGTAGAAGCGGTCGGCGAGGCTGCGCACCATGGCCGAATATTCGTCGAGCAGCTCGGGCACGATCGAGAAGTTGTCGTAGTTGACGATCGCGTAGACCCGCCGGCCGAGCCCGCCGAGCTTCATTTCCACGGCTCCGGCGATCGCATCGATATCGGCGCGGCTGCGCAGTGCGAAGCGCTCCAGATTGACGAAGAACAAGTTCTGCTGCTCATCGAGCGTGAAGCGCTGATCGAGCGGAATCGCAAGCATGTCCTTGCGCAGATCCATCGGCCCCTCGCGGAAGATTCGCGGGTCCATGGCAACGGGATCGCGGGGTATCGCCGGCTTGAAATCCATCAGCGCCAGGATATCGCGTCCGATATCGATGCCGGGCGCGACTTCGACGAGTTCGAGCCCGTCGGGCGTCAGTGTGAAGACGCAGCGTTCGGTGACGTAGAGCACGCTCTGCCCGCGCTTGGTCGCATAAGCCCCACTGAACGTCACTTGCTCGACGGCTTCGACGAACTTGCGCGCTTTCGCCTCCTCCAGGATGGCGAGCTTGCCGTCGGACAAGGCAATGCGCAGGCGGCCGGCGCCGAAGGTGCCGACGAATATCACCTTCTTGGCGTTCTGGCTGATATTGATGAAGCCGCCGGCGCCGGCAAGCTTGGGGCCGAATTTGCTGACGTTGAGGTTGCCGGCGCGATCGACCTGGGCGAGGCCGAGAAATGCCGCGTCGAGGCCGCCGCCGTCGTAAAAGTCAAACTGATAAGGCTGATCGATCACCGCCTGGGTGTTGATCGCCGCGCCGAAATCGATCCCGCTCGCGGGGATGCCGCCGATCACCCCGGGTTCCGCGGTCATGGTGATGAGGTCGATGATCCCCTCTTCGTTGGCGACCGCCGCGATGCCGTCGGGCATGCCGATGCCGAGATTGACGACGCTGTTGGGCTTCAGTTCGAAGGCGGCGCGGCGCGCGATGATCTTGCGTTCGCTCATCGGCATCGGCGGCAGCGAGCCGGCGCGTACCCGGATCTCGCTGCTGAACGCGGGATTGTACTGCGTGCCGAAGGTCTGCCAGTGATTTTCCGGCTTCGCCACCACGACGCAGTCGACCAGGATGCCGGGGATTTTGACCTGGCGCGGATTGAGGCTGCCGCTTTCGGCCACCCGTTCGACCTGCGCGATCACGATGCCGCCGGAATTATGCGCCGCCATGGCGATTGCCAGCGCCTCCAGCGTCAGTGCTTCCTTTTCCATGGTGAGGTTGCCGTCGGGATCGCCCGTGGTGGCGCGGATGATGCCGACGTCGATCGGAAAGGTCTTGTAAAACAAACATTCCTGGCCGCCGAGGGTGACCAGCTCGACCATGTCTTCGGTGGTGCGGGCGTTGAGCTTGCCGCCGCCGTTGCGCGGGTCGACGAAAGTGCCCATGCCGACGCGCGAGATATGGCCGGGGCGGCGTGCCGCGATGTCGCGAAACATGTGGGTAATGACGCCCTGCGGCAGATTGTAGGCCTCGATCTGATTGGATATCGCGAGCGCCTGCAATTTCGGCGCAAGGCCCCAGTGGCCGCCGATCACACGCTTGACCAGCCCCTCATGCGCGAAATGATTGAGGCCACGATCCTTGCCGTCGCCTTGTCCCGCGGCATAGATCAGCGTCAGATTGTGCGGCTTGCCCTGGGTGTAGGGGGCGTCGCCTTCGCTGGCGAGATAGAGCTGCTCCAGCGCCAGCGCGATTTCCTCGGCGAACCCGATGCCGACGAAGCCGCCGGTGGCGACGGTGTCGCCGTCGCGGATCAGCCGCACGGCTTCGGCTGCGGTAACGATCTTGCCCTTCTCCGAGTTGCGCAGATAGGGCAGGGCTGGATGCTGGCTCAACGACGTTCCCTCCCTGCTAAGATCGCGCGCATTTGGCATGCGTCGTCGAAGAAACAGAGCAAGGTCCGCGCCAGATGCATTGCGATATATCAAAACGACTGAAAAACCGGCAGTTCAGGCGGCTGCCGGCGATGTCGAGCCGGAAGCAGCCGGCGTCAACTGTCTGAGACTTGAGACGCTTCGAGTCTCAAAAATCAGACGGGTGGCGAACCTGATGGCGTGAGCCCGAGCTTGGCGAGCTTCTTGTAAAACGTTGCGCGGGAGATGCGGAGCATCTTGGCCGCTTCGGAAATCTGCCCATTGGTCGCCTGAAGTGCATGCTCGAGTGTCTGTTTCTCGAACCTCGCTTCGGCCTGCGAATACGGGACGACGCCTGCCTCCGGCCTTGTTGCCGCCATGGCCTTGACTTCGGCCCCGAAGGGCAAAATGCGCGCGAAATCATTGCCGGTCAGACGGCCTGAATCGCTGAGGATCAGGGCGCGCTCCAGGATGTTGCGCAGCTCTCTGACGTTGCCGGGCCAATCGTAACGGGCAAGCGCGGCGAGACCCGAGGGCGTGATCCGTGCGCTGAGATAGTTGCCGGAGAGGATGATGTCGTCGAGCAGCCGGGCGCAAATCTCGGGAAGATCGCCGATGCAGTCGCGCAACGGCGGCAACGCGATCGAAAGCACGTTGAGCCGATAGTACAGATCGGCCCGGAACGCACCTTCGTTCACGCGCTTCTGCAGATCGATGTTGGTGGCGGCGATAACGCGGATATCGACTTTCGAGACCTTTTCCGATCCGAGCGGCTCGATTTCGCGCTCCTGCAACACGCGCAGCAGCTTGACCTGCAACTGCAGCGGCATTTCGCCGATTTCATCGAGAAACAAGGTCCCTCCGTCGGCGATCCGGAACTTGCCATCGCGGCCCTTGCGATCGGCGCCGGTGTAGGCGCCCGGCGCTGCGCCGAAGAATTCGGACTCGATCAGCGTATCGGGAATGGCGGCGACATTGACGCTGACGAAAGGCTTGTCGGCGCGCGCGGACGCGTTGTGGATGGCCTGGGCCAGCAGTTCCTTGCCGGTGCCGGTTTCGCCGGTCAGCAGCACCGTCACGCTTTGCCGCGCTGCCCGGCCGGCGAGTTCCTTGGCCCGCGCAATCCCTTCGGTCCCGCCGACGTAGTCGCCGATGGTAAACCGCGCGGTGCGCGGCTGCGACAATTGTCGTTTCGCCACGCGCAAGTCGCTTTCGAGCTGAGCCATCCGCGCAATCAGCGGCTTGAGGCCGTCGAGGCGATCGTAAAGCACAAAGCCGATCGCGCCGATCACATTCTTGTTCTCATCCTCGATCGGCATCCGCGTGACGACGAGCTGCTCGCCGCCGAGCTCCATGATGTCCAGCAGGATCGGCTCGCCGGTCTCCGCTACCCGGCGCATCAGGCTGTTGGGGATGACTTCCTCGATCGGGCGGCCGATGGCTTCCGACGCGTGATCGAGGCCGAGCGAGGCAAGATATTTTTCGTTGACGTAGACGACGCGCCCCGCGCGATCGATCGCAATGGCGCCTTCACAAAGACTCTCGAGCCGCTCAAACAGCGTTTCCATGGCGCGCACACGAATGACTTCGGGGTCGCTGACGATGGAGTGGCGATCGGACATGGCGCGAGAAAAGTCCTCGATGGATGCCGGATGGAGATAGCGACGATTGGCCGGGCGATCTGTGCCGCGTCTGATTTATCTCATTATTGGAACTGAACTGCGAGGTTCATTTGCTTGATATATCTAGCAAATGACCTGCGATTTCGCATAGCGGAATCTGGATCCCGAAGCCGCCTCGCCGGATGCAAATACGAAGACGTTCCCGGGCGCCGGCACTCGTTCATTTCGCTGATCGGCCGGCGGCAATGACGCCGACCACGATTCCGCGATCGCCATCAACGCCGATAGCGCTCGCCGCGCGCATAGACCGGGCGGTTTTCCTGCGGCGGACGGCTCGCCGGGCTGGCGCGCGCTGCGCTGGCGAGCGGAATCGCCGGCTTGAGTTCCTCCAGAAAGATCGGCCTGGAAAAGTAATAGCCCTGGGCATAGCGGATCTTGGTGGCGGCCTGCAGATAGGCGAGTTCCTCGAAGGTTTCGATGCCCTCGGCTATAACGGTCATGCCCAGCGCCTCGCTCAGCGACTCGATCGCCCGCAAGATGCCCTGGCTGCGCGGGCGCTTGTGGATGTCGGTGATGAAGGAGCGGTCGATCTTGATCTCGTCGGCGGTGATGTCGGCCAGCGCCGACAGCGACGAATAGCCGATGCCGAAGTCGTCGATCGATATCCGGACCCCGATCTTCCGGAAGATCGGCAGGATCTGATCCTGGAAATGGGTTTTGGTGACGAAGGCGTCTTCCGTGACCTCGATCATGAAACGTTCGGGATATCCCGTCGCCTCGATGGCGGTCGCAAACGGTCGCATGAATTCCGGATTGCCGGCCTGCTTGGCCGCGACATTGATGCTGATGGTGGCGCCGGGGCCGAAGGTCTCGTTGATGAGATCGATCGATTTGACGATCTCGGCCAGCACCAGGTGCGTGAGCTCGTCGATCAATCCGAGTTCCACGGCAAGATTGATGAAGGTGTCGGGAGCCTGAATGACGCCCGTATCGTCGCGCAGGCGCACCAGCGCCTCGATGCCCTTGATATCCTGGGTGCGGATGTCGACCTTGGCCTGGAAGGCGCAGCAAAAGCGTTTCTCCAGGATCGCCAGCCGCAGCGATTGCTCGACTTTCATGCGCGCCTGCGCCTCGCGCTCCATGCTGGCGTCGAAGAAGGCGGCGGAGCCCTTGCCCTCGTTCTTGACGCGATACATCGCGATGTCGGCGTTCTGGCGCAGCAAATCGTAACTGCGGCCGTGCTCGGGATAGAGGCTGACCCCGATCGAGGTCGATGCGAAAATTTCCGAGCCGTCGATGAAAAACGGCGCCCTCAGGCGCTCCAGCAGGAAGCGAATGTACTCCGACACTTCGTGCTCGCTCTGGATCGGATCGAGCAGCAGCAGGAATTCATCGCCGCTGATCCGCGACAGCATGTCGGATTCGCGCAAGTCCAGCCCAAGCCGCCTGGCGATCTCGACCAGAAGCGCATCGCCGATCGCGTGGCCGTAATAGTCGTTGATATGCTTGAAATTATCGATGTCGAGGAACGCCAGCGCGAAGCGGCCGTGCGGCTCGTCGCGCTTCAAGAGCGCGTTGACGCGATGCTCGATCACGCGCCGCGTCGGCAGATCGGTCAGTTCGTCATAATAGGCCGACCGGAACAAGTGATCCTCGACGGCCTTCTGCTCGCTGATGTCGGCGGAGCTCGACAGCAGCAGGTTGCGGTCGGCGATGCGAACCGGTCGATGGGTGGTGAGATAGACCTGCTTGGCATGGCCGTTGTCGACGCATTCTTCCGCAATCGCGGGGCGGCCGGTGCGCAGCACTTCGATGCCGGTCTTGCGACGGTGGTCCAGTTCCCTCGAAGCCGGCGCCGCCGGTTCGACGCCAGCCATCCTGAGTTGGGCCGCGGCGGCGTCATTCACCAGCAGGAAGTGGCCTTGCTCGTCCTGAACCGTCACGCCGGTCGGGAGCATTCGGAAGACATCCCTCAGAATGCTCAGCTCGGCATCTGCAGCAAGTTCGTTACCGCGTTCGGACAGGGCTCTCTGCAGGTTGTGTTGGGTGCGGCTTGGCATGCGGCCGACTGTGGCGGAGTCCCTTGTAGTTTTGGTTAAATGGAACCGAGAAAGAGGGCGTCAGTCGAACAAAGTGTGCGCTTTGAATTAGCCTCACCCTAATCGTCATTAACAGAGCTCTAACGCGATTTTGGAATGCCGGGCCTTCGGCGACTTTCGTCCTCGATGGGCCGAAGGCGGCCTGCTAGCTCGCGGGTATGCGACACTGCAGGGTGCAGTGAACCCCGGTCTTCAAGAAGCTGATTTCGGTCTTGCCGTCGAAGGGCAGGAGCGCCGATTTCAACAGCTTGGTGCCGAAGCCTGCTTCCCCGATGCTTCCGACCGGAGGACCTTCGGTCTCGTCCCAGGTAATGCCGAGGCGATCGTCGGTGACCGTCCATGACACCTGCAAAAACCCTCGCGGAGAGGCAAACGCGCCGTATTTCCCGGCATTGGTGGCCAGTTCGTGGAATATCAGCGCCAGGCTCACCGCCAGCTTGCCGGGGAGAAACAGCGGATCTCCGTTCAGGTTGAACCGGACATGCCCGTAAGGACCGAGTTCGGAGACCAGGAGATCCTTGATATCGCAGCCAAAGCCGTCGACCCTGGCAATCAGGTCGTCCGTCCGGGACAGCGCTCGTATCCTGGGATCGATGCGGGCCCAAATCTGCGGCTGATCGTGCAGCACCTGATGCAGAACCGCATGAATGGTCGACAGCTTGTTCTTCAGCCGGTGCTGGAGTTCGTCGACGATCAGCTTGCGGTATTCCTCCTCCCGGATCAGCCGCCGTGAGATGTCTCGTTGCCGCAAGGCGATCGATCGATAGTGCGCCACCCCCCAGATCGTCAGTCCGCACACCGTCCAATAAATCAGCAGCAGTATTACTCTGGCTGTATCGGCCATCGCGTCGCTGAAGTTGACGGTCAGGCCGAGTATCCCTCCGGCCAGTGCGGTTGCAATGCCGATCCGGTAGCCGCCGAAGGCGGTGGCAAAGAATACGGCCGGAAAATACGGGATGAAGAATACGTCCGGTCGAATCAGTGCAAGACCCCACCGTGCAGCGGTCGACAGCGCGAGGCAGAAGGCTGCAAATCCGATATTAAGTAGCGGCGATGGCTGGGATATTCCTTGCCAGACCAGCCGAAACTCGTCGATCAATTTCCCCATAAGCCATATCAACCGATGAGCGAATCCAAAATAAGGCCGAGCATAGAGGAAAATCCGCGATCAGCGGCCGGAAACGGCGCCGACCGCACTCGGTTCGAGGAAACTGTTTCGCAACAAACCGTGGCTTGCGTAGTTCCGGGAGGCCGGAGATATATTTGAAATCAAAATCACGAGGAATGGGAGAACGACATGGGACGGCTGGACGGCAAGGTCGCGGTGATCACCGGGGCGACAAGCGGCATTGGACTGAGCACCGCGGAGATTTTCGTCGCCGAAGGCGCCAGAATCGTCATTGCCGGACGTCGCGTGCCGGAAGGCGAGGCGCTGGCCAGGAGGCTCGGCGTCAACTGCGTCTTCCGCCAGACCGACGTCACGGTCGAGGCGCAGATGCGCGCGCTGATCGAGCAGGCGGTCGACAAGTTCGGCCGGATCGATTGCCTGTTCAACAATGCCGGCGGCCCGGCGCAGACCGGCGGCATCGAAGGCCTCGAGGTCGACCGCTTCGATGCCGCGATGGCGACACTGGTGCGCAGCGTAATGCTCGGCATGAAGCACGCCGCCCCCCATATGCGCCGCCAGGGCTCCGGCAGCATCATCAACAATGGCAGCATCGCCGGCAGGCTGGCCGGCTTCTCCTCGTCGGTGGTCTATGGCGCGGCCAAGGCCGCCGTCATTCACCTCACCAAATGCGTGGCGATGGAGCTCGGTGAATCCGGCATCCGCGTCAACTCGATCTCGCCGGGAGCGATCGCCACCGGCATTTTCGGCAAGGCGCTCGGGTTGCCGGTAGAAGCCGCCGAGAAGACGCCGGCCGTGATGCGCGAGGTCTACAAGGCCGCGCAGCCGATTCCACGCGCCGGCTTGCCGGAAGACATCGCCCACGCCGCGGTGTTTCTGGCCAGCGACGAATCCAGTTTCATCAACGGGCATGATCTGGTGGTCGACGGCGCCATCACCGGCGGCCGCAACTGGACCGCGCAGCAGCAGGGCTATGTCGCGCTGCGCAAGGCGTTCGATCAGGGCGCGGGGTAGGTCGAACTCGTCATTCCGGGGCGATGCGAAGCATCGAACCCGGAATCTCGAGATTCCGGGTCTGGTGCTGGCGCACCATCCCGGAATGACAGGGGAGCCAATCGGGAGAGCCATCAATGTCCGCAACATTCGATAAGTCGTTCGGGCGAGCCGAAGCCCGGCCGTTTCATCTGGCCGTCATTGCCGGCCTTGCCTTCGCCTTCCTGATCGCCAAGGCGTTGCCGCAGACCGTGGACGTCATCTCGGCGATCGTCGAGCCGCTTTGCATGACCGGCAATTCGCCGGGATCGACGCTCGATACCGTCGAACCGATCGCCTCGCACGCTTTGCCGAATGTGCCGGGCAAGCGCGTGACCGTCGTCCGGGTGTCTTATGGCCCCGGCGGATTTACCCGCGCACACCGGCATGCGGGCTCGGTCACCGCTTACGTCACCAAGGGCGAGATCCACTCGCAGCTGGCCGGCGGTCCGGTCGAGACTTTCAAGGTCGGCCAGTCGTTCTTCGAGCCGCCGGGTGCCACGCATCTGGTCTCGGCCAATGCCAGCAACACCGAGCCCGCCGAACTGATCGCGGTGTTCGTGGCCGACGAAGGCGCGCAGCTCACGACGTTTATCGAATAACGCTCCGGCGCGGCGGTCACACCGGCTTCAGCGTCACCCGCATTCCGTCGCGCGGTTTCGGGATCGGCCACATCTGCCAGTCCGCCTTGTAGCCCGGCTCGAACGAGACCTCGAGATTCTGCAGGAAATGCCGGGCAAAGCACTTGGCCTGCATGTAGGCGAAGTGCAGTCCGAGGCACATATGCGCGCCGCCGCCGAACGGCACCCAGGCGAAGCGATGCCGGCCGCGTTGCGCCTCATCGGTAAAGCGCAGCGGATCGAACTTGTCGGGATCGGGCCAGATGTCGGGCATGTGGTGGGTGAACAGCGGATTGACGCCGAGCATGGTGCCGGCCGGGATCGCGTAGCCCTTGAACGTGAAGTCGCGGACCGCGCGCCGCGGCATCGAAGGCACCGGCGGCTTCAGCCGCAGCGCTTCCTTGAAGGCCATCTCGGTGAGCGGCATCGCCTCGAGATTGTCGAAGCTGGTGGGCGCGTCGGCCGCGACACCCAGCGCGTTCACTTCGTCGCGCAGCTTTTGCTGCCACTCCGGATGGGCGGCGAGTTCGCCGACGAACGAGGTCAGCGACGACGTCAGCGTGTCGTGCGCGGCCATCATCAGGAAGCTCATATGGTCGATGATGTCCTGCGTCGACAAAAGCGCGCCGTCCTCGTGGGTGGCGTGGCACAGTTGCGAGAACAGGTCTTCGCCGCCGCCCTTGGCGCGGCGGACCGGAATCTGCTCCGAGAAATAGGCCACGATGCGCTTGCGGCCGTTGACGCCGCGCGCCATCGCGGTGCCGGGCAGCGGCTTGCGGATCACGGCGACGGAAGCGGCCACCATGTCGACGAAGGCGCGGGTGATGTCGTCGACCTCGGGTCCGATTTCGGCGCCGAGGAACGAGGTGGCGGCGAGGTCGAGCGTGAGCTGCTTCATCGCGGGATAAAACGGCATCGGCCCCGGCTTCGCCTTCCATTGCGCGACCCGCGCCGCAATGCCGGTGTCGAGTTCACCGAGATAGGATTTCATCGGCCCGGCCTTGAAGGCGACCGACAGCGCGCGCCGGTGCAGGCGATGCTCGTCGAAATCGAGCAACATCAGCCCGCGCGGAAACAACAGCCCGAGAATCCGGCCCCAGCCGTGGGTCGAGGAGAACAGCTTGGCCTGGTCGAACAGCACCAGCTCGTTGGCTTCCGGTCCAAGCAAAGTGAGGCTGGTCTCGCCGAACAAATGGCTGCGATAGACCAGCCCGTATTGCGCCGCCGCCCGCTCGACCTGGCCTTTGGGGTCGGCGAGGACGTGAAGCGTCTTGCCGATGATGGGCCAGCCCTCGTCGCCGGGAATATGCGTCAGTGAATTGCGCTTGGGCGGAGTGAAGGATATCGCGGGGGAAGCCACACTTTGCATCGACATGGCAGTTGCTCCGGTTGGTCCCTGCAGATCGGGCGGGCAGTCGTCGGCATAACCCGGGCTCGAAAATATCCCTTTGTCCCTGCCGTGCAAAGGCTCATCCGTAGCTGGAAGGGTTGCGACCGGTCCGGACTGCGCGACAAAGTCGCGTGCCGCGCCGCACACAAGGCCGGAAAGAATGCGGTCGCGGGGCGCGACCGGGCGGTACGATTAGCGATCGAGCCGCCCGGTTCGCCTTACGCCTTACGCCTTCCGTTTCTCGGCTTCCTTCTGCAGATCCGGCGCGTTGATGGTCGGGATCGCGACGCGGCCGGGGCCGGTGAGCGAAAGCGCCGCGGCGGCCTTGTCGTTCTCCATGATCTTGGCCATCACGGCTTGCCCGGCGCGCTCGAAGATGGCGCGATTTTCGATCACGAATTTCTGCGACCTGCGCAGGCCGTCGATGTAGCCGTTGATCTCCGGCACCACGTAGCGCGCCACCATGTCCCAGCTGCGCCGGGTGTTCTCCGGATTGGCCCAGTCATGCACGAAGCCGATGATGGTGCCGACGCCGCCGGATACTTCCATCAGGTTCTTGATGGTTTTGACCAGATCGTCGGGAGTGCCGATGGTGGAGGCGGCGCCTTCGCCGCCGGCGGTCTTTTCCACCGCGTCCTCGGGCGAGGTGAACGGCGTCAGGCCCGGCCGCTGCAGGGTGCGGACATTATACTCGTTGTGCCAGCGCATCAGTCCGGCGCCGGCCTCACGCTGCGCCTGTTCGCGGGTCTCGGCGATGTGCCAGGACAGCAGCACGCGCCAGTCGGCGCGGTTCACAGTGGTGCCGTGCTTCCTGGCGGCATCCTCGGCAAAGCCCCATTGCGTCCCCAGCGCCATCAGGCCCTGGGTCGACATCGAGCCGAGCGAGATGATGCCGATGCCGTACTTGCCGGCCAGCGTCATGCCGGACGGCGAGATCTGCGAAGCCACCACGAACGGCATCTCTTCCTGCAGGGGCAGGATCTGCAGCGCGGCGTCGTTCATGGTGAACCAGTCGCTCTTCGCGGTGACGCGCTCGCCCTTGAACAGCCGGCTAATCACCGAAATCGCCTCGTCCTGGCGGTCGCGCTGTGTCATCGGATCGATGCCAAGCGTGTGCGCGTCCGACGCCAGCGCGCCCGGACCGGAGCCGAAGATGGCGCGGCCGCCGGTCATGTGGTCGAGCTGCACCATGCGCTGGGCGACGTTGAAGGGATGATGATAGGGCAGCGAAACCACGCCGGTGCCGAGCTTGATGCGCTTGGTGCGCTCGCCGGCGGCGGCCAGAAACATTTCCGGCGAGGCGATGGTTTCCCAGCCCGAGGAATGATGCTCGCCGCACCAGAACTCGTCATAGCCGAGCGCGTCGAGCTGCTCGACCAGGTCGAGGTCCCTGCGGAATTGCAGCATCGGATGCTCGCCGATGGGATGATGCGGGGCGAGAAAGGCTCCGAACTTCAGGCGCGCCATGGGGTTTTCTCCGGACTTCATTGTTCTTGGATGCTTGGTTCCAAACTACGGGGCGGGCAGCTGCAAGGCAATCCTCAAACCCTGACGCCAGCGCATGGTTGTCGCGCGGGGTTGGCTGACTTAAACCGTTGCCCGGAATTCCGCGTCCCTTCCTGTGCCGATAGAAAGCCACGATGAACCTCGCGAAACCCCGCATCGACATCGGCTTTGCGACCAACAACGCGCCGGCCGCGCTGGCGTTCTGGCAGAACGAGATCGGCCTGCCGTTCGAATACACCCAGCCGATCCGCCGCGGCTACAAGCAGCATCGTCACGATCTCTGCGGCTCGATCCTGAAAATCAACCAGGTCTATGAGCCGATTCCCGACAACCCGCCCTCGGGCTATCGCGAGCTTCTGATCGCGCGCGACGGTATCGCCGCGCCGAAGCCGCTGGTCGATCCGGACGGCAACCGGGTCGCGCTGGTGCCGAGGGGAATGTTCGGAATCGAACGCATCGGAATTCGCCTCGGCGTTCGCGACCTCGAGGCGCATCGCCGCTTCTATACGGAGGCGCTTGGCCTGCCGCAGGGCAAGTCCGATGACGCCGGCGGAGCGATGACTTATCTTGCCGGCGACACCGTGCTGATAACGGAGCTCGCCTCCGACGCGCCGCACGATGCGTCCTTCGAGGGCAAGGGTTGGCGCTACATCACCTTTCAGGTGTTCGAGGTCGATCGCGAACATGCCTATGTGCTGGCCCATGGCGGCCTGGAGGCCCGCGCGCCGGTGACACTGGGGACGACGGCCCGCATTTCGATGGTGCGCGATCCCGACGGCAACTGGATCGAACTGTCGCAGCGCGCCTCGCTCACCGGTTCATTGGAGCCGGGAATCTCTTGAGTTCTGTGGGTGGCGCAGGCGCAATCGCTTGGTCGAACCATGCGCCGCGCTTTGGCTTCACCGACGCGCTCAGGCGTTGGGCAGGCTGACTTTCCAGGTTTCCTTGGCGGAAGCACCACCACCATTTCCGGGCAGATATCGCATTCCCTGAAACTGTCTTTCGGCTTCAGGTCCTGTTCCAGCTCCGGGGTCAGCGGCTGCACGCCCTTTGCGGCGAAGAATTGCCGGGGCAGCGCTAAAGGCGGCGGTTGCTTCTGGCTGAGTTGCTCCGGCGCGGCGCGTTGCGGCTTTCGCACTTTGGCCGACGCAGCGTCGGCGAGAGAAGCGGTAAACGCGACTGCCGCCAATGTGGCGAGCAGCTTCGAAAGGGCAGCCATGAACGATCCTTCACGCGAGGAGACGACGCGGCTTGGTCGCGTCCAGATCAAGCTGCGTTCATGGGAAGGCGGCCATGCCGCCAATGGAGTCCGCCCCATCGCTGGTGGCTGTTCGCAACCGTCGTCGCCGCTCAATTCATGTTCGGTGTCGATGCGTTCATCGTCAGCGTGGCGATATCGACGCGGCCGCGCGCTGTTCGCCGCCCTGAGCCACATTTCTGACGTGGATGCGGCGCCCGGGTTAAGCAATTTGCTGTTAAAAGGTTGACAGCACACGGTCTTTTTATTTCGCACTGCAGCAATTATCTGGTCTTGATGGGGTTGATAAGTCTCTCTTCCCAAGGAGCTGCCGGTGTCCCTCGCCGCTAATGTCGAATTTCTGCGTCGCCTGCCCAAGCTGAATGGTTTCAATGGCTTCGGAGATTTCGGACGGAGCCTCCGGCCGGCCCAGGGTAGCCCCTTGGTCGAAACCACTGGTTTTGGCTCCAATCCGGGCGGATTGCGGATGTTCTCGTTCGTGCCCGATCACTGCCCGCCGGCGCCCGCTTTGGTGCTGGTTCTGCATGGCTGCGGGCAGAGCGCGGCCGGCTACGATCTCGGCGCCGGCTGGTCCACGCTGGCGAAACATTACGGCTTCGCGTTGCTGATGCCGCAGCAGCAGCCATCGAACAACGCCAACGGCTGCTTCAACTGGTTCACCCCGGAAGACACCGCGCGCGACAGCGGCGAAGCCTGCTCGATCCGGCAGATGATTGCGCGGATGGCGGTTGATATCGGCATCGACCAGCGGCGCATCTTCGTCACCGGGCTTTCCGCCGGCGGCGCCATGACCTCGGTCATGCTGGCCACCTATCCCGAAATATTCGCGGGCGGTGCCATCATCGCCGGACTGCCCTATGGCGTTGCGACCAACATGCGGGAAGCGCTGAGCGGAATGTTCCAGTCGCCGTCCCGCCCGGCCGGCGAATTGGGCGATCTGGTGCGCGGCGCTTCCGGTCACACAGGTCCCTGGCCGAAGCTGTCGGTGTGGCACGGCAGCGCCGATCGCACCGTCAACCCCGCCAATGCCGACGAGATCGTCAAACAGTGGCTCGATGTGCATCAACTGCCTTCGGCGCCGATGTCCGAGTCGACCGTCGACGGCTACCCTCGCCAGGTCTGGTGGAACGCGGATGGCGAAACCACGGTCGAATCCTACACCATCACCGACATGGCCCACGGCACGCCGCTCGGCGTCGGCGACAATGACGAGCGCTATGGCGCACAGGGCGCGTTCCTGATCGAGGCGGGAATTTCGTCGTCGTATCACATCGCGAATTTCTTCGGCCTCACCAACTGGATTCGTCAGTCCAAGGAGGCAGCGAAGGCCGCCGCGCAGGAAACTGCAAAGCAAGCCGCAAAGACCGCTGCGGCGGCTTCGCCGGTGCCCGAGCGCGCGCCGGATCTCACGAAGGTGCTGTGGCCGCTGACGACGCTCAAGCGTGCTTCCGAGCCGCCGCCGCAACCGCGTCGCCGCGGTATCGACGTCGGCGGCGTCATCACCCGCGCACTCACCGCCGCCGGCCTGATGAAATAGCTGACGGCGGCAAGCCGCTCGACCTCGACGATCTGTCGCGGCGGATTCGCAGCCTCGATTTAGGCTGGCGAAATCTCACATTTCGCCGGTAAGAAACGGATTGGTCATCCGCTCCTGGCCGATGCTCGAGCCCGGGCCATGGCCGCAGATGAAGCCGACATCGTCGCCGAGCGGCAGCAACTTGCCGGTGATCGACTTGATCAGCGTGGCGTGGTTGCCGCCGGGAATGTCGCTGCGCCCGACCGAGCCGTTGAACAGCACGTCGCCGACGATCGCAAAGCGCATCTCCTTGCTGAAATACACCACGCTGCCGGGCGAATGGCCCGGGCAATGCAGGATGTCGAAGCTCAATTCGCCGATCGAAACCCGGTCGCCTTCATCGAGCCAGCGGTCCGGCGCGAAATCGCGCACGCCGGTCATGCCGAAACGTGCGCCGCTGGTGACGACGTTGTCGAGCAGGAACTTGTCGGCGATGTGCGGCCCGACGATCTCGACCCCCAGCGCGTCGCGCAGGTCGGCGGCGCCGCCGACATGGTCGATATGGCCGTGAGTCAGCCAGATTTTTTCGACCGTCACATTCGATTGCTCGATCGCGGCCTGAATTTTATCGACATCGCCGCCGGGGTCGATCACGGCAGCTTTTCTGGTGGCCTCGCACCAGATCAGCGTGCAGTTCTGCTCGAACAGCGTCACCGGGACGATGATGGCGCCGGCCTTGGCCTTGGTCTGTGCTTGCTGGGTCATCGCCGCACAATGCCGATTTTTTGCGGCTCGCCAAGGGGAAGATTGCGAAAGATTCGAGCCCTTTCCTTCGAATTTGAACCGTCCGCGGCGGCAGTCAGGTCTCGTCCGGGCGGTCCGCGGATTTCCTGCGTGCGCGCACCGCGAGCTGCTCGAGGGCGACCACTTCGCGCAGCCATTGTTTTTTCGGCTTGGCCGGAAAGCCGCCCCAGAATTCGCCCGCCGGCACGTTTCCGTACACCGTGGACCTTGCCGCCGTTATCGCTCCCTTGCCGACCGTGGTGTGCGGGATGATGCCGGTGCGCGGCCCGAGCACCACGAAATCCTCCAGCGTCACGCTGCCGCTGAGGCCGGACTGGGCGACGATGACGCAGTGGCGGCCGACGATGCAGTTGTGCCCGATCTGGCAAAGGTTATCGATCTTGGTCCCCTCGCCGATCACGGTGTCGCGAATTCCGCCGCGGTCGATCCGCGTTCCCGAGCCGATCTCGACGTCGTCATGAATGACGACGCTGCCGATCTGCGGAACCTTGGTATGTCCCGCGGGATTCAGCAAGTAGCCGAAGCCGTCCTGACCGATATCGCATCCGGGATGGATGATGACGCGGTCGCCGACATGGGCATGGGTGACCGAGCAGTTGGCCCCGATTGCGCAATCATTGCCGATCCGGACGCCCGGGCCGATCACGGCGTGGGCGCCGATCAAGGTGCCGGCTCCGATCCTGGCGGACGGCCCGATCACCGCGAACGGATCGACCGTGACGTTGTCCGCCAGCTGCGCCGACGGATGCACCATCGCGCCCGGCGAGACGCCAACGGTGCCGAATGTCGAAGTCGGGCGCAGCGCGATGCTGTAGATCTTGCGTGCGATCGCGACAAAGGCGTCATACGGCTTGCGTAGGCGCAACACCGTAACGCCATCGGGGGCGTGCTTTGCGAAGCGCTCGGTCGTCAGCACGGCTCCGGCCCGTGTCGACTTCAGCGCAGCGGCGAATTTGGCTTCGGAAACGAAGCTCAGGTCACCGGCGCCTGCCTGATCGATCGGCGCGATGCCGGTCAGCCGGCGCGAAAGGTCGGCTCCCTCACACGGCTCGGCCCCGGTCATTGAGACAATCTCGGCTACGCTGAAGTCCGTAGTGCGCGCAAAAAAACTGAACTCGGTCACATCCCGCCCCCTCAGCCCCACGATAACCCGGCAGGGGGCTATTCCCAAGCCGATTCCGGAAGCGGCGCGGATTCCCCTTGTCGTCCCTGCGTACGCAGGGACCCATAACCCCGGGCGTCAGTTGAGTAGGATGATGTCTGACGCTCGCGTCTCACCGATAGGCCGCGGCGTATGGGTCCCGCGTGCGCGGGGACGACGATGTTGAAATGATTGTTCGTCAGATCACCGCTTGATCTGCGCCCTCAGCGTGTCCTCGACGACGCGGTCGAAGGATGATGCCTTCGGCGGCGCCTTGTCGCGCTGCTCCGCGACGAAGCGGTCGCGCTTGGCGACCAGGGCTGCGAGTTTTTCGTTCAGCGCCTTGCGCTGGCTCATCTGCTTGTTGAGTTCGTCCATGCGCTGCTCCGGCTTCAGCGCGCGCAGGTTGGCCGGCAGATCATCGTCCTTGATCGCGGAGAAGCTGGTGCGGCCGGCGCTGACGTCGCTGACCAGATCGCCGTCGCCGGTGACCGCTTCCGACGATGCCTTGGCGCGCTTGTTGAGATAGCTCGCCATCTCGCTCGCCTGCGCCGGCGCCGCGGCCGCCACCTGCGATAGCTGCCTGGTCTTGTCCTCGGTGCGCTTCTGCAGGGCGCGCGGACCGTAGGGGATCACGGTGCCGTTGATTTCCTTCTGCAGGATGATGATGTCGTCGTCGTAGGGCGTCTCGATGATCACCACCTGTCCGCCGTCCTGCGGGATCGGAATGAAGCGGCCGTTGCCGCTCTGGGCGATGTCGCGCCACACCCGCTCGGTGTCGCGCGCGGTGCCGGCGAGCACCGCGTTGACGATGATGTCCTTCTGTTTCGCCACCGACAGCGTGGTCGGATATTTGGTGTCCTGGGCGTAATCCATGTGCGGCGGGGCGTCGCCGACCAGGAACACGATCCGCCTGGTGTCGCCGCTGGTCGTCCATTGCAGCTTGTTGACGGCGACGTCGAGCGCCTCGTTGACGCTCTCGGCCCAGTCGCCGCCGCCGCGCGCCTTCAGCTCCAGCAGGTTGGCGTAGAGATCCTGGATGTCGGTGGTGAGGTCGAATTTCCTGGTGACGTAATCGTCGCCGATGTCGCGATAGGCGACGAGGCCCATGCGGATGTCGGCGTCGGGATTGCTATCGACGATCGCGGTCGCAATCGACCAAATCTTGCGCTTGGCGCCTTCGATCAGGCCGCCCATCGAACCCGTGGTGTCGAGCACGAAGGCGACTTCCACGGTGGGCTTTGCAACCGCGCTCGACAGGCCGGCCGACAGCGGCAGGGCAGCCAGCGCGAACGCGAATGCGAGCGCGGGCAGGGTGATGACTGGCTTCATGAGTATGTTCTCCTCCGGTGTTCCGTCCCCTGGAACCGGAAGTTCCCCGGGTTTCTCGGTCCCGTGAGGTCGAAAACAAGGCGGGGCGCGTACAAATTTGCGGCCGACTTGGAGCGAACTTGGAGCGAACCGGTGTCCGTAGCGGGTGAAGTTGTCGTATTTTTGTAGCTCGTGATCTGTCGCCTTCGTTATTGAGTTTCGGAGGAGCCGGAAGGCGTGGACGGTTCCGCCGGTTTGGTCATGCCATGGATATTGGTGGCAGGTTAGCCCCTCGGGTTGGTTTCTTTGTTTGACTTGAAGCCCGTTTCTCCGCCCCGACCCGCGCTATCTCGACGGCGGCGCGCGCAGGAGCGGTCAAGGACGCGCACTTGCGCGCCCGTAAGGGCTTGTCCTTGACGGCTCCGAGCACGCTGCCAGGCTGAGGCGCGTCGGGGCTGATCTGCTGTCCATCGGCGGCAAACCTCGCCAATCGGTGCGGGCCAAGGAACACGCCCACGGTGCCATCGGGATACCCGTGAACCCGCACCACGGCCTTGACGAAGTGGGGCCTGAGCCGGCTCTCCGGCAACTGCAGCCGCCGGCCGCTCCATGCGATCGTGTTGTCGTTGGCGACGGTTCGCTCTTCGATCACGCACAGCGCTTCGCGCCAGGCCTCGTGCCGGTCGGCTACGAACGCCGTGCCTTGCTGTTCGGCCACGATCGCAAACGCCGCATTATGCTCGGCGATGTAATGCGCCTTCAACCACGCATTGGCGGCCTCGACCGTCCTGATCCCGGCGAGCCGCAGATCCTTCGGCAGCCGGCCCTGCAGCGTGCCGAACACCCGCTCTGAACGCCCGCGCGCCTGCGGCGAATAGGCCGCGATATGCTCGATCCCAAGATGCGATAAAGCCCGTCCCACCTGGGTTTGTTGCGTCTTCGAGACCTTCGCGCCGGCCTTCGGGGTGTAGAAGTAATGGCTGCCGCGATCGGTGTAGAGCGCGCAGAACAGACCACGCTCGCCAATCACCTCGCCCAAGGCCCGGAACGTCGACGCCGTCCCTTCTTCCTCGACCAGCAGCATCGAGTAGATCTCGCTCGTCGCATCGTCCATCGTGACGATCAGGTCCATCGCCGGCAGACCTTCGATCCAGACGTGGCGCGACCCGTCCTGGTGAAGCAGCATGCCCCGAAGCGGCCGGCGCGGACGCTTCTTGCGGTGCGCCGAACGCTTCGGCGCCTTCTGCACCAAGCCCGCAGCATGCAAGGCCAGCTTCGTCACCGTGTAGCCCAGCACATAGCCATGTCGCTTTTGCAGCTGCTCGTGGAAGTGCTTCACCGTGAAATCGGCGTACTTGTCCCGGAACAGCCCCAGCATCCGCTCCAGCTCTTCCTCCGGCGCACGCCTCGGTGATCGCCGGCCCATGCGCCGGTCGACCAGCCCGTCATCGCCCTCCGCCTCAAAGCGTTCCGCCCAACGTTGGAACGTCCGCACGTTGATCCCCAGAAGCTCAGACGCCGCCTCCTGCGTCAGCTCCTTCGCCTCAGTCCGATCCAGCAAACTCGAAAACCGCATCCGTCGTACACCCTCGTGAATGGATGCCGTGCCCATCGTGCCCCCTTTGTTCCGGGGCACCAAAAACACGACACTTCACGAGCTACAAACAGGCGACAGATCACGAGCTACTGACAACTTGGAGCGAACCGGCTGCCGGACGGCCTGAAATCGGTTAGGCTCCCCGGCGATGGAATCGCCCGCCCGCCAGATCAGCCTCGTGCCCCCGCCGGACCGCCGCCAGTCGGAGACGGCGCTGGCGATCGCGCGCGGCACCGCGCGGCTGTTGCGGTCGCTGGGATTTGCCTGCATCAGCGAATTGCCGCTGCCGTCGGGACGGCGCGCCGATCTGGTGGCGCTGAACGAGCGTGGCGAAATCTGGATCGTCGAGATCAAATCGTCGGTGGAGGATCTGCGCGCCGACCAGAAATGGCAGGACTACCGGGCGCATTGCGACCGGCTGTTCTTCGCCTTCACGAAGGATCTGCCGTACGAGATTTTCCCCGGCGATACCGGCCTGATCGTCGCCGACGCCTATGGCGCCCATCTCTATTGCGAGGCGCCGGAGCACCGGTTGCCGGCGCCGACCCGCAAGCAGATGACGGTGCGGTTCGCGCTTGCCGCTGCGCAACGGATCAACCGGCTGGTCGATCCGCAGGGGCATGGGGAGTTCTGAAAGAATTAAAGTGCCAGACCCTCATCCTGAGAGTCTGACCGAAGAAGCAGCCAATGAAATAGGCCTCTCAAGCAAAGCTCGTCATGCCCGGCCAAAAGCGCGAAGCGCGTCTTCGCGCTAGACGTGCCGGGCATCCACGTCTTGGCTGCGTCTAAGCAAGTAAGACGTGGATGGCCGGGACGAAGCCCGGCCATGACGGAAAGCGAATCATTTTCAAGCGCTCAGAAAGAGCCTGAAAATATTGGCTGCTTTTTCGGTCAGGCTCTGAGGAGCAGGCGAAGCCTGCGTCTCGAAGGATGTGGCCCCTGTCGGGCCTGCATGGTTCGAGACGCCGCTTGCGCGGCTCCTCACCAGAGGGGAGGGTGAATCACCGCGGCGCGCGCTTCGCTAAAATCCGCTGCAGGGTGCGGCGATGCATGTTGAGCCGCCGCGCCGTTTCGGAGACGTTGCGGTTGCACATCTCGTAGATGCGCTGGATGTGCTCCCAGCGCACGCGATCCGCCGACATCGGATTGTGCGGCAGTTCGGATTTTTCGGTGCCGCTCGCCAATAGCGCCGCGACCACGTCGTCGGCGTCGGCGGGCTTCGAGAGATAATCCACCGCGCCCATCTTCACCGCGGTCACCGCGGTGGCGATATTGCCGTAACCGGTCAGCACGATCGCGCGGGCATCCGGGCGCTTGCGCTTCAGCGCGGACACCACGTCGAGCCCGTTGCCGTCGCCGAGCCGCAGATCCACCACCGCGAAGGCGGGGGCCGACTTGCCGATTTGCGCCAACCCGTCGGACACGCTGTCGCAGGATGTCACGGTGAAGCCGCGGGTTTCCATGGCGCGCGACAGCCGCTCCAGAAACGGCTTGTCGTCCTCCACGATCAGGAGCGAGCGGTCGGCTTGATCAGTCAGTTCGGCGCTGGCGTTCAAGGCTCTGTCATCCCTATGTTAGACCGTACCACATATGGCGTGGCAGCAGGGCGCTGCCAAGGCCGCAAATGGTCGATTCAACAGCCATCTGAGCGGCCGAGTGTGGCTCTAAGCCGCTGGTTCGGCGGCGGTTTCCTTTTCCTCGAACCGGCTGCGCGGCCAGGCGATCTGGACCACGGCGCCGTGATCGGGAAACGTCCTGTTGGTGAAGGAGACCTTGGCGCCGGTGCGCTCCAGCAGCGTACGGGCGATGAAAACCCCGAGACCGAGGCCGTGGTGCTCGCTCTCGTCCGCGCCGCGCCGCCGCGACAGATAGGGCTCGCCGATCCGCTTCAGCATGTCGGGTGCGATCCCCGGGCCGTCGTCCGAAATCACGATCTCGACGGTCTCGTTATTCCACCATGCGTTCACTTCCACGGTCTTGCGGGCGAAATCGACGGCGTTTTCCAGGATGTTGCCGACGCCGTAAAGGATCGCCGGATTGCGGCTGCCCACCGGCTCGCGGGTGCCCGCCACCGCAATTCGCACCTTGATCGCGACGCCGAAATCGCGGTGCGGCGCCACCACCTCCTCGATCAGCGTCGACAGCGGCATGCGGTCGAACGGCGCGCCGGTCGCGGACAGTTGCGTGATCTTGGCCAGGATGTCGCGGCAGCGCTGTGCCTGTTCGCGCAGGGTTTTGAGGTCGGAGGCGAGCTGGCCGTTGCCGGTTACGGTTTTTTCCAGCTCGCGCGAGATCAGGAAGATGGTCGACAGTGGCGTGCCGAGTTCGTGCGCGGCCGCGGCGGCGAGGCCGTCGAGCTGGGTGAGGTGTTGCTCGCGGGTCAGCACCAGTTCGGTGGCGGCCAGCGCATCGGAAAGCTTGCGGGTATCCTCGGTGACCTGGAACGCATAAAGGCTGGTGACGCCGATCGCGAGCAGGATCGAGAGCCAGACGCCGAACAGGTAGATCGGCGGCAGCACCAGCGGTTCGTCGCCCTCCCACGGCAGCGGCAGATGGAAGAACACCAGCGCGGAGGCGCAGGCCATCGCCAGCACGCCGAGCGCCATGGTCAGCCGGATCGGCAGCGCGGTGGCCGAGATCAGGACCGGCGCCAGAAACAGAAATGAGAACGGGTTTTGCAGGCCGCCGGTCAGAAACAGCAATCCCGCCAGTTCCACGATGTTCAATGCCAGCAGCGCCGCCGCATAGACCGGTTCCAGCCGCTGCATCGGGTTGAAGGTAACCTGCAGCACCAGGTTGAGCGCGGCGGACAGGGCGACGATGGCGAGGCAGGGAATCACCGGGACGTCGAATTCGAGCCCCTGCGCCACGACGAAAATGGCGGCGAGCTGGCCGAGCGCGGCAAGCCAGCGCAGCCGGAGGATGGTATCCAGACGGACATGGCGGCGCGGATGGCGGAAATCGGAGGCTGCAACGTCGGTCATCCCGGCAGTTTAGCCGCGCGGGTCCCCGACCACAAATTGGCATTCGGGCCACCGTCTTCCTTACTGTGCATGGGGTTGTTTTCGATATTTTGGTTCGAGGGACCCTCGGGCCGGCGTTGCAGCAGGCTGTTCGGGAAGGTCGGGCCAGCAATCCAAGGGCTCGGCACCGTCTTGCGCTTGCCGCGGCAATGGCCCAATGAACGCCCCGCATGATCGTTGAAGACGCAGCATTGCCCGGCTTGCCCGCGACCGATCCGGCAGGATCGGCTGCGATCGACGTCGCGCACCTGGTCAAGCTCTACAAGACCACCCGCGCCATCGACGACGTATCGTTCCGGATCCGGCCCGGCAGCATCACCGGGCTGCTCGGGGGCAACGGCGCCGGGAAGACCACGACGATTGCCATGATCATGGGGCTGGTGCTGCCGACCTCGGGGCGCATCCAGGTGCTAGGCGCTTCGATGCCCGACCAGAGCGCCGAGGTGCTCGGCCGGATGAACTTCGAGAGCCCCTATGTCGACATGCCGATGCGGCTCACGGTGCGGCAGAATCTCACGATCTTCGGCCGCCTCTATGCCGTCGAGAATTTGCGCCAGCGCATCGAAAAGCTGGCAGCCGACCTCGACCTTTCCGACTTCCTCGACCGTGCCAACGGCAAGCTCTCCGCCGGGCAGAAGACGCGCGTGGCGCTGGCCAAGGCGCTGATCAACCAGCCGGAGCTGTTGCTGCTGGACGAGCCGACGGCCTCGCTCGATCCCGATACCGCCGACTGGATCCGGCGGCATCTCGAGACCTACCGCAAGGCCCATGGCGCAACCATCCTGCTGGCGTCGCATAACATGCTGGAGGTGGAGCGATTGTGCGACCGCGTCATCATCATGAAGCGCGGCCGCATCGAGGACGACGACAGTCCCGACAAGATCATGGCCCGCTATAACCGGACGACGCTGGAAGAGGTGTTCCTCGACGTCGCACGCGGCCGCGTTCAGGAGGGCACGCCGTGAGCCAGCTTGTCCTGCCCGGCGGCATCGCGCCGCATCGCATCAATGCGATGATCCTGCGCTACTGGTACCTGTTGCTGTCGTCGTGGCCGCGGCTGTTGGAACTGATCTATTGGCCGGCGCTGCAGATCATCACCTGGGGCTTCCTGCAGAATTACATCTCGCAGAATGCCGGGTTTTTCGCGCAGGCCGGCGGCACCCTGATCGGCGCGGTGATCCTGTGGGACATCCTGTTCCGCGGGCAGCTCGGCTTTTCGATCTCCTTTCTCGAGGAGATGTGGGCGCGCAATCTCGGCAACCTGATGATGAGCCCGTTGAAGCCGATCGAGTTTCTGATCGCGCTGATGGTCATGAGCCTGATCCGGCTCGCGATCGGCGTCATTCCAATGACGCTGCTGGCGATGTTCTTCTTCGACTTCAATCTGTACGGCTTCGGGCTGCCGCTGATCGCCTTCTTCTGCAATCTGATATTCACCAGCTGGTCGCTCGGGATTTTCGTCTCGGGGCTGGTGCTGCGCAACGGCCTGGGCGCCGAGAGCATCGTCTGGACGCTGATGTTCGGGGTGATGCCGCTCGCCTGCGTTTACTATCCCGTGACGGTGCTGCCGCATTGGCTGCAATATGTCGCCTGGTCGCTGCCGCCGACCTATGTATTCGAGGGGATGCGGGCGCTGTTGATCGACAAGGTGCTCCGGACCGACCTGATGCTGTCGGCGCTGGCGATCAACGCTATGCTCCTGATTGCGTCATTTGCGATCTTTCTTGCCCTTTTGAAGAGCGCCAGGCGCCACGGCTCGCTGCTCCAGGGCGGCGAATGAAGGCCGGGTTATCCCACGGAATCCGTGGATTTACGGCCCTCCGGGCGGGTAGATCTACCGATCTGTGCATTGACGCTTAATTACGCATTATGCAGTATGCTGCGATGCAAAAGGGGATTTGAGGAATACATGCCGATTGGTGAGTTTGGCGGCGCACCGCCACTGGTGGCTGAAGGCAGTCCGGCGCTGACAACGCCGATGTACTGGATGTACGAAATGGCGCACGCGTCGCTGAATCCGGCGCGCGCCGTGACCGACGCCACGAAAATTCTGTTCCAGAATCCGCTCAATCCGTGGTCGCACACCGAGTTCGGCAAATCCATCGCCGCCGGCTGCGAAGTGTTCGAGCGCACCACGCGCCGCTACGGCAAGCCCGAATGGGGTCTCGACGACACCGAGGTCAACGGCATCCGGACGCCGATCGAAATCCGGTCGATCTGGGAAAAGCCGTTCTGCCGGCTGTTGCACTTCGATCGCAAGCTGACCCGCCCCTTGCGCAGCTCCCAGCCGCGGGTGCTGATCGTGGCGCCGATGTCGGGCCACTACGCGACGCTGCTGCGCGGCACGGTCGAGGCATTCCTGCCGACCCACGAGGTCTACATCACCGACTGGGCCGATGCGCGGATGGTGCCGCTGACGGAGGGGCGTTTCGATCTCGACGACTACGTCGATTACGTGATCGAGATGCTGCATCTGCTCGGCGGCAACATGCACGTGATCGCGGTCTGCCAGCCCTCGGTGCCGGTGGTGGCGGCGGTCTCCGTCATGGAAGCCGAACGCGATCCGTTCGTTCCCTTGTCGATGACGCTGATGGGCGGCCCGATCGATACCCGCCGCAATCCGACCGCGGTCAACAATCTCGCCCAGGAGCGCGGCATCGGCTGGTTCCGCGCCCATGTCATCACCAAGGTGCCGTTTCCGCATCCGGGCGTGATGCGCGACGTCTATCCGGGCTTCCTGCAGCTCAACGGCTTCATCAGCATGAACTTCGACCGTCACATGGACGCCCACAAGAACCTGTTCAAGGATCTGGTGAAGGGCGATGGCGACATGGCCGACAAGCACCGCGATTTCTATGACGAATATCTCGCCGTCATGGATCTGACCGCGGAGTATTATCTGCAGACCGTCGACACCGTGTTCGTCAAGCATGCGCTGCCCAAGGGCGAAATGACCCATCGCGGCAAGCTGGTCGACCCGTCGAAGGTCACGCGGGTGGCGCTGATGACGGTCGAAGGCGAGAACGACGACATTTCCGGTCTCGGGCAAACCGAAGCGACGCATGCGCTGTGCAGTTCGATTCCCGACCACCGCCGGGTGCATTACGTGCAGAAGGGCGTCGGCCACTACGGCGTGTTCAACGGCTCCCGCTTCAAATCGGAAATCGTGCCACGGATTTCCGATTTCATGACCTCGGCGGCGAACGTGAAACCCAAATTGGCCTTCGCCGCCGAATGAGCGTCGAACGAATGGGTTCAAGGCAGAGCTCCCGCTTCGAACGGCGATTGCGGCGCTGATTCGGCGCGATCGGTAACCCTCTGAATTGGTGCAAGGAAACCCGGATTCCCAGCCCGTTAAAGGAATGAGTTTGGTCTCATTCCTTCAAGGCGGTCTCCGGACCCGGTTCCAGCCAAAATTATTTGTTCCAGGCCCATCCTGTAGGGGCGGCAGGGCGGGTTGCCCCTGTATATTGGGCAAATGATTTGTTTTTGCGCCGAGCGATTTCACTGGCGGCGGATATGGCAGAATCCGGGCGAACTCCTGATCCCCGGACTTGCAGACATGGCCACTCGCGCCCTCCTTTATCGGCGGCCCGCCGAACCTTCTCGACTTCTGGTCAAGCACGGCTCGCAGATCTACTCGGTCAGGCTGCGCCGGCACCGCCGCGCGCGGCGTTACACCTTGCGCATCCATCCGAGCGACCGTGAAGCGATCCTCACCATGCCGCCGCGCGGCACCATCGCCGACGCCAAGGACTTCGCCCAGCGTCATGGCGGCTGGATCGCCGCGCGCCTCGGCCGGTTGCCGAAGGCCGCACCCTTTCTTCCGGGAACCGTGGTGCCGCTGCGGGGCGTCGCGCACAAGATCGTGCATCGCGCCGGCGTGCGCGGCACGGTGTGGACGGAAACCCGCGAAAGCGGCGAGCGGATTCTCTGCGTCGCCGGCGGCGCCGAGCATATCGAGCGGCGGGTCCACGATTACCTGAAGCGCGAAGTGCGCAACGATCTGCACAAGGCGTCGCTGGTCTACGCCGAGGCCTATGGCGTGAAGGTGAAGCGGCTGTCGATCCGCGATCAGTCGAGCCGCTGGGGTTCGTGCACCTCGGCCGGCTCATTGTCGTTCTCGTGGCGGCTGATCCTGGCGCCGCCCTACGTGCTCGATTATCTCGCCGCCCACGAGGTGGCGCATCTCGTCGAGATGAATCACTCGGCGCGGTTCTGGCGGGTGGTCGCCCGGGAATGCGCCCATGTCGAGCGCGCCAAGAGCTGGCTCGACACCTACGGCAACGACCTGCATCGCTACGGGATACAGGACTAGGTCGCGGGTCTAGGGAGTCGCCGGCAGATCAGTTCGCGCAACCGCCAATAAACCAGTCACCGCCGCGTCGGCGCGGGAACTCGTTCTCCAAAGAGCCGGTTCCAGTAATCTGAGAACGGCGATGTGATTACGCAAAACCAAAGCCTTGTCCGGCGCCATGTCTTCGAATGCGAACTCAGACAGACAATCCCCCACGTATTTGCACCAATCTCCCAGGTCTTGGTACGCAGCGGCTGCAATCAAAGAGATGCGCACCGCGTTCTCCATCGTGATTTCCAGACCCGGCTTTCTTTTGATCACGCGCATCAGAATACGGGTCTCCTCAGCAAGACGCTTGCTTCGGGTGACCGCAGCAACCGTTGAAAGGCCGCTCAATAAGGTGAACGCCTCGTTCTGGGAAGTGATGTCCCGCAATTGATACTTGGCTTGTCGAAGCCTATCCGCGGCCAGATCAGCCCATTTTTGATCCAGCTTCCAAACCAGCGCCGAGTTGACGAGTGTCGCGAACGATCGGGGCGTTATTTCATCCTTCTGTAGGTTCTTTATTAGAGCTGCCTCCACGTCCTCTGGCATCGACTGGATAGCCGGACTTCCCCCCTCCAACGGGCCGGGAAAGAATGAATCCGGAAATTCCACTTGAGTCCTGAGACTGTTGTCTCCGTCGCCAAGTATCAAATCGCGAAGCGGGCCCGCCTCAAGCGCTGCCTGGGCGGCGGCGGCGACTATCCGGCCTGCGAACTCGGGTTTGAGCTGCTCCGGGAAAATGAAATCCGGTAGCCATCGCGGCTCGCGCCTCAGGTCAATGAAGGTTTGAAGATAGTAGACAAATCCACGGTTCTCCATAGCCCACTCAACGAAGTCGGCCGTTATCATGCCCGTTGCGAGGATTGCTCTTTCAATGATCGCCGCATGGGCAATCGAAGCCAGCCTTCGCCAAAACGGAGGCCTGTTACGGCATATCCCAGTGCCAGCCAGCTCACCGTCGACGAGCACGACCAAAGCACTAAACAATCTCAACCTGCCTTCCCTGTCTTTGGCGTCCTCGCTTCGGATACGCTCGGCGATTTTCGTAAGGAGTTCGTCAAGAGCTGGGTGCTCATTTAGATTGGTCAGGCCCCATTCCATAGCTCCGACTTGCGATACAAGATCGCCGTTCGAGAGAATCCATTTGAACAAGGCCGACAACTCTTCCGATTTGCCTTCCACGGATGGAATGCTTCCTGCGCCGAATGGATGCGCGCACAGCAAGAACGAGGTTCTAAACCCGTTTGCCAGATCCTCTGAAACAAGCTCGGCATTTCTGAGGGTGACGACCTTGTTGTAGAACTCCTTAACATCACGGCACTCCCCCAGCTGGCCAACCAGCCGCTCAAAATATCGAATGTCGTTGGGTACGAGAATATCAATGGCGACCGACCTGCGCCGCAGGTGGTTTTCGATGCTTCTCGAAACATAGCGCGGCGACAACCGATACTCCTTGAACAACTCGTCGACTTCTTCGTCGTCCAGGGGCCTCCTTTCTAAGGTTTGGCGCCAAGCGCTCATTCGATCGTCACGCAGTTCGAACTTCTTGTTTTCCCGATCAAACCACTCGAGGCGCGTCGCTGCAACGGGATGCAGACAAGTGAAATCAGGCGTCGAGTGTGATTTCTCTTCGCGAACCAATTCCAACGCTCGCTTGTCGGCATTGAACTTTAGCTGCCACGATACTTCCTCAATATCCGGAACGTCGACCCGAGACGCTGGGTCGTTCAGAATCTGGCGAATAGCTTGGAACAATATCGAACGTCGAAACGAGACGCCTATCGCGTCCAAACGAAGGGCCACCTCAAGACTTAGCGAAAGCCTATCGCGAAGCGCTTTGCTTTCAAGCGCCCCTTCTCTCAGCTTCGGCGGAAACATGCCCAAGAGCATCATTCCTAATTCGTTGAGAGGAACTCTAGGCCCCATTCTGCCCCTCCACCCGACGCAATCCATCTTCGACGATTGACTTCACATCCTCAGACAGCTCGGTGTACAACTCCGGATCAGCCAGTCGTAGCGGTTCGAGCACCGCTTCTTCGTACCATCTCCAGTACTTTTGCTTGGTATCGTAGCTTACCTTTGAAGTTTGCATTGCCAAAGAAAGCACTTGGTTACGATACCGCGTTTTCATCTCCGCAATATCGCCCACTGCGCCATAAGACGGAGCCCAGTGACGTATATCGAACTGCTCCAGCAGCCAGGCGGCACGTGCCCGGGCCGCCACTTCATCGACACCATCGACCCACTGATCCTTTATTGTCGCAGCAAACGCCAGAGCCGTATTGCCTAACCAAGTCTGCTCTTTGGGCCACGCCAAACTTTCGGACATACGAGCGAGCAGGAGATTTTCTCGTATAGCCTTCAGCTCAGCTGTCTCGACCATGCGCCCATTCAATACTGAGGTGCGCGCAACAAGTGCGGACAGCTCCTCAGCCCGCAGCGGGACGAACGCAAATCCAGCGCGTCGCAACGCTGTAACGTACTCTTCAAATTCATTGTCATCTGAAGACATGAACGAGATGATGTCATAGCTCGACCACACCGGCCGCGTCCCGAAACTTCCCGAAATATTTCCATGCTGATTGAAATGCCTGTCATCGATTACGACAACATCAGCCATGTCAGCCGCGGACATCAGTTCAAATGTTGGGTGCTGTTGAAGCCGCGCTACGCCGTCGTCCTCGATCAAACTGCGTTGCGGAGCTACCTGTACTTTGCCTGAAGAAATCCCCTCAGCTAACTTTTTACGAATTTGTTCGAGCAATTCACTCGCGCGGTTGGTCAGATCCTCATGGCGGACGAAAGCATCGCCTTGAAGCAATTCGCTGGGTGAGGCAACGGCGGTGAAGCCAGCAGCTTTAATCTTTCCTAACAACCGCAAGTGTTGGAAGTATGTTACGGTCAATTCATCCAAGAACAGGGTCGCGCCGGGCTGAATTTGCACGGGCGTTGGCCAGGGTCGCTCCCGAAGTTTGAAATAGGCGCGCGCCCGCTGGTCTTCCGCCTGAGTGAGTTGACCTTGCTGGGCCAAAGCAGCCACTAGTTCCAGACAGCCGGACAAGTGTCCGGAGTAAGCGGTCAGATCGGCTTCTTCCTCCATGAGTGAGCCAATGCGGTGAACAGGCCAGGGCCTCACCACGACCCGCTGACGCCCATCATTCGCAGGAACCATGGCCTCCGCGATGAAGGCGGCTAAATCATCGCCAACTTCCGACGCAAGTTCTCGGTCAACGACGGCGGTTCCCTCAAATCGAACAATATGTCCAGACTCGAGCAGCGACTTGATTTCGCGAGCTTCAACGATCTTCCTTGGTTGATGAAATTGCAGCTTTTGCTTTTCTTCGAACAACCATCCTAGCGTCGCATGGGGAATAACGATCTTGTCGAACCAATTGAATGCTTTGTCGAGTGCACCCGTAACGGCCAATGATATAATTGTCGTGGGATCAAGTACGGCGCTTTTTGCTGTCGCACGGAAGAACTGTCTTGCGCCGCTATAGGCATAGACTACTGAACGTCGCCTTGGATCAGTCGCTTCGCTGTTCGCGATTGCTGGAATTAGATAAATTTGGAAGACACTACGACGTAGTAGGTGTCCCGCCGCAAAGATAGGAATATCTCCAGCATTCAGCTGTTCCCACGTGCGCTTCTCGCGTTGCTGCCAATCCGGGTCGAGATCAAGCATCTGCTTAAGTGAAAAACGCTGAACCGGACCGTCATCACCTGACAGATCGGCGGCTCGCTCAAGCCATCGAGCAGTTTCGTCGCTTTCCCAACCCGAACTGATGGCTGCTCCATAACAACCCGTGAGGACAGCCGGATCATCGGGCGCCCGAGATGCCGCCTCGAAAATGAGTTCCCGCGCCCTTGACGACCCCACATGAACGGCTAACTGCCCCGCCTGCAACAACTCCACCGCGCTGCGCTTTTCACGCGCCGCCCACTCCTCCTCGATGAACGAATTGAGTGAAGTCCAATCTCCGGATGATATCGCGATCGATACGAACAAGATTCGGTCGTTTGCTTCATCGCGTCTTGCTCGGAGCTTCTCGATTGCCTGTCTACTGGCGTTGATGTCGCCGGCCCGGTAAAATGACCAGGCCCGAATTGCTTCAAGAAAGGGGGACTGTGCGACGAAATCTGGATGCTGGTTTAATAATTGTAGGACCCCTTCATAATCTTTCGTTTCGAACATCGTTTGAGCGTAGATGCGGCACGCAGACAATCCGCGGGTCCGGTCAAAAAACGTCGCCGCATAGGGCGCTAATCGGCCCCATTCCTCCAGCTCGTTTAGCCTTTCGACAAGATTCGCCAGATCGGTTAGCGAGTCTGTTCTTCTGAATTCAACCTCTCTTGCTTCAACTGGATTCGCGCCTCGCGCCTCCGCGATTAATCGCCGTAAGCGGTCACGCTCGGACTCAGAAGCTTCACCATTGGGCCACTCCACGATTTTTTGCTCTGCCAAATCCGCCTGCCCCGAGCGAGCAAGTAGTTCAATCTCCATCGAGTAGACGAATGATGGATTAAGATGCTTGATCAGACGGTCGCGATACTTCGCGATGTAGTCAGCGCCTTCTTTCGGAGAGCCCTTGGTCAACGCAATACTTATGCGCGCAACAGCTACATCCGAATTGCCGTCTGATAGAGCGTCCTGCCGATCAATCTCTCTTTCGACCGCTTGTAGATCTAGCTTCAGCCCAAATTCCAGCGCGAGCGGAAGCCTCCGCAACTGCTCGGCTGGGTCCCGCATGCTGCGTTCCAATTGTCCTAGTGCCGCTCCTCTTGTAGTAGGGTCGCGCAACGCGATCCAAAGCGCGCGATCAGCAGCATCGCGGCTGGTGCGCAACAGACCCAACCCTGCTGCTGCTTCTGCTGCACGCTCAAACAACTCGCGTGCCTTCCGGCGCTGCTCCATCGAAGCAGCCGTGTCGTCCAACGGTATCGGGCTAACCTCAAATGGAGGCTGGAAAGCTACGAAGGCCTTCAGCTCGGTTGGTGCGGTCGACGCAAGTCGTGCGCTCGCGGCTACGTAAGCGAGAACCGGCGCCTCTCTGAAATCGTTGTCCGTCAACGCCTCTGCCGTCTTCAGGGCGCCTTCCCATGCGCCAGCATCGATCAGACGCTTCAACAAGAAGAACTTCCCGTCGGGAGCGATGGACCCAATCGAAAGCCCGGCATCGTCGAACCACTTGAGCGGGTCGCGCCCGCCTTTGGAGTTTATGACTATGATCAAAGAGGCGGCGCGCGCGTCGTTCGAATTGATCTCCGCTAATCGCTTCAATGCCTCGGGCTCGTTGCCCTCATATGAGAGAAGAAGCGCTCCGGCGATGGCGACGGCCTCCGTCGACAACAGTCGTTTCGCTTCGCCAAGAAGCCGTTGCGCATCTGATCTGTCTGTCTTTGCAGACAATAGCCTGGCGCACCATGCTAAGGCATCAGCTTTCACCTGGACCGAAGTACCGACTAGCTCTCCACTAAGAAGCTCGCTCGCCAGCCGTTCAGCATCCTCCAGATGCGTCGAGCCTTCGAAGAAACGCATTTGACGAAGCCGGGTAATCCGCTTGATCGTTTCGCCGTCCACAAGATAGCTGGGGATTAGCGGCTTTTGATGCGCTGTTTGACTTGTTGAAGAGAGCTTCTCCTCAATCCGAGTAAGCGTCGCAGCACTAGCGGCAGAATTCTGAGCGATGCCCTCAAGGAGATTGGCATCGGCAACCAAGGTTCTTCGATGCCCAATCGGCTTCTTCAATTGGTTGCGGATGTGGATGTAGATTTCGGATTGGCGGGAAGTCGGAGCGGTCAGCTCAAAGTGATCCGCATCAACCACTATTGGGATGGATAATGTTCCATCGCCGGCACTGTCGGGCTTAACCACTAATCCCCAGATCGAGGTGGAACGCCCCTCTATCAGGCTTTGTGTATCAATACCGTTTCGGGATACATATTGACGGAAGAATTCGTTTAAGTCTCGCAGATCGGGATCATTGCGTGCAAGGCCGAGCGAGGCAGCAGAAAGACGTGAAACAAAACTGAGCTTGCCACCGATCGTTGCCAAATCTGCGCCACGATGCGGAGTACCCAGGAATGTGACGCGACTAATTCGCTTTAGGAAGCTTCCGGCCTTCGCGTCGAATTCTGCCCTTTCGCTTGCAATGCGCAGCATCTGCGCAAACACCAGCCCACCAAAACTGTGAACGACGAACGCAATATCACCCGTCTCAAGACGCGGTTCGGCGAGCAACCGCGCGAGTAGATTATTCGCGCGGTCCGCTCGCGACATGCCGTGCCCCAACCAGTTTGAAGGCGCGGCATCGTACTCCGCGCTCCAGATGGCGAGGTTTTCAATCTCGTCAGAAAGCCAGAGCGGCCACTTCTCAGGTGGCTGTCCGCCCGACATCCAAAGAGGGCGTTTCTTCCGCCACCGGAGTCCGTGAAGGAAAAGGACGTGGCGTTCTATCGGGACTTCCTTTGAGAGTAGATGTAGGTCAGCCAGTGTCGCCTCCGAGCTAACGAACTCACGTTACGTAATCGCACAAATCGAAGCGAATTTCATCCGGGGCCACGCGTTATCCCGCTAGTTGCATCGATTGGGCATATATTGGCGCGCCGGCTTACCGTCGGGCTCTACCCGCTTCGCCTCGCGCAAGGTCATATTGAACCGTTCGTCGAGGCTCTCGCGTTAGGGTCCCGCCTGCGGGGTCGTTATCATTGCCCTGAACGCGGGTTCCTTCTTAACCGGTTTGGCTCTAGCGGTTGCCGCCGAACAGCCGATCCACCAGCCAGCCGTCAAGTCCTGCCGCCGCTTCCGGGCGCGTGTTCGGCGCTGGCGGCGCCGACGTGCGCGTCGGCGGCGGTCGATAGCCGCCACTGGACGGAACCGGCGCCAGCGGAACCGGGGCTTGCGCGAAAGGAGTCGGTCCGGATGGCGCGGAAGGCGCGCTGACCTGTGAGGCCGTCTGCATCAGGTTGGAGAGGAAGCCGGCCTGGCGCGAGTTCGGCAAGCCAGCGACCGGCACGCCCTGATGGGCCGCGCGCATGAAGCGGGTCCAGACCTCGACCGGCAAGCCGCCGCCGGTTGCCTTCCTGGTCGGTGAATTGTCGTCATTGCCGAGCCAGACGCCGGTCACGAGATTGGCGGTGTAGCCGATGAACCAGGCGTCGCGGAAATCCTGGCTGGTGCCGGTCTTGCCGGCCGCGGTCCAGCCCGGGATTTCCGCCTTGCGCGCGGTGCCGCTCAGCAAGGTCTCCCGCATCATCGTGTTCATCATCGCGACATGGCGCGGTTCGATCGCCTGGCCGAGCTGATCGGCGGGCCGCACGTACAGGACCTTGCCTTCGGAGGTGCGGATCCTGGTCACGACATGCGGTGTCGTCCCTTGGCCGCCATTGGCAAACGGCGCATAGGCGCCGACCAGTTCAGTCAGCGAGACGACCGAGGTGCCGAGCGCAATCGAGGCATTGGCGTCGAGCTTCGAGGAAATGCCGAGCCGGTGCGCGGTGCGCACCACATTCCTGGCCCCGACTTCGAGGCCGAGCCGCACCGCGACGGTATTGAGCGACATCGCCAGCGCCTGCGTCAGGGTCACGGAACCAAAATATTCGTGGGTATAGTTCTCGGGCCTCCAGCCCTTGACGTCGAGCGGCGCATCCTGCCGGATCGTCTCCGGCGTCAGTCCGGCCTCGATCGCGGTGAGATAGACGAAGGGCTTGAAGGCCGAGCCCGGCTGGCGCTTGGCGGTGACCGCGCGATTATACTGGCTCTCGGCGTAATTGCGCCCCCCCACCATGGCGCGCACCGCGCCATCCGGCGTCATCGCCACCAGCGCGCCCTGGCTGACATTGAACTTCACGCTCTTTGCCGCCAGCTCGTCGATGATGGCGGCTTCGGCGACGCTTTGCAGCTTCGGGTCGATCGAGGTTTCGACCACGATGTTCTGGTCGATCTGGCCGATCAGATCGTCGAGCACTTCGCCGATCCAGTCCGCCACATAATTGATGGTGCCGGCCCCTGCCGCCTTCACGTTGTAGGAGGGTTGCCCGATCGAGGCCTGCGCCTGCGCATCGGTGATGAATTTGGCGTCCGCCATCGCCGCCAGCACGGTCTGGGCGCGCTTCTCGGCGCCCTCCGGATTGCGGTTCGGAGCCAGCCGCGACGGCGACTTGACCAGTCCCGCCAGCATCGCGGCTTCCGCCAGCGTGACGTTCCTGGCGGATTTGCCGAAATAGCGCTGCGCGGCCGCCTCCACGCCATAGGCGCCAGAGCCGAAATAGACCCGGTTGAGATAGAGCTCGAGAATTTCCGATTTGGAATGCTTGCGCTCCAGCCAGAGCGCGAGTTCGACCTCCTGCAATTTGCGCTGCAGCGTGCGTTCCTGCGTCAGGAACAGGTTCTTGGCGAGCTGCTGGGTCAAGGTCGAGCCGCCCTGCGAGACGCCGCGATGCATGACGTTCGCCACCGCCGCGCGCGCGATGCCGACCGGGTCGACGCCGTAATGCGAATAGAACCGGCGGTCCTCGATGGCGATGAAGGCCTTCGGCAGATAGGGCGGCAGATCCTTCAGCGCGACATTGGTGCCGGCCATTTCGCCGCGCGTCGCCAGCACGCTGCCGTCGAAGCCGACAATCTGGATGGTCGGCGGCCGCTTCGGAATTTCAAGCGACTGGATCGCGGGCAGATGTGCGCCGACCCATACGACGACGCCGACCGCCGCGATGAAAGCCCACAGGCCGAGCACCGCCCCCCAGTAGAACAGGCGCGAGATGCCGCCGCGCGCACGGGCCTTCGATTTGCGCTTGCCGCTGCCCCGGCCGGGCCGCGCCTTGCGCTCGCGCGGAGCCTCGTCGCCGGCATCGGCGGCCTTGCGTTTGGAAGACGGCTTCTTCGGCTTGTCGTCGTCGGGGGCGACGCGATCCTGCGGGCTGAGGCGCAGTTCAGACAGCGCCGCGGCGAGCCCGAATTGCGGCTCCTTGCGTCCGCCGCTCTTTTTTCGTCCCCACGCCATACGCCAACGCCGCTCGCACCGGTCCCGCCGCACGCTAACGGCCGGAATTTAAGGGCCGGTTACGCAAAGATTAACGCGGGATTAGGAGGTGCGGCGGCGCGTGGTAAAAGTGGGCCAGTGCCAAGCGAAAAGGGAAGCTGCATGGGCCATATCGATCCGACCAAGGAAGTATTTGCGCAGTTCAGGGCCAATGATCGCCCGGGTCCGATTCACATGCTGAACCTGGTCCGGCTGCGGGAACGGGCGGCCTATCCCGACGGCCGCCAGGCCACCGGCGCGGAAGCCTATGCGGCCTATGGCCGGGAAAGCGGGCCGGTGTTCGAACGGCTGGGCGGCCGGATCGTGTGGCAGGGCCGGTTCGAATTGATGCTGATCGGGCCGGCGGACGAGCGCTGGGACCACTGCTTCATCGCCGAATACCCCAGCGTTGCCGCCTTCGCAGAGATGATTCGCGATCCGGTCTACCGGGAGGCGGTGAAACACCGGCAGGCGGCGGTCGAGGATTCGCGCCTGATCAGGCACGCGGTGCTGCCGGTCGGAAAGAGTTTCGGCGAAATTCCGAAGTAACACCTCAAGAAACCGAACGGCGGCCCCGAAAGGCCGCCGATCGCCAATGCTGGCTGCAGGCGGACGAACTTACGCCAGCCAGAGCAGGATCAATGCGACCGCGGCGGGGGCCGCCTGCACATACAAGATCCGGCGGCTGACGGTAGCCGCGCCGTAGGCGCCGGCCACGATCACGCAAAGCAGAAAGAACACCTTGATCTGGAACGCGAAGGCCGGAGCGCCGTGAAGCAGGCCCCAGGCAAGTCCCGCGGCGAGGAAGCCGTTGTACAGCCCCTGATTGGCGGCGAGCACGGCGGAATCGGCCGCCTTCTCCGGTGAATTCCGAAACGTCTTCAGGCCCAGCGGCTTCTGCCAGAGAAACATCTCCAGGATCAGAAAATAGACGTGCAGCGCGGCGACCAGCGCCACCAGCAGATTGGCGATAAAGATCATGTTGCCTCCCCCGAACAACCCACCGCGGGTTTCGGGTGGACGCTAACACGCTCGTCATGAAAGATGCGACGGTCCATCGCTGCGTCAGCCCGGAATGATGGCGCCCGAGACCCGCGAGAGGAGTCCATGCGCGCAAAGCCACCCGAAATCTTCGGCCTCGACCGGTTGCGAACGCCGATCGGAACGGCGTTGCTGGTCAGCGACGCCGACGGGGTTCTGCGCGCGCTCGACTGGGAAGATCACGAGCCGCGCATGAAGGCATTGCTGCGGCGGCAATACGGGACGGTGGTGCTGAAAGCGGCGCGGGCGCCTGCCGAGACCAGGGCCGCGCTGGCAGGCTATTTCAAGGGTGACCTCGCTCGTCTGAATGAAATCCACTGGCGCGTCGCCGGCACCCCGTTCCAGCGCAAGGTCTGGAACGCGTTGCCCGAAATTCCGCCCGGCGCCACCATGAGCTACGGAGAGCTGGCGGCGAAACTCGGCATGCCCAGGGCGGTGCGCGCGCTCGGGCACGCCAACGGCGCCAATCCCCTCAGCGTCGTCGTGCCCTGTCATCGTCTGATCGGAGCCAATGGTGCGCTGGTCAAATATGGCGGCGGCATCGAGCGCAAGCGCTGGCTGCTCGAGCACGAAGGCGTGGTGCTCGGCGCCTCTCCGTAGATGGGGATTCGTCTTACGCCGCGGGCTTGGCGACCGCGTCTTCGCTGGAGAGCAGGTGGATCAGCGCGCTCTTGATCGCGGCCTGCCGCGTCGGCGCGGTGATCTGCGCGCCGAGCAGGTCGGTGACGTAGAACACGTCGCGGGCGCGTTCGCCGAAGGTCGCGACATGGGCCGAGGCGATGTTGAGGTTGAGCTTCGAAATCGCGGTCGTCAGTTGATACAACAGGCCCGGCCGGTCGAGGCCGGACACCTCGATCACGGTGTAGCGGTCCGACCACTGGTTGTTGAGGGTGACTTCCGGCTCGACCACGAAGGGGCGCACCTTGCGTCCGGCGGCGCGGCGCGCCACCACTTCGGGCAGGCGCAATTTGCCTTCGAGTACGTCCTCGATCATCTCGCCGATCCGGGTCGCGCGCCGGCCCTCGTCCTCGTCGCGGTCGTATTCCCTCGATATCGCGATGGTGTCGAGCGCGCGGCCGTCGGTGGTGGTGTAGATCTGCGCGTCGACGATGTTGGCGCCCGCCGAGGCGCAGGCGCCGGCGATGATCGACAATAGCCAGGGATGGTCGGTGGCGAGAATGGTCAGTTCGGTGACGCCGCGCGCCTCGTCGAAGCCGACATTGATCGCCAGCTTGTGACCGGCTTGTTCGCTGGCACGCAGGAAGCGGGCATGGCGGATCTTGCGCGCCAGTTCGACCTTGAGCCAGTAGGCGGGATAGTGCCGCCCGATATAGGCGTTGAGTTCCTCCTCCGGCCATTCGGTGAAGGCCGCGCGAAACTCCCGTTGCGCCATCTCTATACGCTGTGCGCGATTGACCTCGGAGAAGCCGCCGGTCAGCACCGGCTCGGTTTCATAATACAGCGTGCGCAACAGCTGCGCCTTCCAGCCGTTCCAGACGCCGGGGCCGACGCCCCGGATGTCGGCGGTGGTCAGGATGGTCAACAGCTTCATCTGTTCGACCGACTGCACCACGGCCGCGAAGTTCTCGATGGTCTTGCGGTCGGAGAGGTCGCGCGACTGCGCCACCGTGGACATCGTCAGGTGCTGCTCGATCAGCCAGGCGATCAGTTCGGTATCGGCGGCGCTGAAGCCGAGCCTCGGGCACAGCCGCCGCGCCACCTTGGCCCCGGCGTTCGAATGATCCTCGGGACGGCCCTTGGCGATGTCGTGCAGCAGCGTGGTGATGTAGATCACCGCGCGGTGCTCGGGTTGAATCTTGCGCATCAGGTCGCTGGCGACGGTGAACTCGTCGTTGCCGCCGCGCTCGATGTCCTGCAGGTAACCGACGCAGCGCAACAGATGCTCGTCGACCGTGTAGTGGTGATACATGTTGAACTGCATCATCGACACGATCTTGCCGAAGGCGCGGATGAAATGACCGAGTACGCCGGTCTCGTTCATGCGCCGCAGCACGATTTCCGCGTCGTTCGACGTCAGGATCTCCATGAACAGCCGGTTGGCTTCGGGATTTTCGCGCAGCGGCGTGTTGATGAGCTTCAGCGACCGCGTCACCGTGCGCATGGCATCCGGGTGGAAGGCGAGATTGTTCTTCTGCGCCAGCCGGAAGATCCGGATCAGGTTGACGGGGTCGTGCTTGAAGACGTCGGGCGCAGCGAGATTGATGCGGTTGTTGTCGATGATGAAATCGTCGCTCTCGGGCACCCGCCGGCGGTGGTTGGAAGGCCGCAGGCGCGCCATCACGCGGCTCAGCACCGGCGCCGGTTTGGCCTGCTGGTCTTCCAGCTTGGCGCACAGGATCGCGGTGAGATCGCCGACGTCCTTGGCGACCAGGAAGTAGTGCTTCATGAAGCGTTCGACATCCTGCATGCCGGGATGCGAGGTATAGCCGAGGCGGATCGCGATTTCGCGCTGCATGTCGAACGACAGCCGCTCCTCGGCGCGGCCCGAGAAGAAATGGATGTTGCAGCGTACCGACCAAAGAAAGTCGGCGCAGCGGCGGAAGGTGCGGTATTCCTGGGCGTCGAACACGCCGCGTTCGACCAGTTCGTTGACCTCGCGCACGCGGTAGACATATTTCGCGATCCAGAACAGCGTATGCAGGTCGCGCAATCCGCCCTTGCCGTCCTTGACGTTGGGCTCGACCAGATAGCGCGACTGGCCGGCGCGGCGGTGCCGCTCCTCACGTTCGGCCAGCTTGGCGGTGACGAATTCGGCCGCGGTGCCCTGCACCACTTCCTTGTCGAACCGCTCCACCAGTTCATCGTAGAGCGGCTGGTCCCCGGTCAAGAACCGGGTCTCGAGTATGGCGGTGCGGATCGTCATGTCGCCGCGCGCCTGCCGGATCGATTCGTCGACCGAACGGGTGGCGTGGCCGACCTTCAATCCCATGTCCCACAGGCAATACAGAATGGCCTCGGCGACCTGCTCGCCCCAGGCGGTCTGCTTGTAGGGCAGGATGAACAGCAGATCGATGTCGGATTCCGGCGCCATCAGCCCGCGGCCATAGCCGCCGGTGGCGACGACTGCCATGCGCTCGGCGCCGGTGGGCACCTGTGAGCGATAGAGATGGCGGGTAGCCGCGGAATACAGGATGCGGATGATCTCGTCCTGGACGAAGCACAGCCGTTCGGCGCAGCGCCGTCCGTGACGATCCTTCAGCAGCACCGCCTGTGCCACCGCGCGCGCCTCGACCATCTCGGCCTTCAGCAGTTGCGCCACACTGGTGCGGAAAACGTCCTCGCGGCCGGAATGCTTTGCGGCGAGCGCGTCGACCGCCGCCGTGATCCTCGCGGTATCGAAACGGTCGTCGGCGACAGAAGGGGTCGGGGTCACAACGCTGTCCATGGCTTAACCGGATAACGGACGACGCCAGCGCTGTCACGGGAGATTCCAGGAGATAACGGCAGGTCCATGCTGCTTTGCTCCGGCTCTCGACCAAGCCGCCCTCGCCACCAGGCGCGGGGTGTATGCATCTTTGCGCCATGCCGCGAATTAACTTATTGAAACAAAACGAATTTTCAAGGCTGGCGGAAATCGTGCCGCCGGCGGGAATGGTGACATCCGCCCGCCGACCCGGTACATCAAGCAGGCAATGATATCGGGGAGGGAAGAAAAATGGACGCCGCCAAACTCCGCGCCACCCAGGCTCCGATCAAGGAGCGTTACAAATCCGATCCGAAGGCCGCGATGATCAGGCTGACCGCGAGGGGCTCGATCGAAAACGAGGGCATCGCCTGCAAGGTCGAGACCGGCCGCGCGCTGGCGGTGGCCGGCCTGCACCCGGCGACCGGCGGCTCCGGACTTGAACTGTGCTCCGGCGACATGCTGCTCGAAGCCCTGGTCGCCTGCGCCGGCGTGACGCTGAAATCGGTGGCGACCGCGATCGAGGTGCCGCTCAGGAAGGGCGACGTCACCGCCGAGGGCGATCTCGATTTCCGCGGCACGCTCGGCGTCGACAAGGAGGCGCCGGTCGGCTTTGCCGAGATTCGCCTGAAGTTCGAGGTCGAGACATCAGCGCCGCAGGACAAGCTCGATCTGCTCCTGAAACTCACCGAGCGCTATTGCGTGGTGTATCAGACCATCAAGAACGGCCCGAAGGTTTCGGTGTCGATGCAAAGAGTGTGAGCGAACCAACTATCGTCGTCCCGGCGAACGCCGGGACCCATACTCCGTGCTCTCTCATTCCAGGAAATGCTGTTCGACGGCTTTCGTGCAATACGAACGGCTGTGGTTATGGATCCCGGCCCGCGCTTCGCTTGGCCGGGACGACGGTTTGAAAATGTCCCCCGATCTCGCTTTCATCCTTATGCTCGGCTTCCGCATGGCGATCACGGCTGCGTTCGTGGTCACGGCGTCCGTCATCACCGAACGTTCGGGGCCGGTGATCGGCGCGCTGGTCGCGACCTTGCCGATTTCGGCGGGGCCATCCTACGTCTTTCTCGCGCTCGACCACGATGCTGATTTCATCGCCGAAGGCGCGCTGGCGAGCCTGCCGATCAACGCCGCGACGATCTTTCTCGGCCTGACCTATGTCGTGCTGGCGCAGCGGCGGAGCGCGCTGGTTTCCTGCGCGGTTGCGCTCGCGGTGTGGATCGCGCTCGCCTCCGTCATCCGCATGTTCCAGTGGACGCTTCTCGCCGGACTGATCGCCAATGCCGTCACCTTTGCGATCTGCGTGCCGCTGTTGCAGGGCTATCGCCACGTCAAAATGCCGCTGATCACGCGGCGCTGGTACGACGTTCCGTTGCGCGCCGGACTGGTCGCGACGCTGGTAGCGACGGTGGTCACGACATCGGGCTGGGTCGGCCCCAGGATCAGCGGCATCATCGCGCTGTTCCCGATCGTGTTCACCAGCCTGATGCTGATCCTGCATCCGCGCATCGGCGGTCCGGCGACCGCCGCTGTCATCGCCAACGGCGCCTGGGGCCTGATGGGATTTGGCATTGCGGTTGCCGTGCTGCACCTCGCCGCACTTCGCTTCGGCTCGACGGTCGCCCTCAGCCTGGCGCTGACGACCTGCATCGGCTGGAATCTCGGCTTGTGGTGGTGGGGGCGGCGGAAGCTGGTGCGCCAATAGACCCTCATGGTGAGGAGCGCATCTTCCCGGCAGCGCTTGCGCTGTCCGGCGCGCGTCTCGAACCATGAGAGCCCCGCTGCATCCATCCTTCGAGACGCGCGCAAGAGCGCGCTCCTCAGGATGAGGGCTGTTACTGCTTCGGCAGTTTCGCCTTCAGCGCATACAGCGCCTCCAGCGCCTCGCGCGGCGACATTTCGTCGGGATGCAGCGCCCTGACGGCTTCGATCAGTTGTTCGGCCTCGCTCGGCGGCGCGGGTTCGGCTGAGGCGCGGGACGGTACCGCGAACAGCGGCAGGTCGTCGGCGAGCGCGCGCGCGGTCTGGCCGCGGTCCTGCGCCTCGAGCTTTGCGAGCACAGACTTCGCGCGCGCGATCACAGGCGCGGGGAGGCCAGCGAGCTTCGCCACCTGGATGCCGTAGGAGCGGTCGGCCGAGCCCGGCAGCACCTCGTGCAGGAACACGACGTCGCCCTGCCATTCCTTGACCCGCACCGTGGCGTTGAACAGCCGCGGCAGCTTGGCCGAGAGCGCGGTCAGCTCGTGATAATGCGTCGCGAATAGCGCGCGGCAGCGGTTGGCCTCATGCAGATGCTCGATCGCCGCCCAGGCGATCGACAGCCCGTCGAAGGTCGCGGTGCCGCGGCCGATCTCGTCCAGGATCACCAGCGAGCGCTCGCTGGCCTGATTGAGGATCACGGCGGTCTCCACCATCTCCACCATGAAGGTGGAGCGGCCGCGCGCCAGATCGTCGGCAGCACCGACCCGCGAGAACAGCCGGTCGACGATGCCGATGCGCGCACGCGTCGCCGGCACGAAGCTGCCGGTCTGCGCCAAGAGAGCGATCAGCGCGTTCTGGCGCAGGAAGGTCGATTTACCCGCCATGTTGGGACCGGTGATCAGCCAGATCTGACCGGACTTTTGCGCCGGTCCGGGGGAAAGATCGCAGGCGTTGGCGATGAACGGCTGGCCGTCGCGCTTCAATGCCTGCTCGACCACCGGATGCCGGCCGCCTTCGATGGCAAAGCCGAGCGAGCCATCGACCTCGGGCCGCACGTAGTTGTCGTCGACCGCGAGCTTGGCCAGCGCGGTTGCGACATCGAGCAGCGCAAACGCGTGCGCGGCGGCGCGCAAATCGTCGCTGGCGGCCATCACGTCAGCCGAAAGCCGCTCGAAGATCTCCAGCTCCAGCCCGAGCGCGCGGTCGCCGGCGTTGGCGATCTTGGCTTCGATCTCGCCGAGTTCCGAGGTGGTGAAGCGGACCTGTCCGGCCAGGGTCTGGCGGTGGATGAAGGTCGCATTCAGGGGCGGCGCCATCAGCTTGTCGCCGTGTTGCGCGGTGACCTCGACGAAATAGCCGAGCACGTTGTTGTGGCGGATCTTCAGGCCCTTGATGGAGGTATCGTCGGCGTAGCGTGCCTGCATCGCGGCGACCACGAGGCGCGAAGCGTCGCGCAGATTGCGGGCCTCGTCGAGTGCGGCCTCATAGCCTTCGCGCACGAAGCCGCCGTCGCGCTTGATCAGAGGCAGCTGTTCCGAAAGCGCGCGCTCGAATTCGCGCGCCAGATCGCGCGACGGGCGGCGCAGCGCCTCCATGATCCCGGCGATCTCCGGCGGCGGATTATCGAGCCGTGCAAGCCGCGCCAAGGCCTCATCGGCCGCAACAATACCGTCGCGCAAACCGGCGAGATCGCGCGGGCCGCCGCGTCCGACCGACAACCGCGCCAGCGCGCGCGACATGTCGGGCGCCGCGCGCAAGCTGGCGCGGAGTTCGTCGCGCGCGGCGCTGTCGGCGACGAAGGTGGCGATGGCATCGAGCCGCCGGGCAATCGCGGCGCTGTCGGTGAGCGGCGCCGCCAGCCTCTGCGCCAGCAGGCGCGATCCGGCCGCGGTCACGGTGCAGTCGATGGCGTCCAGCAGCGATCCGCGCCGCTCGCCCGAAAGCGTCCGCGTCAGTTCGAGATTGGCGCGGGTGGCGGGATCAATCGCCATGGTCGTGCCGGCAGCCTCGCGCGACGGCGGCGACAGCGGCGGGCGCTTTCCGACCTGGGTGCGGTCGATATAGGTCACCGCGGCGGCCGCAGCGGTGGCTTCGAGCCGCGACATCGCGGAAAGGCCGTCCATGGTGGCGACCGCGAAATAGTCGCACAGCCGCCGCTCGGCGGTGGCGCCGTCGAAGAAGTCGCGGGTCAGCGGCGTCACCGCCGGCAGTTCGCGTAAAGCAGGCCCCAGTTCCGGATCGCCATAGAGCGCATCGGTGACGATGGCCTCATTGGGATTGATGCGCGCCAGGGTCGCCGCGAGTTCGCCGGTGGAACATTCGGTGACGATGAATTCCGCGGTCGAAATGTCGATCCAGGCCAGCCCGATGCGGTCGGCGCCCGCCGATCCGCGGGCGCGTGCGATCGCCAGCAGGTAGTTGTTGGCCTTGGCGTCGAGCAGGGTGTCTTCGGTCAGCGTGCCCGGCGTCACCAGCCGCACCACGCCGCGGCGGACCACGCTCTTGTTGCCGCGCGCCCGCGCCGCCGCCGGATCCTCGGTCTGCTCGCAGACCGCGACGCGATGTCCTGCCTCGATCAGCCGATGCAGATAGTCCTCGGAACGCTCCACCGGCACGCCGCACATCGGGATATCCATGCCCTGGTGCTTGCCGCGTTTGGTCAGCACGATGCCGAGCGTGCGTGAGGCGATTTCGGCGTCCTCGAAGAACAGCTCGTAGAAATCACCCATCCGGTAGAACAACAGCAGCCCGGGATGGGCGGCCTTGATTTCCAGATATTGTTCCATCATCGGCGTGACGCGCGCCGCCGCCTCGGCAGGCGGCTGAGCGTCTTGTGGCACGGGAATGGATTGCTGGATCGTCATCGGGTGCGGAAACTACAAAATTTTGGCCCGCGGTCCTATCGGTTTGGCCCTGCATTACGCGTTTTCCACGTTCTCCGCTGCCCCTCTCCCGCAAGCGGGAGAGGGGCGATAGAGCCGTCAATTGACCTGCCGCGGCCTCGCTCCTAAAACTCGCCGTCAATTCCGGCAATCAGCGCCGAAAACGCGGCATTCAGGGAGAGAGTAGATGCGCGATGTGTTTGTTTGCGATGCCGTACGGACCCCGATCGGCCGCTTCGGAGGTTCGCTGGCCAAGGTCCGCGCCGACGACCTGGCGGCGACCCCGATCAAGGCCCTGATGGCGCGGCATCCCAGGCTCGACTGGGCTGATGTCGATGAGGTCTATTTCGGCTGCGCCAATCAGGCCGGCGAAGACAACCGCAACGTGGCGCGGATGGCGCTGCTGCTGGCCGGGCTGCCGGAATCGGTTCCCGGCCTCACGCTCAACCGGCTCTGCGCCTCGGGGCTCGATGCCGTCGGCGCTGCCGGCCGCGCGATCCGTGCCGGCGAGATCGACTTCGCCATCGCCGGCGGCGTCGAATCGATGACGCGGGCGCCGTTCGTGATGGGCAAGGCATCGGAAGCGTTTTCGCGTTCCGCCGAAATCTTCGACACCACCATCGGCTGGCGCTTCATCAATCCGCTCTTGAAAGCGCAATACGGCGTCGACGCCATGCCGGAGACCGGCGAGAACGTCGCCGAGGAGTTCCAGGTATCGCGCGCCGACCAGGACGCGTTCGCGATCCGCTCGCAGCAGCGCGCGGGTGCGGCGATCGCGTCGAGTTATTTCGCCGAGGAAATCACGGCGGTAGTGGTTCCCGGCGGCAAGGCCGGACCGGTCAGCATCGACAAGGACGAACATCCGCGCCCCGAAACCACGCTCGAAGGTTTGACAAAACTGAAGCCGATCGTGCGCAATCCCGGCACGGTGACGGCGGGCAATGCCTCCGGCGTCAATGACGGCGCCGCCGCGATGATCCTGGCTTCCGAAGCCGCGGTGAAGAAGCACGGGCTGACGCCGCGGGCCCGCATTCTCGGCCTCGCCTCGGCCGCAGTGCCGCCGCGCATCATGGGCATCGGCCCGGTGCCGGCGACCCGCAAGCTGATGGAGCGGTTAGGGCTGAAGATCAGCGATTTCGACCTGATCGAACTCAATGAAGCCTTCGCTTCGCAGGGCATCGCCTGTCTTCGGCAATTGGGCGTCAAGGACGACGCCGATTTCGTCAATCCGCATGGCGGCGCCATTGCGCTCGGCCATCCGCTCGGCATGAGCGGCGCGCGCCTCGCCATGACCGCGGTGCACGGCATGGAAAAGCGCGGCGGCAAGCGCGCGCTGGCGACGATGTGCGTCGGCGTCGGCCAGGGCGTCGCGATGGCGATCGAGAAGCTGAACTGACGGCGGCTACCGAAAGCGTCATTGCGAGACGCCTGGCATCGGGCGGCGGTTTGCGTCGGCCCGTTGGCTCGCAATGCCGGCGCCGCCGTCGTCCAGGGAGTGCGGAATGATCATCGAGCGTCAGCAGGCCGTCACGGTTGCGGCAACATCCGTGATGGAGAGGACTTCCGACCCGCGGCTGCGTGAAATCATGGTGTCCCTCGTCAGGCACCTGCATGGCTTTATCCGCGACGTCCGCCTGACCGAGGCGGAATTCCGCGAAGCCACCGCCATTCTGGCGGAGATGGGCAAGCTCACGACCGACACCCATAATGAAGTCGTGCTGATGGCCGGTTCGCTCGGGGTCTCGTCGCTGGTCTGCCTTCTGAACAATGGCGATCAGGGCAATAGCGAGACGGCGCAGTCGCTGCTCGGGCCGTTCTGGCGGCTGAATTCGCCCAGGGTCGAGAACGGCGGGTCGATCGTCCGGTCCGATACGCCGGGTGTGCCGCTCTTCGTCAACGGGCGCGTGGTGGACCCTGCCGGCCGTCCGGTGGCTGAAGCCGAAGTGGACGTGTGGCACGCCTCGCCGGTCGGTCTTTACGAAAACCAGGATCCCGAACAGGCGGAGATGAACCTCCGCGGCAAGTTTACGACGAACGCCGACGGATGCTTCTGGTTTCGCACGGTGATGATGACGGGTTACCCGATTCCGGCCAACGGCGTCGTCGGCCGTTTGTTGAAGCTGCAGAACCGGCATCCCTTTCGGCCGGCGCACCTCCACGCGCTGATTTTCAAGCCGGGTTTCAAGGTTCTGATTTCCCAGGTCTATGATCCCGCCGACCCGCACATCGACAGCGACGTGCAGTTCGGCGTAACCAAGGCGCTGATCGGCAATTTCGTGCGTCATGAAGAGCCCCATCCGACGAAGGCCGATGCCGGCACGCCCTGGTACTCTCTCGAGTACGTCTACAGGATGGAAACAGGCGAGGCCGTGCTTCCGCGTCCGCCTATCAAGTAACACTGCGACGAGTTCATCCACGGGAATCCGGGCTGCCCATGATATTCCTCGATTGCGTCTCCCGGATTTCTGCGCGGATGCCGCTCGCTTTGCTTGTGCTGCTGGCGCTCGTCCTTCCCCAAGGTCAGGCCGGCGCCGAGACCAAATACCCGGGCAAGGCAGTGCGGATCGTCGTGCCGTTTGCTGCCGGCGGCGTTGCCGATATCACGGCGCGGGTGATCGCAGAACGGCTCGGCGTCAAGCTTGGGGGCCGGTTTTATGTCGAGAACCAGCCTGGCGCCGGCGGCATTGCCGCGGCTCGAACGGTGATTTCCTCTCCGCCCGATGGCCATACCCTGGCATTGCTGTCGAACGGAACCGCGATCAGCGTCTCCCTGTTCGGCAAGTTGCCCTACGATCCCCTGAAGGATTTCGTTCCGGTTTCGAGTCTCGGCTTTTTCGATTTCGTCTTTGCCGCCAACGCGGACTCGCCATTCAAGACGCTGGCGGACTTCATCGCGGCCGCAAAGGCGAAGCCCGGGTCGCTCAATGTCGGAACCATCAATGTCGGAAGCACCCAGAATCTGTCGGCGGAGCTCTTCAAGACCGCGGCCGGCATCGATTTCGTGATCATCCCCCATCGGGGAACGCCCGAGGTTCTGGTGTCCACCATGCAGGGCAACCTCGCCCTCATGATCGACAGCTACTCGGCGATGAAGGGCAATCTCGCCGACGGGAAGATCCGGGCGCTGGCGTCGACCGGGCCGATACGTTCGGAAAGCGCGCCGGATATTGCGACCGTGCAGGAATCCGGCGTCGCCGATTACGACGTCGTTTCCTGGAACGCATTGTTTGCGCCCGCCGGCACGCCGCCGGAGATCGTGAAGATCCTCAATCTGGCCTTGCAGGAAATACTCGCCGAGCCGGACGTGAGGAGGCGGCTTCTCGAACTCGGCATCGAGGCCAGGGCAAGTACACCCGAAGAAATATCAGCCAGACTGAAGTCTGATATCGAGAAGTGGCGTAAGGTGATCGAGAAGGCCGGGATTCAGAAGCAATAGGGACCCATGAACCTCAAGCAGCTCGAATACTTCGTGCAGGTGGCCGAGCTGGGCAGCTTCAGCAAGGCGGCGCTGGTGCTCGACATCGCGCAGCCGGCGCTCAGCCGCCAGGTGCGCAGCCTCGAGACCGAGCTGCACCAGCAACTGTTCCTGCGCAACGGCCGGGGCGTCGCGTTGACCGATGCGGGCAAGCGGCTGTTCGACCATAGCGTGGCGGTTCTGCAGCTGATGGCGCATGCGCGCGAGGATCTGGGGGCGAGCCGCGACGAGCCGGTCGGGCGGGTAATCATCGGGCTGCCGCCGAGCATCGGCCGTCAACTCACGCTTCCGCTGATTGACCGCTTCAAGAAGGAGCTTCCCGCCGCCAGGCTGGCGGTCGTCGAAGGGCTGTCGACTCATATCGTCGAATGGGTGACGACCGGCCGCATCGATGTCGGCCTGGTCTACAACCCCGAGGCGCAGGCCGGGCTGGAGATCACGCCGCTGCTTCAGGAGCCGCTTGGACTGGTGAGTCGTGCAGCCAAGGGCCAGCGGAAACGGGCCGCATTGCCGCCGCTGCCGATGAAAGAGCTGTCGCGTTACCCCCTGATCGTTCCGGAGCGGGTGCACGCCATGCGCCGCCTGCTCGAGACCCAGGCGGCCCTGGCCGGCATCAAGCTCGACATTGCCTGGGAGGTATCGAGTGTCCCCTCGATCATCGAACTGGTCTGCGCCGGCTATGGCCACGCGGTGCTCACCGCCAGCGGCGTTGCCGCTTCGCCGCGCGCGGGAGAATTGGCGGTGCGCCGGCTGGTCGAACCGGCGCCCGTCAGCGTGCTTTGCCTGGCGATCTCGGCGCACCGGCGTCCCACGCCGCTGACCCAGCACACGATGCGGCTCTTGACCGCGCTGGTGCGGAAGCTTCCCGCCTGATCATTTTGCGCATCGCTCGTGCCGGCAGGCCATGCCGGATTGCGATAGCTGTTATAGGGAGCGGGCGCTGGCGAAGCGCCGGCCGGCTGGCCACAGTGAGGGCAGCGAACAGCCCGTTTCCGTCACGGCCGCCTCGCCGCGCCCGCGGAAAGTCCGACCCGGCCGGCGCCAGGAAATGCTCGGTCCATCGAGCCGGATTGCACAATGGGAGCACGCCAGCATGTTTAGACGGACATTTCTCACCTGTGCTACATTCGCCGCCATGTCGACGCCATGTCGGCGCCGGCGTTGCCGAACGCGCCGATCGGTCGGCTCGGCCTTGCCATTCAGTAAGTGAGCGAGGGTCCCATGCAAACCGCCATTCCCTGCCTGTTCATGCGCGGCGGCACGTCGCGAGGTCCGTTCTTCAACGCCGCCGACCTGCCCGCCGACATCCCGACCCGCGACAAGGTGCTGCTTGCGGTGATGGGTTCGCCCGACAAGCGCCAGATCGACGGGCTCGGCGGCGCGCATCCCTTGACCAGCAAGGTCGGCATCGTCTCCAGGGGTTCCCGGCCCGGCGTCGATCTCGATTTCCTGTTCGCGCAGTTGCAGCCGGACAAGGACACCGTCGATACCACGCCCAATTGCGGCAACATGCTCGCCGCGGTGGTGCCGTTCGCGCTCGAGACCGGCCTGGTCAAGCCACAAGGCGACATCACCACCCTGCGCGTGCTGACGCTCAATACCGACATGCAATGCGACATCACCGTGCAGACGCCGAACGGCCATGTCGAATATGAAGGCGTGGCCCGGATCGACGGCGCGCCGGGCACCTCTGCGCCGATTACGATCAACTTTCTCGATACCGCCGGCTCGGTCGCGCCGGGACTGCTGCCGACCGGCAATGTCCGCGACGTCATCGACGGCATCACCGTGACCTGCATCGACAACGGCATGCCGCTGGTGATCTTCAAGGCCGCCGACGTCGGCCGCACCGGCTATGAGAGCGTCGATCAGTTGAACGCCGATACCGAGTTGAAGGCGCGGATCGAGCGGTTGCGGATCGCCTGCGGCCACGCGATGAAACTCGGCGACGTCACAGCCAAGAATTACCCGAAGATGACGCTGATTGCGGCGCCGCGCGCCGGCGGCGCCATCAGCACGCGCAGCTTCATCCCGCATGTCTGCCACGACGCCATCGGCGTGCTGGCGGCGGTGACGGTGGCTACCGCCTGCGTGCTCGACGGCTCGACCACGCAGGGCATCGCTGACGTGCCGGGTCAGAACGTGAAGACCATCTCGGTCGAGCATCCGACCGGCGAATTCAGCGTCGAGATCGAGGTCGACCCCGCCAACCCGCAAAACGTGACCCGCGCCGCGCTGCTGCGCACCGCGCGGCTGTTGATGCGCGGCGAGGCGATGGTGCCCGCTTCGGTCTGGGCCGGCCGTCGGGCCGGCGATTTCAGCGCAACCCCCGAACTCCGTCGCGCGCGGCAAGGATAGAACGATGATCATCGACGTACACGGCCACTACACCACCGCGCCGAAGGCGCTCGAGGACTGGCGCAATCGCCAGATCGCCGAAATCAACGATCCCAAGGCCGCGCCCAAGGCCAGCGAACTCAGGATCAGCGACGACGAACTGCGCGAGAGCATCGTCAACAACCAGCTCAAGAAGATGCAGGAGCGCGGCAGCGACCTCACCATCTTCAGCCCGCGCGCCAGCTTCATGGCGCACCACATCGGCGACTTCAACGTATCGTCGACCTGGGCGGCGATCTGCAACGAGCTGTGCGCGCGCGTCGCCCGGCTGTTTCCGGACAGTTTCATCGGCGCCGCGATGCTGCCGCAGTCGCCGGGCGTCGATCCGAAGACGTGCATTCCCGAGATGGAAAAATGCGTCAGGGACTACGGCTTCGTCGGCATCAATCTGAATCCCGATCCGTCGGGCGGGCACTGGACCTCGCCGCCGCTGTCGGACCGGCACTGGTATCCGATCTACGAGAAGATGGTGGAACTCGACATCCCTGCCATGATCCACGTCTCCACCAGCTGCAACTCCTGCTTCCACACCACCGGCGCGCATTATCTGAATGCCGACACCACGGCCTTCATGCAGTGCCTGACCTCGGATCTGTTCAGGAATTTTCCGACGCTGAAGTTCCTGATCCCGCATGGCGGCGGCGCGGTGCCCTATCACTGGGGCCGTTTCCGCGGCCTGGCGCAGGAGCTGAAGAAGCCGCTCTTGAAGGAGCACCTGCTGAAGAACATCTTCTTCGACACCTGCGTCTATCACCAGCCCGGCATCGACCTTCTGACCAAGGTAATCCCGGTCGACAACATCCTGTTCGCCAGCGAGATGATCGGCGCGGTGAAGGGGATCGACCCTGAAACCGGCTTCAATTACGACGATACCAAGCGCTACATCGAGGCCTCGACCATCCTCAGCGCGCAGGACAAGCAGAAGGTTTACGAGGGTAATGCGCGGCGGGTGTTTCCGCGCCTCGACGCGGCGTTGAAGGCGAAAGGCAAGTAGCATGAGCGTTCCCTTGAACAATCTCGGCGTCGTCAAGCGCAACATCGTTCGCGCGGACAAGGCGGCGGTCGAGAAGCTGTCGCGCTTCGGCGTCGCCACCATCCACGAGGCGATGGGACGCGTCGGCCTGATGCAGCCCTATATGCGGCCGATCTATGCGGACGCGCACACCTGCGGAACCGCGGTCACCGTGCTGCTGCATCCCGGCGACAACTGGATGATGCATGTGGTCGCCGAGCAGCTGCAGCCGGGCGACGTGGTGGTCGCCGCCTGCTCCGCCGAGAACACCGACGGCTTCTTCGGCGACCTGCTGGCGACCAGCTTCCGCGCCCGCGGGGCCAAGGGCCTGATCATCGATGGCGGCGTGCGTGATGTGAAGGACCTGACCGAAATGCAGTTCCCGGTGTTCTCCAGGGCGATCAGCGCCAAGGGCACGGTGAAGGCAACGCTGGGCTCGGTGAACATCCCGGTGGTCTGCGCCGGCGCGCAGGTCAATCCGGGCGACGTGATCGTCGCCGATCCGGACGGCGTGGTCGTGGTTCCCGCCGCCATCGCCCAACAGGCGGCGGATGCCGCCGAAGCGCGCGAGGCCAATGAAGGCGACAAGCGCGCCAAGCTCGCGGCCGGCGTGCTTGGCCTCGACATGTACAACATGCGGGAGCCGCTCGCGAAGGCCGGCCTCCGATACATAGATTGATCGCCGATGTCGGTTGCTTCCAACCAATGGCATGTCGGCCTCGTCGGCTACGGCGAGGTGGGCCGGATTCTGGCCGAAGATCTGCGCAAGGACGGCGTCCGGGTCAGCGCCTATGACATCAAGCTCGGCGACAACAGGGCCAAGCCGCTGCAGGATCACGCCGCCGGCATCGGCGTCGCGCTGGCGTCGTCGCATGCCGATCTCGCCGCGCAGGCCGACTTCATCGTTTCCGCGGTCACGGCGAGCCAGGCGGTGCCGGTGGCGCAGGCTTGCGCACCGGCAGTGAAGAAAGGCGCCTGGTTCCTCGACTTCAACTCGGCCTCACCGGGTGCGAAGCGGCGCGCCGCGGCCCTGATCGACGGCGCCGGCGGACGCTATGTCGAGGGCGCGGTCATGACTTCGGTCCCGCCGTACCGCATCAAGGTGCCGTTGCTGCTCGGCGGCTCCGGCGCCCGCGAGCTTGCGCCGTTGCTGGTGGAACTCGGCTTCGACGCCAAGGTCGCCAGCGACCAGCTTGGCGTTGCCTCTGCCGTCAAGATGTGCCGCAGCATCATGATCAAGGGCATGGAAGCCATGGTGATCGAGAGTTTCACCACTGCGCGCGCCTACGGCGTCGAGGACGCGGTGCTGGCCTCGCTGGCGGAGACTTTCCCAAGCATCAACTGGGAGAAGCAGGGCGCCTACTTCTTCCAGCGCGTCATCGAGCACGGCCGGCGGCGCGCCGAAGAGGTGCGCGAGGTGGCGGAAACCGTCCGCGAGATCGGGCTGACGCCGTGGTCGGCGCAGGGTACCGCCGAACGTCAGGCCTGGGTCGCCGATCTCGCCGACGAGGGCCTGTTCGGTCCGAAAGGCGCCAAGGAATTTGCGCGCAGCCCCGACTGGCGCACCGAGGCCGACCGCATCCTCGGCAAGCTCAAGTCAAAAGAATGAGACAGACCGCGATGGAATTGCAGAAGACCCAATTTACCAAGACCCCTGGCTGGCTGGACTGGTACGCCGGCCCCTCGAAACCCCGGTTCAAGGTGCCGGCAGGCTCAGTCGACGCGCATTGCCATGTGTTCGGGCCCGGCGCCGAGTTTCCCTTCGCGCCGGAGCGGAAATACACGCCCTGCGACGCCTCCAAGCAGCAGCTCTATGCGCTGCGCGACCATCTCGGCTTTGCGCGCAACGTCGTGGTGCAGGCCACCTGTCACGGTGCCGACAACCGCGCGATGGTCGACGCGCTGACCCATTCCGGCGGCAAGGCGCGCGGCGTCGCGACCGTCAAGCGCAGCATCGGCGACGCCGAGCTTCGCGCGATGCACGACGCCGGCGTGCGCGGCGTGCGCTTCAACTTCGTCAAGCGCCTGGTCGATTTCACGCCGAAGGAGGAGTTGATCGAGATTGCCGGCCGCATCGCGAAACTGGGCTGGCATGTCGTGATCTATTTCGAGGCGGTCGATCTGCCCGAATTGTGGGATTTCTTCACCGCGCTGCCGACCACCATCGTCGTCGACCACATGGGCCGGCCTGACGTCGGCAAGCCGGTCGACGGTCCGGAATTCGAGCTGTTCGTGAAATTCATGCGGGAACATCCCAACGTCTGGTCCAAGGTCAGCTGTCCGGAGCGGCTGACGGTCAAGGGGCCGCCGGCGCTGAATGGCGAGCAGAACGCCTACCGCGACGTCATCCCGTTCGCGCGGCGGATCGTCGAGACGTTCCCCGATCGCGTGCTCTGGGGCACCGACTGGCCGCATCCCAACCTGAAGGACCACATGCCCGACGACGGCCTGCTGGTCGATTTCATTCCGCACATTGCGGTCACGCCCGAACTGCAGCACAAGCTGCTGGTCGACAACCCGATGCGGCTGTACTGGCCCGAACATTCCTGAGGAGGCTAATCCCATGTCACTCGACAAACCCTACAAGGATGTCCCCGGCACCACGATCTTCGACGCCGACATGTCGCGCCAGGGCTATCACCTGAACCAGTTCTGCATGTCGCTGATGAAGGCGGAGAACCGCGCCCGCTTCAAGGCCAATGAACGCGCCTATCTCGACGAATGGCCGATGAGCGAGGAGCAGAAGCAGGCGGTGCTGGCGCGCGACCTCAATCGCTGCATCGCGCTCGGCGGCAACATCTACTTCCTCGCCAAGATCGGCGCGACCGACGGCAAGAGCTTCCAGCAGATGGCCGGCAGCATGACCGGCATGAGCGAGGAAGAATACCGAAACATGATGGTCAGCGGCGGCCGCTCCGCCGAAGGCAATCGCTACATTGGGGAGAAGAAGTGATGGCCCGTATCACTGCCAGCGTCTACACCTCGCACGTGCCGGCCGTCGGGGCTGCGCTCGACCTTGGCAAGACCGCTGAGCCATACTGGCAACCGGTCTTCAAGGGCTACGAATTCTCCAAGCAGTGGCTGAAGGATCAAAAGCCGGACGTGATCTTTCTGGTCTACAACGATCACGCCAACGCGTTCAGCCTCGATATCATCCCGACCTTTGCGATCGGCACGGCGCCCGAGTTCGCGGTGGCCGACGAGGGCTGGGGCCCGCGTCCGGTGCCCAAGGTGATCGGTCATCCGAAACTCGCAGGCCACATCGCGCAATCGGTGATCCAGGACGATTTCGACCTGACCATCGTCAACAAGATGGACGTCGATCACGGCCTCACGGTGCCGATGAGCCTGATGTGCGGCCAGCCGCAGGCGTGGCCATGCCCGGTGATCCCGTTCGCGGTCAATGTCGTGCAGTACCCGGTGCCATCGGGCCGGCGCTGCTACATGCTCGGCAAGGCGATCCGCAAGGCGATCGAGTCCTACGACGAGCCGCTCAACGTGCAGATCTGGGGCACCGGCGGCATGAGCCATCAGCTGCAGGGGCCGCGCGCCGGGCTGATCAACAAGGAGTTCGACACCGCCTTCCTCGATCGCCTGATCGCCGACCCCGAGGGGCTCTCCGCGATGCCGCATATCGACTACGTCCGCGAGGCCGGCAGCGAGGGCATCGAGCTCGTGATGTGGCTGATCGCCCGCGGCGCCATGAGCGACGTCAATGGCGGCAAGCCACCCACCGTCCGGCACCGTTTCTACCATGTGCCCGCCAGCAACACCGCGGTGGGCCATCTGATCCTGGAGAACAACTGACGTGGCCAAGACCATCAAAGTGGCGCTCGCCGGCGCCGGCGCGTTCGGCATCAAGCACCTCGACGGCATCAGGAATATCGACGGCGTCGAGGTGGTGTCGCTGGTCGGCCGCAGGCTCGAGCCGACCAAGGAAGTCGCTGCCAAATACGGCATCGCGCATGTCTCGACCGACCTCGCCGACAGCCTCGCGCTTGGGGAAGTCGACGCGGTAATCCTGTGCACGCCGACCCAGATGCATGCCGAACAATCGATCGCCTGCATGAAGGCCGGCAAGCATGTGCAGGTCGAGATTCCGCTCGCGGATTCCTTGCACGACGCGCAGGCCGTCGTCGAGCTGCAGAAGAAGACCGGGCTGGTGGCGATGTGCGGCCACACCCGCCGCTTCAATCCCAGCCACCAGTGGGTGCGCAACAAGATCGTCGCCGGCGAATTCAACATCCAGCAGATGGACGTGCAGACCTTCTTCTTCCGCCGCTCGAACATGAACGCGCTGGGCCAGCCGCGCAGCTGGACCGATCATTTGCTGTGGCACCATGCCGCGCATACGGTCGACCTGTTCGCCTATCAGGCGCGCTCGCCGGTCGTGAAGGCCAACGCGGTGCAGGGGCCGATTCATCCGTCGCTCGGAATCGCGATGGACATGTCGATCCAGCTCAAGGCGGCCAACGGCGCGATCTGCACGCTCAGCCTCTCGTTCAACAATGACGGCCCGCTCGGCACCTTCTTCCGCTACATCGGCGACACCGGCACCTACATCGCGCGCTACGACGATCTGTTCAACGGCAAGGAAGAAAAGATCGACGTCAGCAAGGTCGACGTGTCGATGAACGGGATCGAGCTGCAGGACCGCGAATTCTTCGCCGCCATCCGCGAGGGCCGCGAGCCGAACTCCAGCGTCGCCCAGGTGCTGCCGTGCTATCAGGTGCTGCACGACCTGGAGCAGCAGCTCGACGCCGGTTGAAACGGAGCGCCATGCCCCGCATGGCGTGCTTGTCAGCCGCCGTCATGGAGCCAGGCGACGACGTCGCCATGTTGCTCGAGATCGACCACGAAGAGGCTCGAAATCACATAATGGGTTGAAATCCGACGCTTGATACCCGCTCCAATACGCGAATTGAATCAGACGGGAACGTCGGCGTAAGCCCGAGGACTTTCTGATCGAGACCGTCGGTGAAGAGACCAGTATACTCCCAACTCCGGACAATCGCTGCATCGCGAAGCCGTCAGTCGATTTCAGCGGCTATCGGCCGCGGCATATTGGCAACGCGGCACGACTGTGAACTTTTTCCCACTTTTGTTGCAGCTATGAGCGTAGGGTGCGGTTTCCGCACTCAATGGGAGACATCATGTTACGCAAAATCACAATGGTCGCGTGTGCAGCCGCGATTGCCACGTTTGGTTCTTTGGCGCTCACTGCTACGCCCGCCCATGCGATTACTGTCTACATATGCTTGAATTATCCCGATTGCATGATTTGTAGAGCGACATACGGCGATAACAATTGCCAGATCGCGGGTATGGCTGTGCAACATCCTAAAGGAACGAAACTGAAGAAATTCCATCCGGAAGCGTCGACGGACACCAAGAGATAGCTGGTAGTCACAGCAATACCCAAACCGCCGCACGATGTCGCCTTTACAATAGCGGCTTTTGCGGCGGTGATTCCCAAATCCGCGCGGTTGTACTGGCCCTTGGCTGCGTTGCCGCCGCGCTATCGACTCACCTAATCGCCCCTGTGCACCTTGTCGCGGAAGCTGCGCGGCGACAGGCCGGTTGCGCCTGAAAACAGCCGGCTGAAATAGGCCGGGTCGCTGAAGCCGAGTGCGTAGGCGATCGTCGAGACCGGCAGGTTGGTATAGACGAGGTTGCGCCGCGCCTCGCGGATCACCCGGTCGAGGATCAGATGCGAGGCGGCGTGGCCGGTCGCCGAACGGGTCAGGCGGCTCAGATGCGTCGGCGTGATCGACAGCGCCGCCGCGTAGTCCGACACAGTCCAGTGCTGCAGGAAGTGTTGATCGAGCAGCGTCTCGAACCGCCGGAACAGGTCGGGTTTCGCCATGCCGCCCGGCATCCTGCCATTGGCGGCCATCTCGCGCGCGACCAGGCCGATCAGGGCTGCGGACAAAGCTCGCAGCAGATGCGCCCTGGCGAAATGGCGCCCGGCGAACTCGGAAAAGATCTGCTGCATCGCGCTGCGCATCTCGGGCGTACCGCGCACCACAGTCGAATGCGCCAGAACGCGCCGCAAGCCTTCCGATGGCGTCAGCACCTCGTCCAGCATTTCCGCTGATACCGTCAACACCCAGCCCTGCGTGCCCGGCTTGAAGCTGAAGCCGTGGACGTCGCCGACCGGCACGTTGACGACCCGCATCGGCCGCAGCGCATGGATCCGGCCTTCCAGCGTGGCCTGTCCGCCGCCGCGTTCGATCAGCAGGATCTGATGCAGCCGCGGATGCCGGTGGGGTGCGAATTCCCATTCGTGCAGCACCGAGCGTGCCGCGATGGTTTCGCAATGCACGACGTCGGGCAGGTCGCCGGACTCGCCGAACAAATTGTAGGTCTGGACGGTGCGGCTCGCCGGTGTCGCGCTCATGTTCGAATCCTACAAGACAATGAAGGCTATATCCATTCCGGGCGGCCAGGAATCCGGTAGATTTGTCCAAAATCAAGGGAGGATTTCGAAATGAAGGTCCAGGTTTGCATCATTGGCGGCGGGCCGTCGGGGCTGCTGCTGTCCCAGCTCCTGCATCTGCAGGGCATCGAAACCGTGGTTCTGGAAAAATACAGCCGCGAATATGTATTGGCCCGCATCCGGGCCGGCGTGCTGGAGCACGGCTTCGCCAAGCTGATGCGCGAAGCCCAGTGCGGCGAGCGCATGGACCGCGAGGGCGAGATCCACAAGGGCTTCCATATCGCCCATGACGGCGTGATGGATCACGTCGACCTGTTCAAATATTCCGGCGGCAGCTCGGTCGTGGTCTACGGCCAGACCGAATTGACCCGCGATCTCTACGAGGCGCGCGAGCGGATGAAGGGCAACGTCATCCACAACGCCGAGGACGTGACACCTCACGACCTCAATTCGGATGCGCCCTATGTCACCTATCGCGACGGCGACAAGGTCGTCCGCATCGATTGCGAGTATGTGATCGGCGCCGACGGCTTCCACGGCGTCAGCCGCAAGTCGATCCCCAGGGACGTGCTGCGGGAATATGAACGGGTCTATCCGTTCGGCTGGTTAGGGGTGCTGTCGCGCACCAAGCCGGTTTCACCCGAGCTGATCTACGCCAAGCACGAGCGCGGCTTCGCGCTGTGCTCGCTGCGCTCGCAGGTATTGAGCCGTTATTACATCCAGGTGCCGCTGACGGATCGGGTCGAAGACTGGTCCGACGACGCGTTCTGGGCCGAGCTCAAGCGCCGTCTGCCGGGCGAGGTCGCCGCCCGCATGATCACCGGCCCGTCGATCGAGAAGAGCATCGCGCCGTTGCGCAGCTTCGTGGCCGAGCCGATGCGCTATGGCCGCCTGTTCCTCGCCGGCGACGCCGCCCATATCGTGCCGCCGACCGGGGCGCGCGGGCTCAATAGCGCGGCTTCCGATATCTATTACCTCTATCACGCCATGGTCGATCACTACAAAAAGGGCGACGATGCCGGCCTCGACGGCTATTCGAAGAAGGCACTGGCGCGGATCTGGAAGGCGCAGCGGTTTTCATGGTGGATGACCATGCTGCTGCATCGCTTTCCGGACAATATCCCCTACGACGACAAGCTGCAGGAAACCGATCTCGCCTATCTGTTCTCGTCCGAGGCCGCCCAGCGGTCGCTGGCCGAAAACTATGTGGGACTGCCGTTCTAACGGCCCGGTCCGGCCGGGCGCGATTTGATCCAGAACAATTCGCGCCGGCCAGCGGCCACATAGCATTGCCGCAAAAGGGGAGAGGTCATGCCCAGTTCCAAGCCGCGACAACCCGTGCCCGGCACCACCATCTTCGACGGCGAGCAGGCCCGCAAGGGCTATGCGCTGAACAAGATGTGCTACTCGTTCAATGACGCCGCCAACCGGCGCGCCTTCGTCGAGGACGAGGATGCCTACTGCGCCAAATACGGCCTGAACCCGCAGCAGCGCGAAGCCATCCGCAACCGCAACGTATTGCAGCTGATCGAAGCCGGCGGCAACGCCTACTATCTGGCCAAGTTCGCCGGGATCTTCGGGCTCGACATGCAGGACATCGGCGCCCAGCAGACCGGCCTGACCAAGGATCAGTTCAAGGCCAAGCTTCTGGCCGCACGGGGATAGACCATGGCCAGAATTGTCGGCACCATCACCACCTCGCACGTCCCGGCCATCGGCGGCGCCATCGCCAAGGGCTTGCAGAACGATCCCTACTGGAAACCTTTCTTCGACGGCTTCCCGCCGGTGCGCGAATGGCTCGCCGGGGTGAAGCCGGATGTCGTCGTGCTGGTCTACAATGACCACGGACTGAACTTCTTCCTCGACAAGATGCCGACCTTCGCGGTCGGCGCGGCGAGCGAATACCGCAACGCCGACGAGGGCTGGGGGATTCCGACGGTGCCGCCGTTCCGCGGCGACCCGGAACTGTCATGGCACCTGATCGAACAATTGGTGGCCGAGGAATTCGACCTCACGACCTGCCAGGAGATGGTGGTCGATCACGCCTTCACCCTGCCGATGGCGTTATGCTGGCCCGACATGAAGTGGCCGGTCCGCACCGTACCGGTGTGCGTCAACACCGTGCAGGGGCCGCTGCCCTCGGCGGCGCGCTGTTACAAGCTCGGCCAGGCGATCGGCCGCGCCATCGCCTCGTGGCCGGGGGACGAGCGGGTAGTCGTGATGGGCACCGGCGGCCTGTCGCACCAGCTCGATGGCGAGCGCGCCGGCTTCATCAACAAGGAATTCGACCTCGCATTCATGGACAGCATGGTCGCGAACCCGGCTTGGGCGACGCAGTATTCGACCACCGAACTGGTCGAGCTGTCGGGCACCCAGGGCGTCGAACTCCTGAACTGGGTAGTCGCGCGCGGCGCGCTGCCTGGAAAGGTGCGCAAACAACACGCCAATTATCACATCCCGATCTCGAACACCGCGTCGGGACTGATGGTGCTGGAGCCGCAGGGCTGAGACCGGGCGCCGTTGGCGGTGCCATCGTGCAGGTCTGGAGGGAGCTGCACGAAGCTGATATGGCTCACGTCCCCTAGGGATCAAAGGCGTCGATATCCGTGCCGGTTTCCCCCTGTCCGGTTGCGCCATGAAGCTCGTTTCCACTCCCGGCAATCCACGTCCCGACGATGCCGTCACCGGCAGGATCAGGACGCCGGACGGGGTGGAGCTGCGCTTCGCGCGCTGGGATGCCCCGGCCAATGGCAAGGGAACGGTCTGCGTCTTCCCCGGACGCGGCGAGTTCATCGAGAAATATTTCGAGACGGTGCGCGACCTGCGCCGGCGCGGCTTTGCGGTCGCTGTCATGGACTGGCGCGGACAGGGGCACTCGTCGCGACAACTGCCCGATCCGCGCAAGGGACATGTCGAGAGCTTTTCGGAATTTGAGCTCGACGTCGAGACCTTCATGCAGCGGGTGGTGCTTCCCGATTGCCCGCCGCCCTATTTCGCCCTGGCGCATTCGATGGGCGGCGCGGTCCTGCTGCGTGTCGCGCATTCCGGCAGGCGGTGGTTCGAGCGCATGGTTCTCGCCGCGCCGCTGATCGATTTGCCCTACGCGCGTTCCTCGTTGCTGTTGCGCATTCCGATGCGGGCGCTGCGCCTCGCCGGCTTCGGGGCGAGCTACGTTCCCGGCAGCAATGTCGATATGATGCGGGCATCGGGCTTTGCCGGCAATCCGCTAACCTCCGATCCCCAGCGCTACGCCCGCAACGCCTCGATTCTGGAGCAAGATCCAGCGGTGGGAATTGGTTCGCCGACGGTGGCTTGGCTGGATGCGGCGTTTGAAACGATCGTCGCGTTTCGCGCCGCGGATTACCCGTCGCAAATCGATCGGCCGATACTGATGGTGGCGGCGGGTGGCGATACCGTCGTATCGGGAGCAGCGATCAAGGGATTTGCCGCGCGCCTGCCTGCGGGATCGCATCGCGTGATCGAGGGAGCCCGGCATGAAATTCTGCAGGAACAGGACGGCTATCGCGAACGGCTGTGGGCGGCGTTCGACGCCTTCGTGCCGGGTGCGCATCTCTGAAATGAGGATTTGGTAAACGACGGATTGGCTCGGGACCATCCCGGGAGCGTCGATTTAGGAGCGGGCGCCCAAAAAGCCTCTTGCGGCCAAGCGACGCCTGGATGGTATCCTGGCCGATCAAGAGGGATCGCCGCGGCTCGGACCACGGTCCGTGACACGCGGCGACATGGGAGGCCTCATGGGGTCGCAAATTGCCCTGCCGCTGTGGGCCGTCGTCATCCTGGCCGTTCTGGCTGTCCTGGCTGTGGTTGACCGCATCCTGATGCCGAGCGTGCGCTGGGCGCTGCGGCGCCGCGCCAACCGCGCCATCGAAGAACTCAATACCCATCTCAGGCTTCACATTCAGCCGTTCAAGCTCACCAAGCGCCAGGTCCTGATCGACCGTCTGGTGTTCGATCCGGAAGTGCTGCACGCCGCCGAAGAGTACGCCAGGGAGGCCGGCGTGCCGCGCGAAGTCGCGATGGAGAAGGTGAAGCGCTATGCCGGCGAAATCGTTCCCTCGTTCAGCGCCTATGCCTACTTCCGCGTGGGAACGCGCATCGCCAGGGGCATCTCCAAGATGCTCTATCGCGTCCGGATCGGCTACCGCAACGACGATGCGCTCGCTGCGGTGGATCCCGCGTCCTCGGTCATCTTCGTCATCAATCATCGCTCCAACATGGACTACGTGCTGGTGACCTATGTCGCTGCCACGTCGTCGGCATTGAGTTACGCGGTAGGTGAATGGGCGCAGGTCTGGGGGCTGCGCGGCCTGATCCGGTCGATGGGGGCCTATTTCATCAGCCGGGATTCCCGCGAGCCGCTCTATCGCAAGGTGCTCGCGCGCTACGTTCACATGGCGACCGCGGCGGGCGTCACCCAAGCGATCTTTCCGGAGGGCGGCCTGAGCCGCGATGGCAGGTTGCGCCCGCCGAAATTCGGGCTTCTGAGCTACATGGTCGCAGGCTTCGATCCGCTCGGCCCGCGCGACGTGGTGTTCATCCCGGTCGCGGTCAACTACGACCGCGTGCTGGAGGATCGGATGCTGACCTCCGCCGCCAATACCGAGCCCGGGAAGAAGCCGGTGTTCGGATTCAACGCAGCTGTCTTCGCGCGTCACTTCTTCCATCACGTCTGGATGGCGTTGCGCGGTGAATGGTATCGCTTCGGCTATACCTGCGTCAGTTTCGGCGAGCCTGTCTCGCTGCGAAAGCACACGGCTGAGGCGAACATCGATTTTCGTCTGCTGGCCCCCGAGCCGCGCCATGCCGAGATCGAGAAGCTGGGAAACAAGCTGATGGAAGCGGTCGGCCGCGTGATTCCGGCGCTGCCGGTGTCGCTGGTGTCTGCCGCGATGCTGGAGGCCGGCGAAAGGCCGCTCTCCCTGCTCGACATCAAGGAAAGGGTGTCGAGCCTGATCGGCGAACTGGAAGGCCGCGGCACCTATGTCCACATTCCGCGCGCCGACCGCGATTACGCGATCACGGTGGGGTTGCGCATGCTGACCCTGCGCCATCTTGTTCTGGAGCAGGACGGAAGCTATCGCGCCAACCCGGAAGAACTGATGCTGTTGAAGTATTACGCCAACGCCATCGTGCATCTGTTCGAGAATGCGCCGCAGCCGGCGCTTGCCGGCTAAGACGCTCCCTGTTCATCGAGGTCGAGCCTTTGCTGCGGCGAACCCAGATGGCGCGAAGTTGACGGGCGCCCCGTGGCGATGGTGGGCGGTCGCCCGGCCGGCCAATTTGCTTGACAGTATGGACAGCGGTATCGGACACTCAATCACATCGTTTCGCGAAACCATCATGGTATTGCGATGCAACGATAATCTCGCATTACAACCGGGCGCCAAGTCCCGGATAACTGCAGATATCGCCGGCCCATTGATGCGGTCGCCGATCGGGAGGGAGATTGTCATGATCAAGAAATCGCTGACTCTATTTGCGACTCTGGGCGCCATTGCCGGATTCGTCGTTACTTCACCTGCCGTAGCTCAGGAGCGTTCGGTCAAGATAGCCGGGTTCGGTGCCAAGTCGGGTGTCGTGCGCGTCTTTGGCATCAACAGCGAAGCGGCGCTGAAGGCGGCGCTCGAGCAAATCAATAATGCCGGCGGCGTTACGCTCGGCGACGGCGCCAAGGGCAAGATCGCCCTCGAATACTACGATGATCGCTGCAATGCCGAAGAAGGCATCTCCGTCGTGCGCCGCATCGCCTCCACGGAAGCGATCATTGCCGTCGGGCCGACTTGCTCGAATGTCGCCGAATCGCTGTTCGGCATCCTGCAGAAGAAAGTCGGCGACAGCTCGGACTCCGGACTTCAGTTCCCGATCATTGCCGACGTCGCGGCGAAGGGCGGCCTTGCCAAGATTTCGGAATGGGCCTTCCGCAACGTGCCGAGCGAGTTCGAGATGTACAAGTCGCTGTTTGCCTGGGTGAAGACGCAGTACCCTGACCTCAAGACGATCTACGGCGGCGTGGAAAAGGATTTCGCGCATTCCAACGCGACCTTCGGCGTCATCAAGGCGCAGGCTGAAGCCAGCGGGCTGCAGTTGCTGGGGCAGGGCGAGTGGCTCCTGAACGACACGACGTTCTCGACCCAGGTGCGCGAGATGAAGCGCGCCAACCCGGACGTGGTGGCGATTTCAGCCCATCCGTTCACGACATGCGGCGTGCTCAAGGAAATGCAGCGCCAGGGCGTCAAGCCGAAGCTGCTGATCGGCCTCACCTCGTCGTCGTCGATCGAAACGCTGCAGGGTTGCGGAGTACAGGCCGAAGGCATCGTGATCCCGACCAGCTTTGCGCCGGTCACCCCGGAAGCCGTCAAGGCCGCCGAGCTGGTTGCGAAGTTCGGCGGCAGCGCCGATCTGCACAGCGCTGCGGCCTACGAGATCGGCTTCATCCTGAAGAACGTGATCGAATCCCAGAAGGTCATGGGCAAGCCCGACACCGTTGCCGCGGATCGCGAGAAGATGCGTGCCGGGCTCGCGGCATTGAAGGAGACCGACGGCCTGCTCGGCAAGGTCGGCCGTACGGCCGATCGGGAGGCGATCAAGCCGTTCCTGTTCGTCCACGCCAAGGACAGCGCCTGGAAGGTTCTGCACAAGCCGGGATCCTGACCGCTGCAACGCGGGGCGAGTCGGCCTTGGTCCGGCTTGCCCCGCCTGCGGCCTCGACGGGCTATCGATGTGTCGCGGGATCATGATGGTCCGTGGCTAGAGCGTTTCCGAGCGAAGCGGGTACCGGTTCGCGTCAAGAAGAACGCGTCAAGACAAAGGGCTGGAGCCCGGTTCCGATTCAATCAGAACCGATACGGCTCCAGACGCGAATGGCTCGCTTCACCGGCCTGGATCCGTAGTGCATGTCCTACCTCCACTTCATTGATACGCTGCAGTCCATCGCCGATGGCGTGCTGTTCGGCGCGACCTATTCCCTGCTCGGGATCGGTTTCACGCTGGTGTTCGGCGTGATGCACAAGATCAACCTGTCCTACGCCGCAGCGTCGATCGGTGCGGCATACGCCAGCCTGATTGTCCTGTCGGTCGTCAAGGCGCCGGCGATCTTCATCTTCTTGCTGGCCGGCCTCTCCGGCGGCATCATCGGCTTCGTGATCTATGTCGTCTGCTTCCGCTTCATCCCCCAGGCCAATCCGCTCGCCACGCTGATGTCGACGGTCGGTGCGCTGCTGCTGATCGACGAGATCATCGTGCATGCGACGGTCGGCATTCCCGTGCCCTATCCCGCGCTGTTTTCCGACGTGATCATCGATGCCGGTCCCTTCACCCTGCGCGGCGACCTGATGTTCATGTTCGCGCTGGGTTGCCTGTCGATGCTGCTGCTGCTGGCGTTGCTCTACCGCACCAAGATCGGCATCGCGACGCGGGCGGTCGCGCAGCAGCCCGTCGCGGCGCAGTTGTGCGGAATCTCGATCCCGCGTATCAACGGTCTGACCTTCGTCATCACCGGCGTGGTCGGCGGCATCGCCGGCGCCATGATCGGGGCCGCCATCGGCGTGCTGTCGCCGCTGCTGTCGCTGCCGCTGACCACCAAGGGACTGATCGTCACCGTGATCGGCGGACTGGGTTCGATTCCAGGCGCCATCATCGCCGGCCTGCTGGTCGGGGGCTTCGAGAACCTGTTTCAGTACTTCCGCGGCGTCACCGAACGCGACCTCTATGTCATGCTGCTGCTGTTTGTGTTTCTGGTGTTCCGGCCGGGCGGCATTTTCTCCCCCGCCGCCGGGCGGGACTGAGGAGGCCGCATGGATTTTTATCTCGGGCTTGCCCAGATCGTCGGCGTCCACACATTGCTGGGGCTCTCCGCCTATTGCGTTCTGCTGACCGGACAGGTCAGCCTTGCGCAAGCCGGCTTCTTCGCCATCGGCGCCTATGTCGGGGCGATGCTCACGGTGCTGGCCGGCTGGCACATCGTCCCTGCGATCATCGCCGCTTCGTTGGTCGCCGGCGCAACCGCCTGCGCGGTCGGTTTCCCCGCACTGCGCGTCAAAGGCCTGATGCTGGTGGTCGCGACGCTGGCGTTCGGCGAAGCGGTGCGGCTGTTCTTCTTCAACTTCGACTATCAGGTTGCGAAGGGCGACGTGAAGATAGGCCCGGCCGGCGGCGAGGGCTTCCGCCAGATCAGATTCTTCCCGGAGCACGGCTGGTCGACGCTCGACGTTCTGATCTTCATCTGGCTGTTTGTCGCGCTGGTGATGGGCGGGTTGTGGTGGATGGATCGCTCGCGCGCCGGCGCCGTGCTGCGCGCCGTGGGTGAGGACGAGGTCGCCGCCCAGAGCGCCGGAATCAATGTGACGGCAGTCAAGGTGGCGGCGATGACGGTCGGCGGCCTCATTGCCGGTCTCGGCGGCGGAATCTTCGCCCATTACACCGCCCATATCGAGCACGCCCAGTTCGGCGTGGCGCTCGCCACGTTCGCGATCGCCTACCCGATCCTCGGCGGCCTCTCCAGCGTGTTCGGGACCCTGATCGCGGTCGTCTTCGTCCAGGGCTTTCTGGTCGAGGGGCTGCGCTTCCTTGGCGACTGGCGCAACCTGCTGTTCGGAGGCCTCATCCTCTTCGCCATGAATGTCAGGCCGCGCGGACTTATCGATGCGGCGACGATCGCCGCCGTCAAACGCATCTGGACTCGCAACAGGGAGCCGGGCAATGCTCGAACTCAAGGGGCTGAGTAAGCATTTCGGCGGCGTGCGCGCCGTCGATGGTCTCGACCTCGACGTTCAGCCGGGGCAGGTGTTCGGCCTGATCGGTCCGAACGGCTCCGGCAAGTCGACGGTCGTCAATCTCGTCTGCGGCCTGTTTCCAGTCACGGCCGGTCAGGTTCTGTTGCGCAACGAAGACATCACCGGGCTTGCCTCGCATGTGAGGGTTGCGCGCGGGGTTACCCGTACATTCCAGAACATCAGGCTGTTCGGCCAACTCAGCGTCTGGCAGAATTTATGGGTGGCGCAGAACGCGATCGAACATAGGAGCGAAGGCTTCCTGCGCCGGTGGCTTGGCGGCCCCGGCCGCGCGCGCGAGGAAATCGACCGGATCCTCGAATTTTCCGATCTGTCGGGCAAGCGCGACGAACTGGCCGGCAATCTCGCGTTCGGCGAACAGCGCCGCCTCGAACTCGCCCGCGCCATCGTCGCCAAGCCGGCCTTGCTGCTGCTCGACGAGCCGGCCGCCGGAATGAACGCCGAGGAGATCGACCAGCTCGACGCCCGCATTCGCAAGCTGAAGCAGGATGGACTGACGGTGCTGCTGATCGAGCACCACATGGAACTGGTGATGGCGGTGACGGATCGCATTGCGGTTCTCAATTTCGGGCAGAAGATCGCCGAGGGCACGCCGGACGAAGTGCAGGCCAACCGGCTGGTGCAGGAAGCCTATCTCGGCGTGGCGGAGGCGGCGTGATGGAGGCGATGCTCGAAATCGCCGACGTCGTCACGGCTTACGGCAAGATCGAGGCGCTGAAAGGGGTCTCGCTCGGCGCAAGCCAGGGCCGCATCACCTGCCTGCTCGGGCCGAACGGTGCGGGCAAGACGACGCTGATGCTGACGATCGCCGGAGTCCTGAAACCGCGCCGGGGTTCGATCAAGCTCGAGGGGAGCGAACTCGTCGGCCTTTCGCCGGCCCGCATCGTCGGCAGCGGCGTAGCACTGGTCCCCGAGAACCGGCTGGTGTTCCCCCAGATGAGTGTGCGCGAGAACCTCTTGGCGGGCGCCTACCAGCGCAGCGATTCCGGCGAGGTCGCCGCCGATGTCGAGCGGATGTATGCGCGCTTTCCGCGCCTGAAGGAGCGCCGTGAGCAGCTTGCCGGAACGCTGTCCGGCGGCGAGCAGCAGATGCTGGCGGTGGCGCGCGCGCTGATGTCGCGCCCAAGGCTTCTGCTGATGGATGAGCCGTCGCTCGGCCTCGCTCCCATCGTCGTCAAGGAAATCTTCGGCATCATCGCCGAACTGAACCGCGAGGGCGTGACGATCTTCCTGGTCGAGCAAAACGCCCATCTGGCGCTGCAGGTCGCGCACCACTTCTATCTGATGGAGCAGGGTTGCGTGACGTTCTCCGGAAATCCCGGCGAACTGGCGGAGGACGAAGTCATCAAGCGTGCCTATCTCGGCACGCGTCGCTCGGCCGGCTGACCGGATTGGCGCGCCCATGATCCCCTTCATCCAGACCACGCTCGACGGTCTGATGGTCGGTTCCTCGTACGGGCTTCTCGCGCTCGGCTTTGCGTTGATCTTCGGCGTCATGCGCCGGCTCAATCTGAGCTATGGCCCCTCGATCATGGTCGGCGCCTATCTCGGCACGCTCCTCTACATTCAGTTCGGTGCGCCGACCTACGTCGTGGCGATGGTCGCGGTCGCGGGCTCGGTGATGGCCGGCGTCTATGTCGAGCGGCTTTGTTTTGCGCCGCTCGGGCTCGGCGCCGGCGTTGCCTCGATGGTTTCGAGTTTTGCAATCTGGATGCAGCTCGAACAGGCGAGCCTCCTGATGTTGCCGCGTCACAGCTATCCGTTTCCGTCGCTGACCGGCGGCGAACTGCTGTCGCTGGGGCCGTTCACCGTGCGTCCCGACTACCTCATCATGCTCGCCGCGATGCTGGCGATCATGGCTGCCCTCAATCTGCTGCTCTATCGCACCCGGTTCGGGCTCGGGCTGCGCGCGATCGTCGAAAACAGCGTCGCGGCAAGTCTTTCCGGGATCGATGTCCAGCGCACGATGCTCAAGGCCTTTATGCTGGCGTCGGCGATCGGCGGCGTCGCCGGCTTCCTCGTACTGTCGGCCAATCAGCAGGTCACGGCGATGCTCGGGATGTGGGCGACGCTGAAGGGGCTGATCGCCATGATGATCGGCGGGCTCGGCTCGATCCCCGGGGCGATTGTCGGCGGCCTCGTTCTCGGAGTGATCGAGGTTCACAGCCAGGGTCTGTTCGGGCCGCAGGTTCGCGATCTCGCCGCCTATGGCGTGCTGTTCGTCCTGCTGGTGTTGCGTCCAGGCGGAATCCTCGGCACCACGGCGATCCACGGCAGCATGGGCCGGCGCGGAGGTGATCGATGGACGACCACCTGATCGGCATCCTCTCCAATATCGGCGTGATCTCCTTCGTCGCGCTGTCGGCCTATCTGCTGCTGCTGACCGGGGAAATCTCCTTCGGTCAGCAGGCCTTCTTCGCCATCGGCGCCTACACGGCCGGCATCGTCACGGCGATGGCGCAGTTGCCGTTCTGGCTCGGCCTCGGCGCGGGCGCAGCAGCGGGTGCCGCCGCCGCCTTGTTCGTCGGGCTGCCGACGCTGAGGCTGCACGGGCTGCAATTCGCCATCGCCACGCTGGCATTTGCGGAGGCCGTGAGGATCCTGTTCGAGCTGTTCCGCTATCAGGTCGTGCGTGACGGCGAAGCGGTGGGGCCGAACGGCACCGAGGGCTTCCGCAACATCCGCTACATCTTCGAGAACGATGTGAGCGCGATGCAGTTCATGCTGATCGTCTACGGTTTGCTCGGCGCGACGCTGTTCGGATTTCTTCTTCTCGAGCGATCGCGGCTCGGCACCGCCTTTCGCATGATCGGGGAGGACGATCTGCTTGCCGCCATGCATGGCGTCCCGGTGATCCGCGTCAAGCTGGTGGCGGCTTGCCTTGCCGGCGCCATCGCGGGTCTCGGCGGCGGGCTCTATGCGCATCTCACGACCTATGTCGAGCCCGCCATCTTCGACGTGATGCTCGGAGTTCACAGCCTGGCATATGGCTTGATCGGCGGCCTCGGCACCGCGTTCGGGCCGCTGCTCGGCGTTGTCATCGACATCGGCCTGCTGGAGTCGACGCGCTGGTTTGCCGGCTATCGCATGATCGTCTTTGGCGGTCTCGTTGCCGTGCTCCTCATCGTCCGCCCGCGCGGGCTGCTCGACGAACGGCTGGTGCACCTGATCCGGCGTATGGTCAGCCGTCGGCCACCGCCGGCGCCCGCCGCCGCCACTATTCTCGGAAAGGAGTCGCCATGATCGCCGCACGGGACTTGCTGCTGTCGATCCTCATCGTGATGGTTTGGTTCGGAACTGGACTGGCGGCCGACGTGAAAGCCAGGGCCGAGGTGAGTTGCTCCGCCGCATCGAAGCCGCTGCAATATGACTGCACCATCAAGCTGTCGGACTCGCGAAGCGGAGCGGCGTTGGGCGGCGTCGATGTCACGGTTGGGGCCGATATGCCGTCGATGCCGATGGCCCACAATGTGAAACCCGTCAAGGCCATCCCCGGCAGCGAGCCGGGGACCTACCGCGCCCGCATCGACCTCGAGATGCACGGCGACTGGGCCGTCAAGGTCGATCTCGCCGGCCCGGTCAGGGACCGCATCGTCAAGTCGATGCGGTTCGAGCCGAAGCGATGAAGTCTACTCGATGACGGCAGGTTCCGGCGCCACCGACTGCTTGCGCAGCGTGGCCTTGCTCGATCCGATCATGATCGTCAGCGGGATCGCGCACAGCGTGAAGATCATCACCATCTGGTAGTCATGGGAAAAGGAGATGATCTGCGCCTGCAGCTTGAGCATGGCGTCCATCATGGCGCGGCCCTTGTCGGTGCCCATGTCGATCATGGCCCGCACGTCCGGCATCTGCATCGCATGGTTGAACGGATTGACGTGCTGCGACAGCAACGCGTAGGTCCGCCGCGATCCTTCGGTCAGTTGTGAGATGACGATGGAAATGCCGATCGAGCTCCCGACGTTTCGCAGCAGGGTCAGCATCGCGGTGCCGTCGGTGCGCAGATGATTGGGCAGCGTCAGGAACGCCACCGTGGAGAGCGGAACGAACACCAGACCGAAGCCGAAGCCCTGGAAGATGCTGATTACCAGGATCTCGTTGACGCCGGTCTGATCGGTCCAGCCAGTCATCCAGAACAGCGACAGGCAGGTAGTGCTGAGGCCGGCGATGATCAGCGTGCGCGCCTCGATATAGCGCATCATCCGGCCGACCAGCATCATGGCGACGAAGGTGCCGAAGCCGCGGCTCGCCAGCAACAGTCCGGCGGTGATGATCGGGTAGCCGATCACGTTCTGCAGGAATGGCGACGCCAGCGCCATGGTCGAGAACAGCACCAGCCCCATGACCGCCATGAACACGCAGCCGCCGACGAAATTCTTGTCCCTGAACAGCGCGAACTGGATGAACGGCCTTGCGGTCGTCAGCGAATGGGCGAAAAAATAGTAGAATCCGACGGCCGAGAGGATGAACTCGGCGATGATCTCGTTGGATTCGGTCCAGCCCAGTTGTTCGCCGCGGTCGAGCGCGATCTGCAGGGACCCGATTCCGACCGCGAGTGCGGTGAATCCGAACCAGTCGAAGCGCAGCTCGCGATCCTTTCGGGTCTCGTCCATGAATACCAAGAGGCCGATCACGGTGAAGATGCCGAACGGCAGGTTGACGAGGAACACCCAGTGCCAGGAATAGGTTTCGGTCAGCCACGCTCCCAATGAGGGTCCCATGATCGGGCCCATCATCACGCCCATGCCCCAGATCGCCATCGCCTTGGCGCGCTCGTGCAGCGCGTAGGAGTCGAGCATCACCGCCTGCGACAGCGGCACCAGCGCGGCGCCGAACACGCCCTGCAGCAGCCGGAACAGCACCATCTGGTTGATGTCCTGGGCGGCGCCGCACAGCACCGACGCGATCGTGAAGCCGCCGGAGCAGATGATGAAAACGCGCTTGCGGCCGAAGCGATTGGCGATCCAGCCCACCGGCGCGGTCATGATCGCCGCCGCCACGATATAGGAGGTCAGCACCCAGTTGATCTGGTCCTGCGACGTCGACAGGCTGCCCTGCATGTAGGGCAGCGCGACGTTGGCGATGGTGGTGTCCAGCGCCTGCATGATGGTCGCCGTCATCGCGCAGATCGTCACCATGGTCCGGCGCAGGCCGGGCACGGCGACGGGGGCTGCGGCGGAGGTCGGCATGACCGGTCAGTCCTCCTTCGACGCCGCTGCCGGCGCGAAGCCGAACAATGCCGCGAGCGACCGGCGATGCTGGGTGTCGATGGTGGCGTAGACGCTCATGCCGGCCTTCAGCCTGCGGACAAATTTGTCATTGGAGTCGAAATAGATCCGCACCGGCACGCGCTGCACCACCTTGACGAAGTTGCCGCTGGCGTTCTGCGGCGGCAGGATCGCGAATTGCGCGCCGGTGCCGGGTGAGAGCGAGCCGACCGTGCCCTTGAAGACGTGGTTGGGGAAGGCGTCGACCTCGAGGGTGACGGACTGGCCGACCGCGACATGGGTGAAGTCCGATTCCTTCGGATTGGCGTCGACCCACGGGTTCGCCGTATCGATCACGGAGAACACCGGCGTGCCGGCGATGACGAAGCGGCCGAGCTGGATCTGCTCGACCTGCGTCGCGATGCCGTTCATCGGCGCCCGCACCGTGGTCAAATCGAGGTTGCGCTGGGCGTCGTCGAGCACGGCCCTGGCCTGCATCCAGGCCGGAAACTGCTCGAGCGGCAGCTCGGGGTCGCCGAGCAGCTGGTTGAGGGCGTTCGACCGCTGCTGCGTGACGATCTGGCGCTGGGCCTGTGCGGTGACCAATGCGGTGGCGCTGTTGTCGAGATCGAGCTGCGATCCGGCATTGCTCTTGACCAGCGAATGCTTGCGCTCGACGTCCTTCTGCTTGAGGGCGATGCCGGCGTTCACCAGTTCGATGGTCTGCGAATAGAGCTTCACATTGGCGACCAGGTTGTCGTGGCTGGTCTTGGCGTCGTCGAGCTTGGCGCGCGCCTGCGCCAGCGCCAGCCGGAACGGCACCGGATCGATCTGGAACATGACGTCGCCGGTCGAGACCTGCTGGCCCTCCTTCACCGCGACGCTGACGATCTTGCCGGCAACGTCGGGCGTGATCAGTACCTTCTGCGCGCCGACATAGGCGTCGTCGGTGGTGACGTAGCGGCCGCCGTTGAGATAGAAGGTGATCCCGGCGACCAGCGCCACCAGCGGCACGACCACGAGCAGCAGCACGCGGCGGTAACGCCGCATCCCGGCCATCAGGCGGCGGCGCGGCTCCGCGGCGATTTTGATCCGGGGTTTCGCGGGCGGCGCGCCCTTCTGTTCGGGCGGGAATTTGAGGACCGGATCAGCCATAGCGCTGCTCCTTCCCCGGCGGTTCACTGGCCGGATTCTGGATCGCGTTGCGCACGTTTTCCTTGATGGTCTCGAGCTGCGCGAGCAGGCGGTGGGCATCGGCCGGATTGATGCCTTCGAGCGCGGTCGCCGTCAGTTCGGAGCGCAGCCCGGCGAGCTTGCCGAGCAGCGGACGCGCCGCCTTGCGCAGATAGAGGCGGTTGACGCGGCGGTCGGTCTCGTCGCCGCGGCGTTCGATCCAGCCGTTGTCGCAGAGCTTGTCGATCAGCCGCGTCAGCGTGATCGGCTGCATTTCCATCTGTTCGGCGAGTTCCGACTGCTTCAGCCCCTCGGTGCGCTCGACCTTGGCCAGCACCGCCCATTGCGCGCGGGTGATGCCGTAGCGCGCCGCCTGCTTGTCGGCATAGGCGCGCACCATTCGCTGCACTTCGCCGAGCGTGAACAGGAAGTTCATATCCACGGAACCGTGGGGCATCGGCGGTATCTCCATAAGCTAGCGATATAATAAGCTAGCTTATGAATGGGGTATTTCAAGTTAACAAGTCAAAATGACATGGCTGATGGCAGGAAGGCTGCCCCGCCGGCGGCACATGGCTCGGGCGGGGATTTCGAAACCGGGGCCGAAGTGCTAGACGATGTTGCGGCGCAATCCGCCCGCACGACGCTGAAACGATAGGCGAAATCGAGCAACCGCGTTAAACGGTCGTCCCCATGACAGCCCTCAAGCCGACCTTTCCCTCGCCCGATCACGATCACGACCGCTGCGCCGCGGAGGCGATCGACCATGCCGAACGGGTCTGCCAGCTGAGGGCGCAGAAATTCACGCCGATCCGCCGCCAGGTGCTGCAGGCGCTGCTGTCGAGCCACCGGCCGCTCGGCGCCTATGAGGTGATCGACGAACTCGCCAAATCGATGCCGCGGCCGGCGCCGATCACGGTGTACCGCGCGCTCGATTTCCTGATGGAGAACGGTCTCGTCCACCGCATCGAAAGCCGCAACGCCTATCTCGCCTGCGCCCACGACCATGACACCGCGGCGATGGTGGCGTTCCTGATCTGCGACGCCTGCGGTTCGGTCGGCGAAATTCCGGCCGCGCCGGTGGCGCAAAGCCTCAACGCCGCGGCGCGCGCGTCCGGCTTTGCGCCAAAGCTATCCGTCGTCGAAATAACAGGCACCTGCGCTCACTGCCAGAAATAAATAATCAACACGGCGCCAAAGCCGGTCACGAGGATACATGTCGTCCAAGCAAGTGAACCCATCGGCCGGGCGTCCGCTCAGTCCGGGCGCCGTGGCGCTGATGCTGATGCTGTGCCTGAGCTGGGGTTTCAACCAGATCGCGGTCAAGCTGGCGTTGCCGGACATTCCGCCGATGCTGCAGGCGCTGATCCGCTCCCTGGGCGCGTTGCCGGTGCTGTTTCTGATTGCGCGCCTGCGCGGCGTGAAGATGTTCGAACGCGACGGCACGCTCTGGCCGGGCTTGTCCGCGGGCATCATCTTCGGGATCGAATTCGTGCTGATCTATCGCGGGCTGTTGCTGACGTCGGCGTCGCGCGCCGTGGTGTTTCTTTATACCGCGCCGTTTTTCGTGGCGCTCGGCTCCTATGTGTTTCTCGGCGAGCGGCTGCGCGCTTCGCAATGGGGCGGTCTGGCATTGAGTTTCGCCGGCGTCGCGCTCGCGATCGGCGTGCCCCAGGCCAATGTCGATGCCGGCGTGCTGCTCGGCGATCTCCTGATCGTCGCCGGTGGCGCATTGTGGGCGGCCACCACGCTGATCGTGAAGACAACCGCATTGCTCAGGGCTCCCGCCGAAAAGGGCTTGGGATATCAGGTGGCGCTTTCGATCCCGATTCTCTCGCTTGCGGCATGGATATCAGGGGAAACCATCACCCGGATGCCCGGCCCGCTGGCGCTCTCGCTGATGGTCTATCAGTCGGTCTGGGTGGTCGGACTGACGTTCCTGCTGTGGTTCGCGCTGGTCAAAACCTATTCCGCCAGCAAGCTGTCGGCGTTCACCTTCATCACGCCCTTGTTCGGGGTGGTCGCCAGCTATTTCATCATGCACGACACCCTGACACTGGCCTTCGGCGCCGCCGCGCTGCTGGTGATCGCCGGGCTTTATCTGGTGAACAGGCCGGAAGCCGCACGGGCGGAAATCGCGCCGGATCCCAATGTGTGACGGGGTGATGGCTGGGACACTGAAAGTTCGTCAGCGCCGGGCTTGACCCCCGGGACAAACGCGAAGCGTTTGCCCGGCGATCATGCTCAAACAAGGAGATCCGGGCTTTGCCCTTTAATCCCCGGATTCCGGCCCGATATACCGGTCGCGACGGCGCGGCCTCCGGGCCTTGCTTTTCGCCCCTATGGCCGGAATAAGCCATTGAACCAAAAAGAGAAAAATTCCGCCTGAGATGAGGCGCCGGCACCTGCCGCTGCCCCTTTTTCGGCCCCCTTGGTGAATGTCACCAAAACCTGATATTCGAGACGCCATGAACAAGCCCGAAAAACAGCTTCCGAGCGACGTCGCCGGCCCCAGGGCCCGGCACGAAACCACCCAGGTCATGGTCGGCAATGTCGCCGTCGGCGGGGGCGCGCCGATCGTGGTGCAGTCGATGACCAACACCGACACCGCCGATGTCGATGGCACCATCGCGCAGGTGGCGGCATTGTCGCGCGCCGGTTCGGAACTGGTGCGCATCACGGTCGACCGTGAAGAGGCCGCTGCCGCCGTGCCGCATATCCGCGACGGCTTGCGCAAGCGCGGCATCACCACGCCGCTGATCGGCGATTTCCATTACATCGGCCACAAGCTGCTCGCCGAACATCCGGCCTGCGCCGAGGCGCTCGACAAATACCGCATCAATCCCGGCAATGTCGGCTTCAAGAACAAGCGCGACACGCAGTTTGCCGACATCATCGAGATCGCCAACAAGAACGACAAGCCGGTGCGGATCGGCGCCAATTGGGGCTCGCTCGATCAGGAGCTGCTGACCAAGCTGATGGACGAAAACGCGCTGATCGCAGCACCTAGGGACGTCCGCGCGGTCACCCGCGAGGCCATGGTACAGTCGGCGCTGCTGTCGGCGGCGCGGGCGCAAGAGCTCGGCATGCCCAAGAACAAGATGATCCTGTCGGCGAAGGTTTCCGCCGTGCAGGATCTGATCGCGGTCTACCAGACGCTGGCCTCGCGCTCGGACTACGCCATCCATCTCGGCCTCACCGAGGCCGGCATGGGATCGAAGGGTATCGTGGCTTCCTCCGCGGCGCTCGGCATCCTCCTGCAGGACGGCATCGGCGACACCATCCGGATTTCGCTGACGCCCGAGCCCGGCGGCGATCGCACGCTGGAAGTCCAGGTCGCGCAGGAACTGCTGCAGACCATGGGTTTCCGCACCTTCGTGCCGCTGGTCGCGGCGTGTCCCGGCTGCGGCCGCACCACCTCGACCACGTTCCAGGAACTGGCGCGCTCGATCCAGGATTTCATCCGCGAGGAAATGCCGGGCTGGAAGACGCAATATCCCGGCGTCGAGACGCTCAACGTCGCGGTCATGGGCTGCATCGTCAACGGCCCCGGCGAATCCAAGCACGCCAATATCGGCATCTCCTTGCCCGGCACCGGCGAGGCGCCGGCCGCACCCGTGTTCGTCGACGGCAAGAAATTCCGCACCTTGCGCGGCCCCACCATCGCCGCCGACTTCAAGGCGCTGGTGATCGACTATATCGACCAGCGCTACGGCGCGGGCGCGAAGGCGCCCGCGGAGACGGCGGCGGAGTAAAGCACCCGTAGCCCGGATGGAGCGCCAGCGAAATCCGGGGCAGTCTCGCATCTCTATGTGCTATCCGAAGCAATAACAGATCCTCATCCTGCTTCTCCGGCGCTCGCGCGGCAGCGGAAAGCCGGCCGAGGCGAATGTGCGTGCCTGAGCGGCTCTAATCGCGCAGATCGTAGCGATAGGATTTCGAGACGATCTGCCAGCCGTCGTTGAGCTTCATCGCCACCAGATAGTCGGTGAAATAGCGCGGCGGCAACTGGCAGCGCACCTTGATGAAGGCGGTCGAATCGTCGGAGCGGTCGATGGTCACGATGAAATCCTCGCGCGGCTTGCCTTCTGCCTTCGCCGACGGCCGTTTGCGCACGCGATCGAGCCAGTCGGGCACGGTAAGGACCTGCAACTCGCCCTTTTCCAGCCAGCGCAGGTCGGCGGAAGGGTGGAAGATCGCGCCAAGCTTGTCGGCGCTGCCTTCGTAGAGACCGTCGAAATACTGCTGGACCACGGCTTCGACGCTGGAACGGTCATGACTCACGGTGGGTGCTCCCTTTGCTGATTATAGTCATTCCGGGATGCGCGCAGCGCAGACCCGGAATCCAGAAATTATGAGATTCCGGGTTCGCGCGCTCTGCGCGCGCCCCGGAATGACGGCGGTATTGATGCAGGTCACCACCGCATATGCCGGACGTTTCCATCTCGATAACGACATCGTGAGCATCCGCGCAGGATCGGGGAACTGCATCGGTTCCAGTTCGCGTTCGCCCGGCAAACACCACGCCGCGCATCGCCTGCTCCGTTTGTACTTGCTTGTGGGTCGATATTGGACGGAAAAACGTGATTGGCAAAGGGCGAACCGATAGCGATCTGGCGGCACTAATGACAAGCAGTTCCGTCACTTGTCCTCGCCTCGGCCGCCGGTGCCGGTCGGCATCCGCAGCGTGATCTGGCTCACAAGGGCCGGGGCAGGCTTCTGGTAGGGATGCTTAGCTGTGCTAGTATGGCTGTAGGGTGTCGCGATGAATTCGCCTGGATATTCAAGATTGCGCCGGTTTTTCCTCGCCGCAGCATTGCTGCTGGTGTGCCAGCCGGCTTTCGCCGAAAAGCGCGTCGCGCTGGTGCTCGGCAATTCGGCCTATCAAAACGCGGCGCGGCTGACCAATCCGGTCAATGACGGCGCCACCATCGCGGCCACGCTGAAGGCCGCCGGTTTCGAAGTCGTCGATTCCCGCCATGACCTGCCGGCAGCCGAGACGCGCCGGGCGCTGCGCGATTTCGCCGACCGTGCGCGCGATTCCGACATTGCAGTGGTCTATTACGCCGGCCACGGCCTGGAAGTGGACGGCACCAATTACCTGATCCCGGTGGATGCGAAACTGGAGCGCGACACCGACGTCTTCGACGAGGCGCTTTCGCTGGACCGCGTGCTGGTGGCGATCGAACCCGCCAAGCGGTTGCGGCTGGTGATCCTCGACGCCTGCCGGGACAATCCGTTTTCACGCAACATGAAACGCACCGTGGCATCGCGCGCGATCGGGCAGGGGCTCGCCAAGATCGAGCCGACCAGCCCGAACATGCTGATCGCCTATTCGGCCAAGGCCGGCTCGACGGCGGCGGATGGCGACGGCAAGAACAGCCCGTTCACGATGGCGCTGGCCAAGCACCTGACGACGCCGGGGCTCGATGTGCGCCGCGCCTTCGGTTTCATTCGCGACGATGTGCTGAAGAATACCAGCAACCGGCAGGAGCCGTTTGTCTATGGCTCGCTCGGCGGCGAAGACGTGCCGCTGGTGCCGGCCAAGCCCGTCGCCGCCCCGGCTCCCGTGCCCAATCCGCAGGCGGAAGCGCGCCGGGATTACGAACTGGCGCTGCAGATCGGCAACAAGGACGCGCTGAACGCCTTCCTGGTGCAATATCCTGAAGGTTTCTACGCCAGCCTCGCCAGGATCCAGCTCGCCAAGTTTGCAGCGGAAGAAGCCCGCGTCGCCGCCACCGAGAAGGCGCGGCTGGCCGAACAGGAGCGGGCGCGGCTGGCCGCCGAGGGCGCGCAAAAGACTCAGCAGGTCAAGGCCGAGGCGGACGCCAAAGCGGCCGAGCAGGCCAGGATCGCCGCCGAAAAAGCCAAGCAGGTTGCGCAGGAGCAGGCCGCCGAGGCCGAGCGCAACCGTGCCGCCACCGAAAAAACTGCAGGGACCCCGCCGGCGGCCGAAAAGGCGCAAGCCGACAAGGGGACGAACCTCGCCTCGCTCAACGCCGGACCGGCGTCAGCCGACCTGACAAAATCCGTGCAGACCGAACTGCGCCGTGTCGGCTGTCTCACCGCTACGGCCGACGGTGATTGGAACGCGGCGTCGCAACGTTCGATGGCGCTGTTCAACCGCTATGCCCGAACCAAATTCGACGTCAAGCTCGCAAGCCTCGATGCGCTCGATGCGATCAAGCTGAAGTCGTCGCGGGTTTGTCCGCTGGTCTGCGAACATGGCTTTAAGGCCGACGGCGACCGCTGCAGCAAGATCGCTTGCGCGGAGGGCTCGTTCCTCAACGACGACAACGAATGCGAGAAGCGGCGCGCGAACAAGCCGGCGGCGAGACGCGACGACACCGAGCGTCCGCTGCGCGCAGCGCCTCGTCCGGAAGCCAGCGCTGCCAAGCCGCGATCCTCCAGCGGGCAGGTCGTATGCGACAGCGTCGGCTGCCGTCCGGTCGCGTCCGGTTGCCACATCGAGTTCCGGACCACCGCGCAGGGCGGCCCTTATGAAGGCGGCGGCGGTAACGTGCAGATTTGCCGCTGAACGTCCTTCCGGGACGCGCGTCTTCGCGTGGTCAGCTCTTGCGGTCGGCGACGAATCGCGCCGCCGCACGCAGCACGTCGCCCTTGGCGCCGAAGATCGAAAGCGCGGAGTCGGCCTTGGCCAGGAGATCGCGCACGCGCTGCTTGGCGCCGTCGATCCCGAGCTGGGTGACGAAGGTGGTCTTGCCCAGTGCCGCATCCTGTCCGGTCTGCTTGCCGAGCGCGGCCGCGTCGCCCTCGACGTCGAGCAGATCGTCGGCGATCTGGAACGCCTCGCCCAGCGCGCGGCCGTAATCGTCAAGCGCCTGGTATTGCGCTGGCGTGGACTGGCCGAGGATCGCGCCGGCGATGCAGCCGTAGCGCAACAGCGCGCCGGTCTTCATCTGCTGCAGCCGCGCGACGTCGACCGGCTCGCGGTCGCCGAACCGGCCTTCGCCGGCGAGGTCGAGCATCTGGCCGCCGACCATGCCGCCGATTCCCGACGCCCGCGCCAGCGCGCGGGTGAGCAGCAGGCGCACGGTCGGGTCGTTGTGGAGTTCGTCGCGGGTGATGATGTCGAAGGCGAGCGTCAATAGCCCGTCGCCGGCCAGGATCGCGGTGGCGTCATCGGTCTTCTTGTGCAGCGTCGGCCGGCCGCGGCGCAGATCGCTGTTGTCCATCGCCGGGAGATCGTCGTGGATCAGCGAATAGCAGTGGATGCATTCGAGCGCGGCGCCGGCCAATAGCGCCGCCTCGCGCGGGACGCCGAACACGGCCGAACTCTCGACCACCAGGAACGGCCGCAAGCGTTTGCCGCCGCCGAGGGTGGAATAGCGCATGGCCTCCATCAGCCGCTTCGGTCGCGCGATTTCGTCGGGCAGGAGCGTGTCGGATAACAGCTTCGCCAGCAGAGCTTCGGTATCCTCCGCGGTCTGGTCCAGTCGTTTCGCAAAGTCGGTGGCAGTGGCGGTCGTCATCAAGGAAGCTCCGGGGAATAGTCTTACGTCGATTTGGCCGGACAATCGTTGATGGCACCGGCTTCGTCAATTCCACCGGCGGGGTCGCGGCGCCTTAATAGCGCTGGAAAAACCGGGATTTATCATTGAGATATGCTCAATACCGGCCCCTTCGCCGCCCTTTGCCCTAACCCCTGGCGTATTCTGCTCACAAGACCGGTATTCACTTTTGCGGAATACGCGCTGAACCAGAAACCTCAGATTTGCGCATTGCCCGAAATCTGTTGCTGATCGTGCTGGCCGTTTTGTTGCTGCCGTACCTGCTGGCGCCGTTCTATCGCGCCGGCCATCCGGTCTCGACGCTGATGGCCTGGCGCTGGGTCAGAGGTGCGCCGGTGTCGCGGCAATGGATCGATTTCAGGGCGATTTCGTCGGCGCTGCCGCGCTCGGTGGTGGCCTCCGAGGACGCCAAATTCTGCAGCCATCGCGGCGTCGACTGGGACGCGCTACGCGACGTGATCGACGACGCTGAGGACGGCGAGGTGGCGCGCGGCGGCTCGACCATCACCCAGCAGGTGACGAAAAACCTGTTCCTGTGGCCGGGCCGCAGCGTGGTCCGCAAGGCTCTGGAGGTCCCGCTGGCGATGTGGATTGATCTGGTGCTGCCGAAGCAGCGAATCTTGGAGATTTACCTCAACATCGCCGAATGGGGGCCGTCCGGCCGGTTCGGGGCCGAGGCAGGGGCTGCCTACGCCTTCGGCCATTCCGCCTCCAGCCTGTCGCCACGCGAAGCCGCGCTTTTGGCGGCGATCCTGCCCAATCCCATCAGGCGCAGCGCCCGCAATCCCGGCCCAGGCGTCCGCCGTCTGGCCTGGACCTATGTGGCCCGGGCGCAGGCCCCCGCCCTGCAGCGATGCTGGAGCGAAAATCGCGCTTTTTGAGCCAATTGGGCGTATTTTGAACCTAGCTTTGGCGCACCCCTTCCTCTATAAGCGCGGCCTTATCGGCATTTCAGCTCGTGGCCCAAAAGCGCTTGAGCGGTCCGCCCACGGACGATGCCTCCGACAACACCCCTAGAGGACACCGACATGGCCGTTCCCCGTAGAAAAACATCGCCCTCGCGGCGTGGCATGCGCCGCTCGGCGGACGCGCTGAAGAAGCCGACCTATGCCGAGGACAAGGATTCCGGTGAATTGCGCCGTCCGCACCACCTCGACCTGAAGACCGGCATGTACAAGGGCCGGCAGGTGCTGAAGGCCAAGAAGGAATCCTGACCGGGGCGGCAGGCGGCAGGCCGAGATGGTCCTGCCTGCCTGAATTCGGCCAACGCGTGAGGTGAGACGATTTCCTGCGGCGGACCGGGCGGTCCGCCTGAAAGCGCCTTGATTTTCTTGCCTGGAAAGAAGGCCTCGCCGATGTCGATGATCGGTTTTCCGCTTCTTCTGATTCCGCTCGCGATCTACAATATCATCGTCTTCCTGATGCCCGGCGTTTCCTTCGCCGATCCGGTTCTGAAGCTGACGCTGATATCCGACGTCGATTGGCCGGTGAACCTCAGCGATATGCTGCTGGCTCTCAGCGTCTTGATGCTCATGTTCGAGGTCATCAAGGGCGCGCGCCCGGGCGCGAAATATCTCACCGATCATTTGTTGTCGCTGGTCGTGTTCGGCGCCGCGGCCGCCGAGTTCTTGCTGTGGCCGAAATTCGGTACCTCGACCTATTTCCTGCTGACGCTGCTCGCGCTGGTGGATTTCCTGTCGGGCATTGCGCTGCGGGCGCGGCGCGGGACGCAGCTGGCGTCAGCTCCCGCGGTCTCGCGGCGGGGCGCGCGAAACGCCGAAACGGCTGCGCCCGAACCTCACTTCGAACCTCAGTCTGCACCGGCCCCTTCAGCGCCGGCGCCGGCCGCCGAATCCGTGCCCCTCGATCGCGCCGAACCGAAAATCGTGCATCCGGAGGTCGCTGCGCACACGCCCCCGCCGGCGGTCACGTCTCCGGGATTGCAGCCGGGCGACGGTTCGCACCCGTCGCCGGACGCGCCGCGCTAACTCCCGGGTTTAGATGGTTTGCCTGGTCCGGATGCCCGCTACCCGGGCCTGAATCTGGACCTGGCGCTGGCTCGTGCTGTAGGCGGTCCGCGCGTCGGCGGCTGTTGCCCGCCGCAAGCCGCGGGTCTGCGGGGCATACTCGGCGGTGGCCAGCAGTTGGGTGACAAAGGTCGAGGTCGGCCGGGAGGGCGGCTGGGTGGCGGTCCTCGTCCATTCGGTGCGCTGGACCATCGGCACCAGCGCGACACAGGCGGGCCCGGCGTCGGCAACGCCGCCGTCATTTGCCGTCTGCTCTGGTCGACTGTTGCTTGACATCGCAAATCGAAATCCGGCTCAACTGTCGCGTTCTGGGACGCGACGCCCGTTCCGATCTCTTCATCGCAAGGGCCATGCCGGAGCTCGCCGATTGGTTCCCGGCGGCCTCACAACGTGGTTTCCGAATTGTTTATGAACTTTGCGCGGAGCATTTTCCGGCACAGCCGGAACCGGTTTGCCGCAGGAAAATGCTGCCCTTTAATGATTCGCGCGTATCATGATCGCAAGACCGGTCCCCACTTTTGCGGAATACGCGCTGGCCGGGGGCAAAACAGGCACTATCCTTAAGGCAGCGAATCACCCGGCAGTGTCCCGAAACGAGGCGTCCGTGAAACCCGTTGCCCCGCAAGCTTCCACCATCCTTGCTTCGCTCGGCCAGGCGGCGTTCGCGTGGGACATCGCCACCGACGCCATTGTCTGGAGCGATCAATTGACCTCGGTCTTTCCGGATATTCCGGCGGAGACGCTGGCCAGCGGCGCCGAGTTTTCCAAGCTGATCGAGCCGGCGCGCACGATCCGGTCCGACGCGCTGGGCCATACGCCGCCGGCGCGCGGCGGCGACGGCGTGCCCTACCGGGTCGAGTACGGCGTGCGGACCTCTACCTCCGCCCCCGTGCTCTGGATCGAGGAAACCGGCTGCTGGTTCGCCGGCGCCGACGGCAGGCCGGCGCACGCCCATGGCATCGTCCGCGTCAACAACGAACGCCACGCCCGCGACGAGCAGCTTTTGAAACTGTCGCGCAACGACCCCTTGACCGGCGAACTCAATCGCACCCATCTGATCGCCTCATTGGCCGAGGCCATCGAAGAATCCTCGCGCTTCCGCACCGCCTGCGCCTTCATGCTGATCGGCATCGATCGTCTGGCGCGCATCAACGATGCCTTCGGCTTCGACGTTGCGGACGCGGTGATTTCCGAAGTGGCGCAGCGCATCCGGGCGCGGCTGCGCGCCGGTGACGTGCTCGGCCGGTTCTCCGGCAACAAATTCGGGCTGATCCTGAAGAACTGCACCGTCGACGACATGAATGTCGCCGCCGAGCGGTTCCTGGCGGGCATCCGCGACGAGGTGGTGCCGACCCGGTCCGGCCCGGTCTCGGTCACCGCGTCGATCGGCGCGGTCAGCGTGCCGCGCTATGCGCACAACGCCGACGAGGCGATCAACCGCGCCCATGAAACGCTCGACATGGCAAAGCGCCGCCGCGCCGGGTCGTTCCTGGTGTGGCGTCCCAATGTCGAGCGCGACGCCCAGCGCCGCGTCAATATCCGCGTCACCGACGAGATCGTCACCGCGCTCAACGAGCGCCGGATCGTGATGGCATACGAGCCGGTGGTCGAAGCGCGTTCGCGGGACGCGGCGTTCTACGAGTGCCTGGTCCGCATGGAGCAGGGCGACGGACAGGTTCTGCTGGCGCCGGACATCGTTCCGGTGGCGGAGAAGCTCGGCCTGATCCGGCTGGTCGATCACCGCGTGCTCGAGCTCGTCGTGGCCGAACTCGCAAACTCGCCGCAGGTGCAGCTCAGCCTCAACATCTCGCCCGACACCACGATGGACCCGGACTGGTGGGCCTCGATCGAATCGCTGATGCGCGCCCATCCGGGCGTGGCCGAGCGGCTGATCGTGGAAATCACCGAAACCGTCGCGATCCAGGATATCGACGACGTCCGCGGCTTCGTCACGCGGCTGAAGAACTTCGGCAGCAAGATCGCGATCGACGATTTCGGCGCCGGTTACACCTCGTTCCGGAATCTGCGCAAGCTCGGCGTCGATATTGTTAAAGTCGACGGCGCCTTCGTGCAGAACATCGCGCGCTCGGCCGACGATCGCGCCTTCGTGCAGACGCTGATCGATCTGGCGCGCCGGCTGCAAATCAGGACCGTCGCGGAATGGGTCCAGGACGAAGAGTCCGCGGTGATGCTGCGCGAATGGGGTTGCGACTACATCCAGGGACGGCTGATCGGGCTGGCGTCATCGGAGCGGCCGTGGGATCGGCGCGCAACGGTGTTGCCGGCGGCGAGTTAGAACCTTCCGGCACCAAGAAAACTTCGTCGTCCCCGCGAACGCGGGGACCCATACGCCGCGGCCCATCGGTCAGGCGATGTGGTAGACGCCTTCCCTCAACAACACCGATTTGTGGTTGATGGGGTGGACGGCCCCCTACGGCATCAGTTGTGCCAGAATGAGGTTGTTGCAAATCTCAGACAAAGGAGCCGTCCGTGGAACAGATTATCCGAATTGGCATGGATACGTCGAAGCATATTTTCCAGCTGCATGGGGTTGATGCGACCGAACGGCCGGTGTTGCGCAGGCGGCTCGGCCGGGCGCAAATGGTGGCATTTTTTACCAAGCAGCCGCCGACCGTGATCGGGATCGAGGCCTGCGGTGCGGCGCATTATTGGGCGCGCGAGCTTGGCAAGCTCGGCCACGAGGTGAAGCTGATCGCGCCGCAACACGTGAAGCCTTACGTCAGGCGGAACAAGAACGACGGGCGAGATGCCGAGGGGCTGTGTGAAGCGATGGGCCGACCGACGATGCGGTTTGTGCCAGTGAAGACGGCCGAGCAGCAGGCAGCTTTGATGCTGGCAGGTCTCCGCGAGCAGATGGTCGCCCGTCGCACCCAGCTCAGCAATATGATCCGGGGCTATGCGGCAGAGTTCGGCCTTGCGGTGGCCAAGGGCCTCGACAAGATCGAACCGCTTTTAGCTGGCATCGCGCAAGATGACAGCGTGCCGGCGCTGGCGCGCGAGTCGTTTGCGGTCCAGGGCCGCGAGTACGCGCAGTTGCAGGGAGAGTTGAAGGCAATCGAAGCCAGGCTGAGGGCCTGGCACCGCGGCAATGCCGATAGCCGGCGCTTGGCGAAGATTCCAGGAGTCGGGCCGATCGGCGCCACGGCGCTGGTGATGAAGACGCCTGATCCGCGTGCCTTCTCCTCGGGCCGGCATTTTGCGGCCTGGCTCGGACTGACCCCGAAAGACCACTCCACTGCCGGCAAAACCCGGCTCGGCAAGATCACCCGTGCCGGCGATGAGAGGTTGCGCAGCGTGCTGGTGGCAGGAGCGACCGCCGTGATTCAGCAGGCGAAGTACGGCCGTGGCCATCCATCGCCCTGGCTGATCGCTTTGCTCAAGCGCAAGCCGCCAAAACTCGCGGCGGTGGCGCTCGCCAACAAGATTGCCCGCATCGCCTGGAAACTGATGGTTACGGGGGATAATTACGACGGCGCGCGGATGTCTGAGGCATCGGCGTCAGCCGCCTAAGAGATCAGCCGGTAAGTTCGTCTTATCGGCTGAGCCGGAGCTGCAAGAGGAGCAGATGGTAGGATCGATCGATCCGAGGTGCGAGACAATCCGTGGGACCCATTGGCCCAAGACAGGTCGTGTGGTTGTTTGGAACTCGCGTCGCGGAAGCCATCTTGGCCAGCGGTCCAAGCGACCGCACCAACAGGCCGGACATATGGATGCAAGCGATCCGATCAGACCTCAAAAAACTCTTGTGGCACGGGGGCCGTCCACATATGGGTCCCCGCGTTCGCGGGGACGACACGCGGAGAAATTCCCGTGCAGACACGACAAAGGAAGAAACTACTCTTCCTTCTTCGGCTCTTCCTTCTTCGGCTCTTTCGACATCCGCTCGAGCCGTTCCTGCATGTCCTTCATCTGACGGCGCAGGTCGTCGATATTGTCTGCGTCGGGCGCCGGCTCCGGCGCCTTCTCGGGTTCGGCTGCGGCCCCGGCGCGCGGCGGCACGAACGGCTTGAACATCGAGAACGTCTGCTGAAACAATTCCATGTTGCGGCGGACGTGCTCCTCCAAGGGAGCAAAGGGCGTGCCGCTGAAGGTATTGGTCAGCTGCTTGCGGAACTTTTCCTGCTCGCGGGTCAGCGTGTCGATCGACTGCTCGAGATACTTCGGCACCACCATCTGCATGCTGTCGCCGTAGAACCGGATCAGCTGCCGCAGGAAGGTGGTCGGCAGCAGGTTCTGGCCGGCCTTGTTTTCCTGCTCGAAAATGATCTGCGCCAGCACCGAGCGGGTAATGTCGTCACCGGTCTTGGCGTCGTAGACGAGGAAGTCCTCGCCCTCCTTCACCATCGCTGCGAGATCCTCGAGCGTCACATAGGTGCTGGTGCCGGTATTATAGAGCCGCCGGTTCGCGTATTTCTTGATCGTGGTGGGTTGGTCTGATTTCGCCATGGCTCACACAATGCACACCGAGGACAAGGGAACCCGACGGCATCGCCGAAGGGCAGACGAGCAACGCATCGCAGCAAAGTAAGCATTTTCAATGCGGTTCGGCTACCGTTTTGTGCGCCACGGTTAATTCCAAGGCATAGGCACTGCTCAGGAATGTGCAGCGCTTGGTCCGCGGTTGCCGGTTTTGCGGTTAGGCGACGCGCAATCTAAGGTAGCCATTTTTCTGACGGCCAACCGGCTTCCGCTTTGCCTGAAAATGCCCGGACGTCATTTTGAGTGCGCCGCGGCAAGATTCCGTCCTCTGGCCGATTGACATGCCTCAACTACGTTAAGAGGATGAGCTAGGAGACTGGCCTGCCAATCCGGCGTCCGCCACCCACGCCCTCAAGCCCCAAAAAGCTCAACCTCAGGAGATGTCCATGTCAGACGATGTCGTCATCGTCGCCGCTGCCCGCACCCCGGTCGGTAGTTTCAACGGCGCCTTCGCCACCACGCCCGCGCACGATCTCGGCGCCGTCGCCATCAAGGCCGCGCTGGAGCGCGCCGGGATCGAGCCGGGCCGCGTCTCCGAGGTCATCATGGGGCAGATCCTGACCGCGGCGCAGGGCCAGAACCCGGCCCGCCAGGCCTCGATCGCCGCCGGCATCCCGGTGGAAAGCCCGGCCTGGGGCGTCAATCAGCTCTGCGGCTCGGGCCTGCGCACGGTGGCGCTGGGCTACCAGGCGCTGCTCAACGGCGATTCCAACATCGTCGTCGCCGGCGGCCAGGAATCCATGAGCATGGCCCCCCACGCGCAGTATCTGCGCGGCGGCACCAAAATGGGCCCGGTCGAGTTCATCGACACCATGATCAGAGACGGCTTGTGGGACGCCTTCAACGGCTACCACATGGGCAATACCGCCGAGAACGTCGCCCGGCAGTACCAGATCACCCGCAACCAGCAGGACGAATTCGCCGTCGCTTCGCAGAACAAGGCCGAGGCCGCGCAGAAGGCCGGCAAGTTCAAGGACGAGATCGTCCCCGTCACCATCAAGACCCGCAAGGGCGACATCATCGTCAGCGATGACGAGTATCCCCGCCATGGCGCGACGCTCGATGCGATGGCCAAGCTCAAGCCGGCGTTCGAGAAGGACGGCACCGTCACCGCCGGCAGCGCGTCGGGCATCAATGACGGCGCCGCCGCCGTGGTGCTGATGACCGCGAAGCAGGCGGCCAAGGAAGGCAAGAAGGTGCTGGGCCGCATCGTGTCGTGGGGCCAGGCCGGCGTCGATCCCAAGATCATGGGAACCGGCCCGATCCCGGCGTCGCGCGCCGCGTTGAAGAAGGCCGGCTGGAATATCGGCGACCTCGATCTGATCGAGGCCAACGAAGCCTTCGCGGCGCAGGCCTGCGCGGTCAACAAGGACCTCGGCTGGGACACCTCCAAGGTCAACGTCAATGGCGGCGCGATCGCGATCGGTCACCCGGTCGGCGCCTCCGGCGCGCGGGTGCTGGTGACGCTGCTGCACGAGATGCAGAAGCGCGACGCCAAGAAGGGCCTCGCCACGCTGTGCATCGGCGGCGGTATGGGCATCGCGATGTGCATCGCACGCGACTAGACTTGCAGCGCAGTGTGATGAAAAGATCATCTCGCAATTGCGTGGCTTATCCTTAAGATGAAGCGCCCGGCCTCGATGCCGGGCGTTTTATTTCTTGATGTTCGTCAATCGGCCCGCTTAATTCGAAGCTAAACAAAAGCAGGTCAAAGAGCGCCAAGGGAAGGATTCGACATGGCACGTGTTGCGTTGGTGACGGGGGGAACGCGGGGCATTGGCGCTGCGATCAGCAAGGCAATGAAGGCTGCCGGTTACAAAGTGGCCGCCAGCTACGCCGGCAATGATGCGGCGGCGGAGAAATTCAAGGCAGAGACCGGTATCCCCGTCTACAAGTGGGACGTCAGTTCCTTCGACGCCTGCGCCGCCGGTATCAAGAAGGTCGAGGCCGAGCTCGGTCCGGTCGACGTGCTGGTCAACAATGCCGGAATCACCAAGGACGGCGCGTTCCACAAGATGACGCTGGAGCAGTGGAATACGGTCATCAACACCAATCTCGGCTCGTTGTTCAACATGACCCGTCAGGTGATCGAGGGCATGCGCGCGCGCAAGTTCGGCCGCGTTATCAACATCTCCTCGATCAACGGCCAGAAGGGCCAGTTCGGCCAGGTCAATTATTCGGCCGCCAAAGCCGGCGACATCGGCTTCACCAAGGCGCTCGCGCTGGAGAATGCCAAGGGCGGCATCACCGTGAACGCGATCTGTCCGGGCTACATCAACACCGAGATGGTGCAGGCAGTGCCGAAGGAGGTTTTGGAGAAAAACATCCTGCCGCTGATCCCGACCGGCCGCCTCGGCGAGCCCGAGGAAATCGCCCGCGCCGTGGTGTTCCTCGCCGCCGATGAGGCCGGCGGCATCACCGGCTCGACGCTGACGGTCAACGGCGGCCAGTACATGGTGTGATGTGACTTCCGTCATTGCGAGGAAGCCATCCAGGCGCCGTCATTCCGGGATGGTGCGTCAGCACCAGACCTCAGATGTGCAATTGCACATCGGGGAATCTCGAGATTCCGGGTTCGCGCTGCGCGCGCGCCCCGGAATGACAAGATAAATGACCCCACGCACCGCTACCCTGATCGGACTGACCGCAATCCTGATGTGGTCGCTGCTGGCCGTGCTGACGGTGGCGACCGGGAAAATTCCCGCGTTCCAGCTCGCCGCCATGACGTTTGCGGTCGGCGCGCTGGTCGGAGCGCTGACCTGGATCGGGCGGCCGGAAGCGATGCGCGCGCTACGGCAGCCGTCCACGGCGTGGCTCGTCGGGATCGGCGGCCTGTTCGGCTACCACGCGCTGTATTTCCTGGCGCTGCGCTTTGCGCCGCCGGCCGAAGCGGGTCTCCTGAATTATCTGTGGCCACTCCTGATTGTGGTGTTTTCCGCCGTCCTCCCCGGCGAACGGCTCTTGCCGCACCACATTATCGGTGCCTTGCTCGGCCTTGCTGGCACGGTGCTGCTGTTTGTCGGAAACAGCAGCGTCGATTTCGCGCCCGGCCAACTGCCCGGCCTGATCGCGGCCTTCGTCGCGGCCTTCGTGTGGGCGGCCTATTCGGTGATGTCGCGCAAGCTCAAGGCGGTGCCGACCGATGCGGTGGCGGGTTTTTGCGCGGCGACCGCGCTGCTTGCGGCTGCGGTGCATGGGCTGGTCGAGGTCACGGTCTGGCCGGACACGACGGTGCAGTGGCTTGCGATCGCAGCGCTCGGCGTCGGCCCGGTCGGCGCTGCATTCTATGCCTGGGACATCGGGATGAAGCGCGGCGACATCCGCGTGCTGGGGGCGGCGTCCTACGCGACGCCGCTGCTCTCGACCGCGTTTCTGATTCTGGCGGGTTTTGCCCGGCCGAGTGCGAACATCGCCATCGCCGCAATCCTGATCGCCGGCGGCGGTCTGATCGCGGCGAAGGACATGTTCGCGCGGCGACGTTAGAGCGTTTTCAAGCGAAGTGGATACCGGTTCGCGTGAAGAAAGCGCGTCGAAACAAAAAGTAGAGCCCCGTTCCGATTCAATCGGAAGGGAAAAGGCTCTAGCCCGCGGGCATCCAGCCCTTCGGCGCCAGTTCGAATGCTGCGAAATCGAATCCGGGCGCAACGGTGCATCCGACCAGCGTCCAGTCGCCAGCGCTTTCCGCCGATTGCCACGTCTGCGCCGGCACGACCACCTGCGGCAGCTCGCCGGCGGCGAGATCGGAGCCGAGCCGGACGGTGCGCCAATCCGCATTATCGGCGATCTGCAGGGTCAGTGCGTGGCCGGCGTAATAATGCCAAGTCTCGACCGCGTCGATGCGGTGCCAGTGCGAGCGTTCGCCGCGCGCCAGCAGGAAATAGATCGCGGTGGATGCGGATCGTCCGTCGGCGTCGACGCGGGTATCGCGAAAGGTCTCGCGATAGTGCCCGCCCTCGGGGTGCGGCTTCAACTCGAGCCGTGCGATGATCTCGGCGGCGGTCGGCAGCTCAACCATCAGGATCTTGCCATCAGGATTTGTTCTTGCGTTCGCGCAATTCGCCGAACACTTCGGCGGCGCTCCTGCCCTTCATCCGCACGCCGGCGGCGACCGACGGTTCGTCGGCGCGCAGGAATACATTGGCTTTCTTCTCGTCGCCGAGCAGCGTCGGGACGGTCGGCTTGTTGGCGGCGCGCAGCCGCGTCACTTCCTCGGCGCGCGCCTTCAGCGCGGCATTGTCGGGCTCGACGGTGAGCGCGAATTTGACGTTGGCGGCGGTATATTCATGGCCGCAATAGAGTTTGAAGTCGTCGGGCAACGCGCGCAGCTTCAACAGCGATTCCCACATCATCGGATAGTTGCCTTCGAACACCCGGCCGCAGCCGATCGAGAACAGCGTGTCGGCGGCGAACAGCGCCTTCTCGCTGTCGAACACATAGCTGATGTGGTCGAGCGTGTGGCCCGGCGTTTCCAGCACCCGCGCCAGCAGGTTTCCTATCTTGACGACATCGCCCTGGCCGGCGCGCAGGTCGACATTGGCGATCTTGGTGGACTTGTCGTGCGGCCCAACCACGCGGCATCCGTATTTTTGCTTCAGTTCGGCGACGCCGCCGACATGGTCGCCATGATGATGGGTGATCAGGATATCCGTCAGCGTCCAGCCCTCGCGCTCCAGCGCCTTGATGATGGGTGCGGCTTCCGGCGCGTCGATCGAGGCGGTGGCCCTGGTCGCGGGGTCGTGGATCAGATAGCCGAAATTATCGTTGAGGCAGGTGAACAGGCGAATTTCGGCGGCCATGATATCTCCGTGGTCCGGGTGAGGCGTCATCCAGCGGTGCGGCCACGCTGGTACCGCCGCATATGGGCATGAAATATGGCGTTAACGCTTCACAGGCAATGCCATATTCGGCGCGCCGTTCAGCCCTGCGGCGTGTTAGATTGCGGTCATGACCATCGATGTCATCGACCTCCGCAATTTCTATTCGCAGCGCCTCGGCATCGTGGCGCGGCGGCTGATCAACCGCGGCATTCACGCGCGCTGGCCCAACGCGCAGGGTCAGCGCGTGCTCGGTCTCGGCTATCCGACGCCCTATCTCGGTCTGTTCCGCGAGGATTCAGAGCGCTGCATCGCCTTCATGCCGGCGGCCCAGGGCGTGCTGAAATGGCCGACCGCGCGGCCGACGCTGGCAACGCTGGTCGATGAACTTTCGCTGCCGCTGCCGGACGCCGCCGTCGACCGCATCCTGCTGATTCATGCGCTGGAAATGTCCGACGATCCCGAAGGCCTGTTGCGCGAGGTGTGGCGGGTGCTGGCGCCCTCGGGGCGGATGATGGCCGTCATTCCGAACCGGCGCGGGGTGTGGACGCGCACCGACAACACGCCGTTCGGTCACGGCCGGCCCTATTCGCGCTCGCAGATCACGCAATTGCTGCGGCAGACCTGGTTCACGCCGGCGTCCTGGGGCGAGGCGCTGTTCATGCCGCCGGTTGCCGGCGGCTGGTTCCTGCGCTCGGCGATGGCATGGGAGCGGGTCGGCGCGGCGCTGTCGCTGCCGTTTGCCGGCGTGCATATCGTGGAAGCCACCAAGCAGGTCTACCGCGCGATCCCCGCGCACCGCGAGCGCACGCGGCTGATTCCGGCGCTTGAGCCGGTGTTGGTGCCGTCGTCACTGCAGCGGGACGATTCGCCGCCGCTGCGGCGGTAAAATCAAAACTTTATATTGCGGCCTTCGATTTTCTTGCCCTCCCCTGGAGGGGGAGGGTGAAGAGAAGCGCTCACGACGAACGCCACGTCGCCTGCTTACTCGTTCCCCGGATTGAAATCCTCGCTGGGCGCAGCAGGCGCGGCGGCGACCCCTTCGGGGCGTGGGCCGTGCGGCCGGCGGCGCCGGCGCGGGAAGCGCTCGCGCTCGCCGCCTTCGAAGCCGCCCGGGCCGCCGCTGATCTGCGGCTGCGGTCCGGTGATGAACGACGGCAGGCGGTCGACGCCACCGCTGTCGGCAATCACCGGCTGCGGTTGCGGTTGCGGCTGAAACTGCGGTTGCGGACGATGTTCGCGATGCTCGCGGTGTTCGCGCGGCTGATGCTGGTCGCGCGACTGATAGGTTTGCCCATCGCGCTGGTGGTCGCCGCGCTGGGCGTGCTCGCGGGGCACGAAGGGCTGCGGCTGCGCCGGAACGAAGCCGGGTTCCTGCCCGAAATGCGAGAAACTCTCGCCCTCGTCGTCATCGCCGTCGGCGGTGGGCATTTCGTTCTCGGTGCGCGGCTGCGGCTGGCTCTGCCGGAACTGTTCCTGCGCTGCGGCAATCAGGCGGAAATAATGCTCGGCGTGCTGGTAGTAATTTTCAGCGGCTACCGGGTCGCCGGAAGAGCGCGCGTCGCGCGCCAGCTGCACGTATTTTTCCGCGACATGGGATGCGGTGCCGCGGATCTTGATGTCGGGTCCATTGGACTCGAAAACCCGGGTCATCGGGTTCTGGCCGCGCCGGCCGCCGTCACCTCGGTTCTGATTGCTCCGATTGCGCATCCGCTTATTTTGATTCTGACCGTTTCTCATGTCTCGCCTTTATTCCAGCCCTTAAGTTACCAGCCTTGAAGTTGTGAGCCTTGAAGTAGTGAGCTTTGGATTGCCGTTGTCATCGTTACGTCCGGCATGCGTCACTGCGACCGCAGTGCAGTTCCACACAGATTCTGCCGTACGTCGCGCAAAGACGCGCTCCCCAACACCCAGCCTACGCCGCTGGCTGTATCAAATCAGTCCGCCTGCCAAAACAAGCACAGGTTTCTTGCGTGAGTTTTCAAGCGCAATATTAGGCTTTCGTTCGCTTTGCGGTCGGAAGCAGCGCAGCTCTTTCAGCCATCGCGCTCAACTGGACCTGCGTTTTGGAACCTTTCACTCGGGGCGGGCTCTCGCTTTGAGAACTCTGGCTTCCACCCGCAATATCCCTTCGGGGGGCATCTACGGGGCCAGCAACCCTGGACCGATGTTGTGACCAGAACGTAGTCGCTCCCGGGCGATATTCCAAGTGGTTTTTTTGCCTTCCAATCGGGCTTTATGACGGCTTTTTCCGGCCGGCGACCGCCCGGCGGATACCGGCCAGATCGACCCTGGCAGGCTCCTGCTGCGTTAACCCAGCCACCGTCATCAGACCCCCGACATCGCCGTCCTGGCCCTGTCCCACTTCCACGACGAGTGCGCCCTTTGGCGCCAGCAGCCGTGCCGCCTGCGGGATGAGTGCGCGATAGGCATCAAGCCCGTCCGGGCCGCCGTCGAGCGCGCGAAGCGGATCGTGATCCCGGACCTCGGCCGCGAGACCGGCGATATCGGCCGAGCGGATGTAGGGCGGATTCGAAACGATCAGATCGAACGGGCCTGACAATGCCGCCGCATAATCGCAGGCCACGAAGCCGGCACGGCCGGCAAGCCCGAGATCGACGGCGTTGGCGCGCGCCGTCTGCAGCGCCGTCACGCTGATGTCCGTGCCTATCCCGTACGCGCCGGGCAGTTCGGATAGCAGCGCCAGCAAAATCGCGCCCGAACCGGTGCCGATGTCGGCGATGCGCATCCGGCCATCCGGACGCGGCGTCCCGCGCAGCACTTCCAGCGCCAATTCGACCACGGTTTCTGTGTCAGGCCTCGGCACCAGCGTCGCGGCCGAGAGGGTGAGCGGCAGTCCCCAGAACTCCCTGGTTCCGAGCATGCGCGCGACCGGCTCGCCATTGATGCGGCGGCGCGCAAAATCCTCGAGACGAATCGATTCGACCGGCGTGACAAGCCGGCCGGCGGCCGTGATCAGGCCGGTAAGATCGAGACCGAGCACAGCACCGACCAGCATCCGCGCGTCGAGTTCGGCGGAGTCGACGCCGCCGGCCTTGAGCCGGGTAGTCAACGAGCGCCGCGCGATCTCGACGGTTTGACCGGCGAAGGAATCGGTCATGCCGCGTCCTCGCCCAACACTATCCATGCGTCGTCCCCGCGAAAGCGGGGACCCATACGCCGCGGCCTCACGATATGGGTGGTGGAGGTTGATACCTCCCGTGACAACGAGCGTCTGTGGTTATGGGTCCCGGCTCGCGCTTCGCTTGGCCGGGACGACAAGGTGCTCACGCCGCCGCGCCCTGGGCGGCGAGCTGCGCCGCCTGATGCTCCGTCGTCAGTGCATCGACCAGCTCGCCGAGGGCTTCGCCCGCGATCACCTGCGGGAGTTTGTAGAGCGTGAGATTGATGCGGTGATCGGTGACGCGGCCTTGCGGGAAGTTATAGGTGCGGATGCGCTCGGAGCGGTCGCCGGACCCGACCTTCTCGCGGCGGTCCGCCGCGCGGGTCGCATTGATGCGCTGCTGCTCGGCGTCGTAGATGCGGGAGCGCAGGATGTTCATCGCCGACGCCCGATTCTTGTGCTGCGAGCGGCTGTCCTGCATCATCACCACGATGCCGGTCGGAATATGGGTGATGCGGATCGCGGATTCGGTCTTGTTGACGTGCTGGCCGCCGGCGCCTTGCGCACGCATGGTGTCGATCTTCAAATCGTCGCTCTTGATGTCGACGTCGACCTCCTCGACCTCCGGCAGCACCGCTACCGTCGCCGCCGAAGTGTGGATGCGCCCCTGCGTCTCGGTATCGGGCACCCGCTGCACCCGGTGCACGCCGGATTCGAATTTTAGTTTGGCGAAAGCGCCGCGACCCTTCACCTCGGCGATGATTTCCTTGTAGCCGCCCATGGTGCCTTCGCTGGCGGAGATCACCTCGACCTTCCAGCCCTGCAGGGCCGCGAACCGCTCATACATCCGGAACAGGTCGCCCGCGAACAATGCGGCCTCGTCGCCGCCGGTGCCGGCGCGGATTTCCAGCACTACGTTGCGGTCGTCCATGGCGTCCTTGGGCAACAGCGCCACGCGGATCTGCTGCGCCAGTTCGAGCACGCGTGCGGCAAGCGTTTCACGCTCGGCCTCCGCCATGACGCGCATCTCCGGCTCGGTCGCGGGATCCGATATCAGCGCCTCGATATCGGCGATTTCCCTGTCGGCGGCGCGGTAGGCTTTGACGGCGTCGATCAGCGGGTTGAGCTCGGCGAGTTCGCGCGTGATCTTGACGTAGGCTTCCGAGTTCACCTGGCCGAGCAACTGCGCCTCGAGGGATGCGTGGTGCGCCAGCAGAATATCAAGTTTGGCTTCGGGGAGCATCGACATGGTCAGGTCTCGAATACACGTGCATTCAGCAAGAGTGGATACCGGTTTTGCGCAAGGAATGCGCGTCAACTAGGAACTTGGGGAGCGTTGTGCGGGCAGGGCCTCGCTACAACGACAGCCCCTCGGCCTCGGCAAATTCCGTCAGCTTCTGGCGGATCGACACACTGCCGGACGGCGCGTCGAGCAGTGGCGTCATCACGGCTTCGGCCTTCTTGGCGTCGAGGTCGAGGATCAGCGCCTTGACCGGGCCGTGCGCGGTGGCCGACAGCGACAGCGAGCGGTAGCCCAGGGCGATCAGTGCCAGCGCACCGAGCGGCTTGGACGCCATCTCGCCGCACAGCGATGCGGATTTCTTCGCCGCATTGGCCTTCTGCGCGATCTCGCGCAACGCCCGCAGGATCGGCGCGGACAAGGGGTCGAACCGTTCGGACACCTTGGCATTGCCGCGGTCGACCGCGAACAGGAACTGGAACAGGTCGTTGGATCCGACCGAGACGAAATCGACCTTTTTCAGGAGTTCGTCGAGCTGGTAGAGCAGCGCCGGCACTTCCACCATCGTGCCGACGTCGATGCGTTCCGGCAGCGCGTGGCCGTGCTGGCGCAGATAGGTCAGTTCGCGCTCGACGATGCTCTTGGCGGCATCGAATTCGGCGACTTCGGAAACCATCGGGAACATGATGCGCAGCGCGCGGCCACCGCCGGCCCGCAGCAGCGCGCGGATCTGGCCGCGCAGCAGGCCAGGGCGATCCAGGCCGAGCCGGATCGCGCGCCAGCCGAGCGCGGGATTTTCCTCGATCACGGTCTCCATATAGGGCAGCGCCTTGTCGCCGCCAATGTCGAGGGTGCGGAATGTCACCGGCTTCGGACCTGCGGCGTCCAGCACCGCGCGGTACAGCGCTAGCTGGTCGCTGGAGCGCGGCAGGCTCTGGCCGACCATGAACTGCAATTCGGTGCGGAACAGCCCGATGCCGGCGCTGCCGGTGTCGTCGATGTGCGGCAGATCGATGATCAGGCCGGCATTGATCATGAGTTCGATCTTCTGGCCGTCCCTGGTCACGCAGGGCTTGTCGCGCAGCGCCGAATATTGCGCCTGCCTTCTGGCGCGAAACCGCACCCGTTCCGCATAGGCCGATTCGATTTCGGCCGACGGGCGGACATAGATCGAGCCCGAGGTGCCGTCGACGATGATGGCGTCGCCGGGATCGGCGATGCCGGGCGCGTTGGCGATCTCGCCGACCGCGGGGATGCCGAGCGCGCGCGCCACGATCGAGACGTGGGAATTGGCGGTGCCTTCCTCCAGCACCAGTCCGCGCAGGCGCTTGCGGTCGTAGTCGAGCAGGGCCGCGGGGCCCATCGCGCGCGCGATCAGGATGGCGTTGTCGGGCAACTGTTCCCGGGACGGCGCGTGATCCTGCCCCACCAGCTGCCGCATCAGGCGATGGCCGAGATCCTCCAGATCGTGCAGGCGGTCGCGCAAATACGGATCGGTGGAGCGCAGCATGCGGGCGCGGGTATCGGACTGCACGCGCTCGACGGCGGCCTCCGCGGTCAGGCCGGTGGCGACCGCTTCATGCAGCTTGTGCGACCAGCCGTGATCGTTGGCGAACATCCGGTAGGCTTCCAGCACGTCGCGGTGCTCGCCGCCTTCGGCGACGTCGCCGCGCTCCAGCATGCGGTCGAGGTCGGCGCGCAGTTTGGCCAGCGCGGTGTCGAGCCGCTTGATTTCCTTCGGCAGGTCCTCGGCGATGTAATTGGTGATGACGACGCGCGGCTCGTGCAGCACCACGTGGCCGAGCGCGATGCCGTCGGACAGGATTGCCCCGGTCTTGTGCAAGGAATGCCGCGCGGCGGGCTCGGCGCCGGGCTGTGCGAGGGCGGCCAATTCGCCGGACGCGATCATCTCCGCCAGCACCATGGCGGTGGTCTGCAGCGCCTCGACCTCTTCCTCGACATAGGTGCGCTTGGCGCGGTTCTGCACCACCAGCACGCCGAGCGTGTTGCCGGCGCGCAGGATCGGAACGCCGAGGAAGGAATGGTAGATTTCTTCGCCGGTTTCCGGGCGGAACGAGAATGCCGGGTGGTTTTGCGCGTCGCTCAGGTTGAGCGGCGTCGCCTCGCTGGCGACGAGGCCGACGAGGCCCTCATGGGCGCTCAGCACGGTCCTGTGGACGGCGTCGCGGTTGAGGCCTTCGGTGGCGTAGAGCTCCAGCGTGTTGTCGACGCGCAGCACATAGGTCGAGCAGACCTCGGCCACCATGTTGGCGGCGATCAGCACCACGATCTTGTCCAGGCGTTCCTGGGCCGAGACCTGCTCCGCCATGGTTTCGCGGAGCCGTCTCAGCAAGACGCGGGGGCCTCCCGACGCGCTCCGCATGTGCCGATACCTCCCCCCAAGAAGCCAACATCCGGGGTGGCCGGGAGCTGGCGCTAAATCCAAGAAAAACAACAATTTTATTCATTCGGCGGCGCCGCAAGGTCCGAAACCGGCCGAATCAGCGTCGCTAAAACTGTGGCACAGTTTGCGGCAACCCACCTGTCTGGCCGTATAGCGAATTGAGGCTTGTTTTGCCAAGCAAAACGCCTGCCAGAGGCGATAACGTCTCTGTCAGCCCAATGCTGCGCCCGCTAAGGGAAAATCATTCTAAAATGAATGATTGCAGCGTTCGAATTCCATCGTTCGGCGAGCATTCTTACCTCTCCCGCGCTTGCGGGGGAGGTCGACGCGCGGAGCGCCGGGGGGGGAACAGGAACAGGTTTCGAGACGGACCAAGCAAGGGAGAAGGATAATGGCCGGCAAGATGACCAACTGCCTGTGGTTCGACCATGGCGAGGCGCGGAAGGCCGCGGAATTTTATGCAAGCGTCTTCCCTGATAGCCATGTAGGCGCGGCGATGGCGGCGCCCAGCGACTTCCCCGACGGCGCAGAAGGGGTCGAGCTGACAGTGGAGTTCACCGTGCTTGGGACGCCTTTCATGGGGCTCAACGGCGGCCCCGGCTTTAAGCCGAACGAGTCCGTTTCGTTCGTGGTCGAGACGCAGGACCAGGCCGAGACCGACCGGTACTGGGACGCCATTGTCGGCAACGGCGGCGCGGAGAGCGCGTGCGGCTGGTGCAAGGACCGTTGGGGCTACTCATGGCAGATCACACCCCGTCAGCTGACTGAGGGGATCGCCGATCCGGACAAGGCGGTCGCCAAGCGGGTGTTCGAGGCGATGATGGCGATGAGGAAGATCGACGTGGCCAGGATCGAGGCCGCGCGGCGGGGCGAGGGCTGATCGAGCATCCATAGGACGGAGGGCGAGCGAAGTCCCTCGTGGATTCCGGCAAGCGGACTTCGGGAACCTTCCGCTTCACCGACGCTTCGCGTGCCGAGGCGCCCAAGGGCGGTCCGCGAGAAAAAATTTGAGCGCGTGTCGTGAGGCCCGCCGGCCGTTCGTCCTCGGGATGCGAAGAACCCGGAGAGGGGCAATGCGAAAGAAGATCCCATGACCCATGTCACGCTGGACGGCGTCATGCCGTCGCCCGGAGCCTCCCTATGAGCCCCACCATTACCGCCTTCAATACGTCGCCCGATCGCGGCAGGGGACTGGCGCGTGATATGCGCGTTCGCTGGGCGTTTGAAGAAGTTGGCCAGACTTACGACGTTCGTCTTCTTTCGTTCGGTGAGATGAAAGAAGCCGCGCATCGAGCGCTTCATCCTTTCGGGCAGATTCCGACTTATGAAGAAGGCGATCTCGTGCTGTTCGAGTCGGGCGCCATCGTGCTCCATATTGCGGAGCGCCATGCGGGCCTGCTGCCGGACGATGCGAATGCCCGGGCGCGCGCGATCTCATGGATGTTCGCCGCACTCAGCACGATGGAGCCGCCGATCGTGGATCGCGCAGTCGCCACGCTCCTGGAGCGCGACAAGACCTGGCACGAGCAGCGACTTCCCGTTGTCGAGGATCGCATCCGCGCCCGACTGGGCGAACTTTCCAATCGCCTTGGCGACGCCGACTGGCTCGACGGTGAGTTCAGCGCCGGTGACCTGCTGATGGTGTCGGTGCTGCTCAGGTTGAGCGGATCGGGCATTTTGGATGAATATCCGAACCTCTCTGCCTATATCGCCCGCGCCGAAGCGCGGCCCGCCTACAAGCGTGCTTTCGCCGCTCAATTGGCGGTTTTCACCGCCGCATCGAGCGGCTGATAGAGGTCCGCTCTGGGTCGAAAGCCGATGCCGGCAGCCCCGCCAGCAAGCCGACCTTCAGATCGCCACCGCAGCAATTGTCGGTCCCGGTGGTCTCCCGCCGGTGTTTGCAGGGGCACCCCCACCCCGGCCCTCCCCCGCAAGCGGGACGCTACATCGAAGCCGGCACCCTCAAACCTGGTCGAGCCCGTAGAGCGTGTGCAGCGTGCGTACCGCCAGTTCGGTGTAGGCGGCGTCGATCAGCACCGAGAACTTGATTTCGGAGGTGGTGATGGCGCGGATGTTGATGTTGCGCTCGGACAGCGCCTTGAACGCCATCGCCGCGACGCCGGCATGGCTGCGCATGCCGCTGCCGATCACCGAGACCTTGGCGACGTCGGTGGCGCTGTCGAGCCGCGCGTAGCCGATCTTGCACTTGGCCGCGGTGATGGTGTCCTTGGCGCGGTTGTAGTCCGAGGCCGGCACCGTGAAGGTGAGGTCGGTGGTCTTGCCGTCCTCGGAGACGTTCTGCACGATCATGTCGACGTTGATATTGGCATCCGCCAGCGGCCCGAAGATCGCGGCGGCGACGCCCGGCTTGTCCTCGATCTGGCGGACGGAGATCTGGGCTTCGTCCTTGGAAAAGGCGATTCCGGTGACGACGTGGCTTTCCATGATTTCCTCCTCGCTGCAGATCAGCGTGCCCGGCGGCTGATTGGCGTGCGGGTCGATATCCTCGGGCTTGTCGAAGCTGGAACGGACGAACACCGGTATGTTGTGCACCATGCCGAGTTCCACCGAACGGACCTGCAGCACCTTGGCGCCCTGCGAGGCCAGTTCCAGCATGTCCTCGAACGCGATCTTGTCGAGCCTGCGCGCCTTTGGAACCACGCGCGGGTCGGTGGTGTAGACGCCGTCGACGTCGGTATAGATATCGCAGCGGTCGGCGTGGATCGCGGCCGCGATCGCCACCGCCGAGGTATCGGAGCCGCCGCGGCCGAGCGTGGTGATCCGGTTGGTCTGCGGGTTGATGCCCTGGAAGCCCGCCACCACGGCGACCTCCTTGCGATCCTTGAAGCGGCCGATGATCTCGGAGCCGTCGATCTCCAGAATCCGGGCCGAGGCGTGGGCGTCGCTGGTCCGAATCGGGATCTGCCAGCCCTGCCAGGAGCGCGCCTGGATGCCGAGCGCCTGCAGCGCGATCGCCAATAGCCCGGCGGTGACCTGTTCGCCCGAGGCCACCACGGCATCGTATTCGCGCGCGTCGTGCATGGGAGACGCCTCGCGGCACCAGTCCACCAGCTCGTTGGTCTTGCCGGCCATCGCGGAAACCACCACGGCGACGTCATGGCCGGCGTCGACCTCGCGCTTCACATGGCGGGCGACGTTGCGGATACGGTCGATATTGGCGACGGATGTGCCGCCGAATTTCATCACGAGGCGGCCCATGACGACTGGTGCATTCCCTGAGTGGTTGAGTATGGTGGCCGGCACGCAAAACCGGAGCGCGCCCGCCAAAAGGCGCGTATACATAGCGGCGCGGTTGCGGGCAAGCAACCGGGTTCCGGGGATCCCCGGATTGGCACGAATGCAGCGTTTTAGGGGTGATTGAGGCCAGCGTATGGGGCGTTATATCGACGAAATCCTGCAGCCCGGCGAGAAGGTGCTGTATTCGACCAACGCGCACTGGATGTTCTATTTGCCGGCGATGGCGGCTTGGGTCGCGGCCATCATCCTGTTCTTCCTGTCGCGTACGACCACCACCGAAGGCATCGTGCTGCTGTGCCTTTCGGCCTCGGCCGTGGTGGCGCTCGTGGCGCTGTACTGGACCGCCAAGGCCTGGTTCCACCGCTGGACCACCGAGACCGATGTCACCAATCTGCGGATTGTCCACAAGACCGGGTTCATCACCCGAAAGACATTCGAAATGAGTTTGGACAAGGTCGAGAGTGTCGATGTCGACCAGAGCATCCTCGGCCGCATCCTCAATTATGGCGACGTCACCGTTCATGGCGTCGGCGAGGGCGAGGAGACCATCTCCGCCATTGCTTCGCCGCTCAAATTCCGTAACAGCATCACCGCGCGATAGGAGCGACGCGCAGTCCATGGCCATGCAACAGAATCCTGCCAATCCTTCCGCAGCCCCGGCGCCTGGGTCCACCGTCGACCCCGCCGAGATCGCGAAATTCTCGAAACTGTCCAACGAATGGTGGGACCCCAACGGCAAGATGGCGCCGTTGCACAAGATCAATCCGCTGCGGCTGACCTATATCCGCGACGCCGCCTGCCGCAAGTTCGAGCGCAACGTCAAGAGCCTGAACTGCCTGTCGGGGCTGCGTATCCTCGATATCGGCTGCGGCGCCGGCCTGTTGTGCGAGCCGTTCACCCGGCTCGGCGCCCAGGTGATCGGCGTCGATCCGTCCGCCAGCAACATCGCGGCGGCGAAGCTGCATGCCGACAAGGGGCATCTGTCGATCGATTACCGCTGCACCACCGTCGAGGAGATGGACGCGCGGGAACGCTTCGACATCGTGCTGGCGATGGAAGTGGTCGAGCACGTCAGCGATGTCGGCATGTTCCTGAACCGCTGTGCGGCGATGCTCAAGCCCGGCGGCATGATGGTGCTCTCGACCCTGAACCGCAACTGGAAGAGCTTTGCGCTCGCCATCGTCGGCGCGGAATACGTCCTGCGCTGGCTGCCGCGCGGCACCCATCAATGGGACAAGTTCGTCACCCCCGACGAACTCGCACACCACCTTCACAACAACAAGCTCGCCATCACCGAACAGGCCGGCGTGGTCTACAGCCCGTTCGCCGACAAATGGAGCCTGTCGTCCGACATGGACGTCAACTACATGGTGGTGGCGGAGGGGTTGTGAATAATCTAACACGATTTTGATTCTTACCCTCCCCCTCCAGGGGAGGGTGAAGCAGGCCCTCCATGTTCTCCATCGCCACGCTCTGGATTCCCTTCACCGTCACGGCCGCGCTGGGGCAGGTCGCGCGCAACGCGATGCAGCGGTCGCTGACGGGGCCGCTCGGCACCTGGGGCGCCACCAATATCCGCTTCCTGTTCGGCTTTCCGTTCTCGATCGTGTTCTTCGCGGTGGTGATCGCAGTGACCGGCGACGCCGTGCCGTGGCCGCCGGCGGCGTTCTGGCCGTGGCTGTTGCTCGGCGCGCTCAGCCAGATCGTCGCTACCGGACTGATGCTGCTCGCGATGAACGACCGCTCCTTCGTGGTGACGACGGCGTATCTGAAGACCGAGGCGATCCAGACCGCGATCTTCGGATTTGTCTTTCTCGGCGATCATCTGACCGTGCTGAAGGTGATAGCGATCCTGATCGCCACCGTGGGCGTGGTCATCACCGCGCTGCGGCCGGGCGGCGAAAAGAGCTTTGCCGAAGTCAAGCCGACCATCACCGGCCTCGTGGCCGCAGCCGCCTTCGCGCTGTCGGCGATCGGGTTTCGCGGCGCCATCATCACGGTGCCCGATGTCTCGTTCGTGACCGCCGCGTCCTACACGCTGGTATCGGGGCTGTTCGTGCAGACCCTGGTGCTGACCATCTATCTGCTGGCGCGGGCGCCCGACGTGCTCAAAAAAATCTTCGGCCTGTGGAAGCCTTCGATGCTGGCGGGCTTCATGGGCGCGTTCGCCTCGCAGTTCTGGTTCCTGGCGCTTGCGCTGACGGTTGCCGCCAATGTGCGCACGCTGGCGCTGGTCGAGGTGCTGTTCGCGCAAGGCGTGTCGTATTATTCGTTCAAGCAGCCGCTGTCGGCGCGCGAGCTTTCCGGCATCGTGCTGATCGTGATCGGGGTCGCGCTATTGGTGGCGGTGTAATCACCCGTCGTTCCGGGGCGATGCGACAGCATCGAACCCGGAATCTCGAGATCCCGGGTTCGATGCTTCGCATCGCCCCGGGATGACGCTACGCGTCAGTTCCGGTCGTCGGGCAGCACCGGCAGCGGCGACACCTCGACGCCTTCCTCGATCAGGGAGCGGGCTTCCTCCGGCGAGGCCTCGCCGTAGATCGGGCGGTGTTCGATATCGCCGTAGTGCATCTTGCGCGCCTCGTTGGGAAAACGCTCGCCGACATTGTCGGCGTTCTTGACGATATGGTCGCGCAATTCCTTGAGCTTGGCGCGCAGCTCGCGCTCCTGCGCCATCAAAAGGGGAGTGGATCCCGGCGCGGTAACCTCGGCGGGCTGCGCCGGCGCCGGAACATCGTTGCTGCTTTGGCTTTCCCGGCCCTTCTTGCTGACGATCTGCGGGGCCATGATTGCCCGTTCGACCTTGGCCGAGCCGCAGGCCGGACAATTCACCAGCTTGCGTTTCTCCTGGCTCTCATAGGCCGACGAGCTCTGGAACCAGCTCTCGAACGCATGGCCCTTATCGCAGCGCAGGTTGTACCGGATCATGCGGATCCCCGTACCAAATGCAGATGTTCGGGTCCGGCCTTGGGATCGGCGATGCCGAAGCGCCGGCCATGCTGCAGCGACGGCACGGCCTTCCGCGCGGTCTCGACCCTGGCGGGGTCGATCTTCGCGAGGAACACGCCGGGCTCGACACCGCCTTCGGCGAGGATCTCGCCCCAGGGGTCGATGATCAGCGAGTGGCCGTAGGTTTCGCGCTTGTTCTCGTGCATTCCGGCCTGGGCTGCTGCGAATACGAAGCAGCCGGTCTCGATGGCGCGGGCGCGCAACAGCGTGTGCCAATGCGCCTCGCCGGTCTTCCTGGTGAAGGCGGACGGCACGGTGAGGAACGAGGCGCCGCTTTCGGCCAGCGCGCGATACAATGCCGGGAAGCGCAGGTCGTAACAGATCGTCAGCCCGATGCGGCCCCAGGGCAGGTCCGAGATCACGGCGGTCTCGCCCGGCTGATAATTGGCGGATTCGCGATAGCTCTCGCCGCCGGGCAGATCGATGTCGAACATGTGGATCTTGTCGTAGCTCGCCAGCACCGTGCCGTCCGGCCCGATCAGGAACGAGCGGTTGACGGCCTTTTCAGGCGAGAAGCGCAGCGCCAGCGAGCCGACATGGAGATGAATTTTCAGCTCCTGCGCGAGCGCGCGATAGGCCTTCAGCGACAGGTCGTCTTCCTCGGCGGCGAGATGCTCGAACAGCGCCTTACGGTTCAGTTGCATCATGTTGCTGACCTCGGGGGTCTGCACATAGTCCGCGCCCTCTGCTGCGGCCTCGCGAATCAGCTTGGTGGCCTGTTCGAGGCTTGGCCCCGGCAACAGCCCGGTGCGCATTTGCACCATGGCGGCAGTGAAGGTTTGATCGGCGCTCATCAATTGGCCTTTTCGCCCGCGAGCAACGAATCGAGCCTGCCCGCGCGGTCGAGGGCGTAAAGCTCGTCGCAACCGCCGACATGGGTATCGCCGATGAAAATCTGCGGAAACGTCGCGCCCATGCCGGCGCGATCCCACATTTGCTGGCGAAGCGCCGGATCGACGGCGACATCGTGCTCAGTGAACGCGGCTTTTTTGCGCGTCAGCAGCGATTTGGCGGCGGTGCAATAGCCGCAGCCCGGGCGGGTGAAGATTTCGATCGCAGCGGCCATGTCGTGCCTTGTTCTTGCAGGTATCTGATTAGAAGTGTCTGATTATATGGGAGCTTTGTGGCTGTCGACAACCCGGGCGAACACCAGCACATCGACCGATGCCGCTTTGGCGCGCAACAACGCCCGCGCGCAGGCATCGGCTGTCGCCCCGGTGGTCAGGACATCGTCGATCAGGATCACGCGGCGGCCCTGAATGTCGGTGCTGCGGTCGGCGGCGACCTTGAAGGCGCCCTGGACGTTGCTGGCGCGCTGCGACCGGGACAGGCCGATCTGCTGCTGGGTCGGCCGAACCCGCCGGAGCGCCTCGGCAACCACCTTGACGCCGGTTTGCCGTTCGATGACCCGCGCCAGTGCGCCGGACTGGTTGTAGCGGCGGCTCCAGCCCCGCCGCCAATGCAGCGGCACCGGAATCAGCACATCGGCCTCGCCGAGCAGTTCGTGGCCGGCCCGCGCCATCCAGCGGCCCATGGCGGGGGCGAGATCGGTGCGGTCCTGGTATTTCAACGCATGCACCAGCGTGCGCGCGACGTCGTCATAGCGCACCGCGGCGCGGGCGCGCGCATAGGCCGGCGGATTGGCGATCGCCTCCATCGACAGGAGATCCGGTCCGGGATCGTAGACGAAGGGAATCCCGAGCCGCGGGCAAAAAGGCGGCGCGATGAACGACAATTTGGCCCAGCACTGTGCGCAGACGCCTTCGCCGTCGACCGGTTCGCGGCAGGCGACGCAGAGCGTCGGCAGGGCGATATCGAGCGCGAGCCGCGAGGTCAGCGCCAGGGCGCCGCGGCACGCGTTCAGCGCCCCGCGCAGATGGGTGGAGATCGACCGCGATCGGGGTGCCTCAGCCTCCATGGCCGGGAAGGCTAGCGCCGCCGAGCGCGGCGCTCAAGCGTGCCGGCAAGTATGCTGGATTGCCAGACGTGGGGGGACCGGCGTACCAACCCCTGCATGACCTCGAACCCGGCCGCCGCACCCATCCTGTTCGATCGCGCCTTGCTGCACGCCCGGCGCAGGCGGGCGCTGCGTGACGCGCCCGCGACGTTTCTGCTCGACCGCGTCGCCGAGGATGCGGCGGAGCGGCTGCATGCGGTGCTGCGGGAATTCAAGACGGCGGCCGACATCGGTACCGAGGGTGATCAGCTCCGCAACGCTTTGGCCGGGCGCGTGGACCAGCTCACGCGCGTCGCGCTGCCGGACCTTGAAACCGAGCCGCTGCCGCTGTCGCCGGAATCGCTCGACCTTGCCGTATCCGGGCTCGCGCTTCAATTCGTCAACGACCTGCCGGGCGTGCTGGCGCAGATCCGCCGCGCATTGAAGCCCGACGGGCTGTTGCTGGCGGCGATGATCGGCGGCGATACGCTGACCGAGCTGCGGCAGTCTTTCGCCGCGGCGGAAGCCGAATGCGAAGGCGGGGTGTCGCCGCGCGTGGCGCCGTTCGCCGATTTGCGCGACATTGGCAGCCTGCTGCAGCGTGCGGGTTTTGCCTTGCCGGTGACCGACGTCGACCGCGTCGTGGTGCGCTACGACAGCGCGTTCGCGCTGATGGCAGATCTGCGGCGCATGGGTGCGACCAACATCCTGGTCGAGCGGCGGCGGACGCCGACCCGTCGCGCCACGCTGTTGCGGATGGCGCAGATCTACGGCGAACGCTTCGCCGATGCCGACGGCCGCATCCGCGCCACCTTCGATATCGTCTGGCTGTCGGGCTGGGCGCCGCATGCGAGCCAGCAGCAACCGCTGAAGCCGGGATCGGCGAAAGCCAGTCTGGCGGAGGCGGTGAAGAAGGTGACGCGGGAGTGATCGCAGTTCGTCATTGCGAGGAGCAAAGCGACGAAGCAATCCATCCTATCCCCGAGCGGCCACATGGATTGCTTCGCTGCGCTCGCAATGACGGGAGGATGGCGCGCTGCGCAGCGTCCAGGGAACGTCGTCCCCTCACATCAACAGATCGATCAGATGCGGGATCAGCGGAATGTCTGCCGGCGGCATCGGGTAGTCGCGCAGTTTGTTGGCGCGAACCCAGGCGAGTTTCTGGCCCTCGCGCGCGATCACGTCGCCTTCCCAGCGCCGGCAGATGTAGAGCGGCATCAACAGATGGAAGCTGTCATAGGCGTGGCTGGCGAAGGAGAGCGGCGCGAGGCAGGCTTCCTTCACGGTGATGCCGATTTCCTCGTGCAGTTCGCGGATCAACGTCTCTTCCGGACGCTCGCCGGGCTCGAGCTTGCCGCCGGGAAACTCCCACAGGCCCGCAAGCGCCTTGCCTTCCGGACGCTGGGCGATCAGCACGCGCTTGTCGGTATCCACCAGCGCGCAGGCGACCACGAGGGTTAGCTTGATGTCAGCCATGCGCCGCGGACGCCTTCGGTATTCCAACCAGCCATTCGGAAGCATTTTATTAACCACCAAACGGCGTACCGCCAACCTGTTTGTTCGGCGCCTCATTTCGCGGTCGCAATAAGCCAATACTTAATCCGCCGCCGCTAGGATTTTAAGAGAATTTGAGACAGTCAGGACATCTCCCATGCGCGCGCTTCTTGGTGAAATCGGCCGCTTTCGCCGCGACAAATCCGGCAATATCGCGGTGATCTTTACGCTCGCGCTGATGCCGATCCTGTCGGCCGTCGGTTGCGCGGTCGACTACTCCAGGGCCACGCAACTTCGCGCCAAATTGCAGGCCGCGGTCGACGCCGCCAGCGTCGGATCGATCGCAAAACAATCGCCGGCCTTCATTGCCGCCGGCACCATGACGTCGGACGGACCGATCGCGGCAGGCGTGACCGATGCGAACAACATCTTCAACGGCAATATGTCGGGGGTGACCGGTTACACGCTCAACAGCATGACGCCGGTCGTGACCAAGACCGGCAGCGTGGTCACCTCGACGGTGCAGTTCTCCGCCAATGTGCCGACCATGTTTCTCGGCGTCATGGGCAAGAGCACGATGACGGTCACCGGCAGTTCGACCGCTACCGCCAAGATGCCGCTCTATATCGATTTCTATCTGTTGCTCGATAATTCGCCGTCGATGGGCGTGGGGGCCACCCCGACCGATGTGGCGACGATGGTCAACAATACGTCGGACAAGTGTGCCTTCGCGTGTCGTGATCTCAACGACAACAAGAACTATTACAAGCTCGCAAAGAAGCTCGGCGTCACCACCCGGATCGACGTGCTGCGCACGGCGACCCAGCAGTTGATGGACACTGCGGCGGCGACGCAGACCTATAAGAGCCAGTTCCGGATGGCGATCTATGATTTCGGCGCCTCGGCCAGTACGGCCGGATTGAGAGCCCTGTTTAATCTGTCGTCGAGTTTGTCGAGCGCCAAAGCGGCTGCCGGCAACATCGACCTGATGACCGTCAAGGGCCAGAACGAGAACAACGATCAGGATACCAATTTCACCAGCATTTTTCCCCAGGTCAACAGCGCGGTCAGCGCGCCGGGAACCGGCACGTCCTCCGCGCCGCTGAAATACCTGTTCTTCGTCTCCGACGGCGTCGCCGACGAATACAACACGAGCTGTCTCAAGCCGACCACCGGCGGGCGCTGCCAATCGCCGCTCAATCCGGCGCTCTGCACCACCATCAAGAACCGCGGCATCAAGATCGCGGTGCTGTACACCACCTATCTCGCGCTGCCGACCAACTCTTGGTACAATAAATGGATTGCGCCGTTCAATGTCGGGCCCTACGGCCCCTCGCCGAACAGCGAGATCGCGAACAACATGGCGAGTTGCGCCTCGCCCGGCCTGTTCTTCGAGGTCAGCCCGACCCAGGGTATCGCGGAGGCGATGAACGCGCTGTTCCAAAAGGCCGTCGCCGAGGCGCGCATCAGCAGCTGACGGATTCCGTCATTCCGGGATGGTGCGCTAGCACCAGACCCGGAATCTCGAGATTCTCGGGTGCGCAAGGTGCGCACCCTAGTTCGATGCTTGCGCATCGCCCCGGAATGACGACGTGAGAATTACGACCGGTAATCGCCGTTGATCGCGACATATTCCTTGGTGAGGTCGCAGGTCAGAACGCGGTCGCGGCCCTTGCCGAGGCCGAGCGCGATCCTGATCTGGATCTTCGGATTCTTCATCGCCGCCGAGACCTCCGCCTCGTCATAGGACGGATCGCGGGCGCCGCTTCTGGCGACGCGGATGCCGTTGAACGAGATCGAGAGCTTGTCGCGATTGGCCGGTTCGCCGGCCTTGCCGACCGCCATCACCACGCGGCCCCAGTTGGCGTCCTCGCCGGCGATCGCGGTCTTCACCAGCGGCGAATTCGCTACCGACATTGCGATTTTCCGCGCCGAGGCCTTCGTGGTCGCCCCTTCGACGACGATCTCGACCAGCTTGCGTGCGCCTTCGCCGTCGCGGGCCACCTGTTCGGCGAGATCGGCAAGCACGCCGCGGAAAGCCCTGGTGAAGGCTTTCAGGCGCGGGTCGCTGGCTCGGCTGATTTTGGGCGCACCGCTGGCCGACGCAGCGCCGGTGGCGAACGCCAGCAGCGTGTCCGATGTCGAGGTGTCGCCGTCGATGGTGACGGCATTGAAAGTGTCTTCGACGCCGCTCTTCAGCAGCGATTGCAGCGCGCTCGCTGAAAGCGGCGCGTCGGTGAACACGAACGCCAGCATGGTCGCCATGTCGGGCGCGATCATGCCGGCGCCTTTGGCCATGCCGTTGATGGTGACCTTGGCCTTCCCGAGCTTCACCGTCGCGGTCGCGACCTTCGGGAAGGTGTCGGTGGTCATGATCGCTCTGGCCGCACCCATCCATTCGCCCGGCACGGCTTGCCCGGCCAGCGTGCCGAGCACGCCGTCGAATTTCGTGGCATCCAGCGGTTCGCCGATCACGCCGGTCGAGGCGAGAAACACTTCATTGGGGCTGCATGCCACCGCCTTGGCGGCAATCGAGGCCGTCAGCGTGGTGGCCTGCCGTCCGGTCTTGCCGGTGAAGGCATTGGCATTGCCGGAATTCACCACCAGCGCGCGGGCCCCGCCTCGCCCCAGTTTCGCCCGGCACCATTCCACCGGCGCCGACGGGCATTTCGATTGGGTGAAGACGCCGGCCACCGTGGTGCCCTTGTCCATCACGGCCAGCAGCACGTCGGTGCGGCCCTTGTAGCGGATTCCCGCGGCTGCGGTCGCGAGCTTCACGCCCGCGATCACGGGCATGTCGGGGACGCTGGTCGGGGCGAGGGGGGAAACAGCAGTGGACATGGGGCGCCTTGTCTCGACAAAGAATGAGAGCCGTCATGGCCGGATTTATTCCGGCCATCCACGTCTTTCGGGCCTGTCGATGAAGTCTTAAGACGTGGATGCCCGGGACATCTCGCGCGAAGACGCGCTTCGCGCTTTGGCCCGGGCATGACGTCAAACTACTGAAGTCCGATTGCGAAGTCGATTTACTTCTTCGCCGGGGGCGCCATCTTGGAGTCGGCGGGCTTGGCCGCGTCCGGCTTGGCCTCGGTCTTCGCCGCCGCGTCGGCGGGCTTGTCCATGCGCTCGATCTTGGCGGCTTCGCGCAGCTTCGCCACGTATTCCGCCTGCGCCTTGCGCGTCACATAGGTCTCGATCTGGGGCTTGACCTGCTCGAACGCCGGGGCCTGGCGGTTGCGCTTTTCCTCGACCTTGATGATGTGCCAGCCGAACTGCGACTTGACGGGATCGGAGATCTTGCCGGGCTCCAGCGTGAAGGCGACCGCGGAGAATTCCGGCACCATCTGATCCTTGGTGAAGAAGCCGAGATCGCCGCCGTCCGACGCGCCGGGATCCTTGGATTTCTTCTTGGCGAGCTCGGCGAAGTCGGCACCCTTCTTCAGCTCCGCGGCGATCGCCTTGGCATCGTCCTCGCTCTCGACCAGAATATGCCGGGCGCGAACTTCCTGCTCGGCGGTAATCTGTTTGGCGGCGTCCTCATAGACCTTCTTCATGGCCTCGTCGGTGGTCGCGGCCTTGCCTTCGGTCGCCAGCAGGGCGTCCATCAGGAGCCGGTTGCGGGTAAACGCCAGCCGCTTCTTGAAATCCTCGTTGTTTTCGACCTTCTTGTCCTCGGCGGCCTTGGCGACGATCTTCATGTCGATCAGGAAGGCCAGCACGTTGTCCTTCTTGGTCGCGGGGTCCATCTGCGCGAGGCTGGGTCCCAGTTCCTCCTCGGCGAGAGCAACGTCGCTCTGGCGGATCTCGACGCCGTTGACCTTGGCGAGCACCGGGTTGGCGTCCTGCGCCCGTACCGGGAAACCGGCGAGCAGCACCACGGCGAGACAGCCGGTCATGGCGGCCGAGGCAAAGCCGAGGCGCAGGCCGGTTTTGGTTTCCGGGAACGGGAAGGTCATGCAAAATCCTTATCAAGATGGGGGCCTTGGGCGGCGGGACACTCGCCCAATCATGGGGCCTTGGCAACGCGAAAAGTCTGTCAAAATGATGAATTCCTTGACATATGGGCCACGTTGACAAGGCCCTGGCCCAGCCATATCTCTGCCCAATCGTGTCAATGGCGATAGCGCTTATTTTGCTGCGTTTTTGGCCGTTGAACCTTGGCTTGCTTAATTCCCACTCATTGGGCGGATGATCCCCGGATCGGGGACTTTGCCGCAGCGCGTCACGGTGAGTTGATAGGCAACCTGGTGGACCCACGTTACGGCTGCAACGCAGAACGGCAAGAACAGGAATTTGGCATGATCGGCGCGCTCGCCCGCAAGTTTTTCGGCTCCGCCAACGACCGGCGGGTTAAGGGATATCAGTCCCGCGTCAACGCCATCAACGCGCTGGAGCCCGAAGTAGCGGCGCTGTCCGACGAGGCGCTGAAGGCCCGCACCGCCGAATTCCGCGACCAGCTCGCAGGCGGCAAGACGCTCGACGACATCCTGGTTCCGGCATTCGCTACCGTGCGTGAGGCCGCCAAGCGCACGCTCGGCCAGCGGCATTTCGACGTCCAGCTGATCGGCGGCATGGTGCTGCACGAAGGCGACATCGCCGAGATGAAGACCGGCGAAGGCAAGACGCTGGTGGCGACGCTGGCGGTCTATCTCAACGCGCTGGCCGGCAAGGGCGTCCACGTCGTCACCGTCAATGACTACCTCGCCCGCCGCGACTCCGAATGGATGGGGCAGATCTACAACTTCCTCGGGCTCACCGTCGGCGTGATCGTCCACGGCCTCGATGACGGCGAACGCAAGAATTCCTACGCCTGCGACATCACCTACGGCACCAACAACGAATACGGTTTCGATTACCTGCGCGACAACATGAAGTACCGTCTGGAGGACATGGTCCAGCGCGGTCACTCCTACGCCATCGTCGACGAAGTCGATTCGATCCTGATCGACGAGGCGCGCACGCCGCTGATTATTTCCGGCCCGCTCGACGACCGCTCGGAATTCTACAATACCATCGACACTTTCTTGCCGAAGCTCGACAAGGCCACCGACTTCGAGGTCGACGAGAAGCAGCGCACCGTGACCTTGACCGAAGCCGGCATGGAGAAGATCGAGGTCCTGCTGCGCGACGCCGGCCAGCTCAAGGGCGAGTCGCTCTACGACGTCGAAAACGTCTCGGTCGTGCACCACATCAACCAGGCGCTGCGCGCGCATTCGCTGTTCACGCGCGACAAGGACTATATCGTCCGCGACGATGAGGTCATCATCATCGACGAGTTCACCGGCCGCATGATGCAGGGCCGGCGCTATTCCGAAGGCCTGCATCAGGCGCTGGAAGCCAAGGAGCACGTTCAGGTCCAGCCGGAAAACCAGACGCTGGCCTCGATCACGTTCCAGAACTACTTCCGGATGTATGAAAAGCTCTCGGGCATGACCGGCACGGCGCTGACCGAGGCCGACGAACTGTTCGATATCTACAAGCTCGAAGTCGTGGAAATCCCGACCAACGTCCAGGTGGCGCGTCTCGACGAGGACGACGAGGTCTATCGCACCCAGACCGAGAAATACGCCGCGATCCTGGCCGAGGTGGAGCGCGCCAACGCGAGGCTGCAGCCGGTGCTGGTCGGCACCGCCTCGATCGAAAAATCCGAGGTGCTGGCCGACTATCTGAAGAGCCACGGCTACAAGCAGATCGATTTCGGCAACGAAAACGCGATGGAGAAGCTCTACGCCGCGGCGCAGGCGGGCAAGCCGGCGAAGCTGTTCGCGGTCTTGAATGCGCGCTTCCACGAGCAGGAAGCCTATATCGTCGCCGAGGCCGGCGTCCCCGGCGCGATCACGATCGCGACCAACATGGCCGGCCGCGGCACCGACATCAAGCTCGGCGGTTCGCTCGAGATGCGGATCATGCACGAGACCGCAGGGATTACCGATGAGGCCGAGAAGGCCAGGAAGATCGAGCAGATCAAGGCCGACGTCGAACGCTTCCGCGACATCGTGCTGAAGTCCGAAGACGTGGTCGAGGTCGAGCCCGCGAAAGGCTCCAAGCCGGCCAAGACCGTCACCAAGCCGGGCGGGCTCTACATCATCGGCTCCGAGCGCCACGAATCGCGGCGCATCGACAACCAGCTGCGCGGCCGCTCCGGCCGCCAGGGCGACCCCGGACGCTCGAAGTTCTTCCTGTCGCTGGAAGACGATCTGATGCGGATCTTCGGGTCCGACCGGCTCGACAGCATGCTGACGCGGCTCGGCCTGAAAGAGGGCGAGGCCATCATCCATCCCTGGATCAACAAGGCGCTGGAGAAGGCGCAGCAGAAGGTCGAGGCCCGTAACTTCGACATCCGCAAGAACCTCTTGAAGTTCGACAACGTCCAGAACGATCAGCGCAAGGTGATCTTCGACCAGCGCATCGACCTGATGAAGGACGACAGCGTCGCCGAGACGGTGGCCGACATGCGCCGCGCCTTCGTCGAGGACGTCGTCACCAAGCACGTGCCCGAGCATGCCTATGCCGAGCAGTGGCACGTTGCCGAGCTGAAGGAAGAACTGAAGCGCGTGCTCGACATCGATCTTCCGGTCGACGAATGGGCCAAGGAAGAGGGTATCGCCGACGAGGAATTACTGTCGCGTATCGAGCAGCGTGTCGACGAGCACATGGCGGCCAAGGTGGCGCAATGGGGTCCCGACGTGATGCGTTACGTCGAGAAGACCATCCTGTTGCAGACGCTGGATCATCTCTGGCGCGAGCATCTGGTGATGCTCGACCATCTGCGCCAGGTGATCGGCCTGCGCGGCTACGGCCAGCGCGATCCGTTGCAGGAGTACAAGTCGGAAGCGTTCAGCCTGTTCGAGGCGATGATCGCTCACTTGCGCGAGGCGGTGACGGCGCAACTGATGCGCGTCGAGATCGTGCCGCCGGAAGAGCAGCAGCCGGCGCTGCCGCCGATGGAAGCGCACCATGTCAATCCGAATACCGGCGAGGACGAAATGGCGTTCGCCAACGCCTCGCTGGTGCCGGCGGCCACCGCCGACCGCGATCCCAAAAACCCGGCGACCTGGGGCAAGATCGGCCGCAACGAGGATTGTCCCTGCGGAAGCGGCAAGAAGTACAAGCATTGCCACGGCAAGTATGCGTGAGCGGAATTAGCTCGTCCGTCGTCCCGGCCTTGAGCCGGGACCCAACCACCGATGTCAATGTTGCAGTAGGCTGGGGAAACGATCTGAACCACCGCCGATATCGGTGGTTATGGGTTCCGGCGTTCGCCGGAACGACGAGGCTTACTTCACCGCCGAGAAGCGGCTGTCGAACGAATTCGCCGGCACGATCGGCTGCGAGCCGGCGACCTGGGCGTCCTTTGCGGCGGGCGCCGGCGCGGCAGCGACTGCATCCGAGAGCGAGGGTTTCAGCGGCGGCTTGGCGGCGGCCTGCTTGGTATCGGCCGGCTTCGCCGCGGGGGCGGTCTTCGGCGCCGAGGCCTCGTGCCGCTTGGCCTCGATGACCTTTGGCTTGGCCGGAACCGGCTGCGCCGTCGCGGTGGTGTCACCGCCCAAGCCGACCTTGCGGGCCAGGCTGGAGAAGAACCCCTCGGATTTGTCGTTCGGCGCCGCGGACGCTACCCGGGTCGTGGCGGCCGGCGCAGCTGCTGGAGCCGGCGCCAGCGAGGCCGTTAGCGGCTCTTGTGGCGCGGTAACCGGCCCGCGCGGCGGATTGACGTGGGCGGGAATGGTGCCGGGCGCGCGGGAAAGGGCTGCCAGCGACAGGCCCTGGCCATCACCGCCTTCCGACAGGCCGGTCGAGCCATCGGGCAGCTTGGCGGCGAATACCCGGTGCATGCCGCCGTCGATGCCGGGGTTGGCCCGGGCGACCGGTGTTCCCCGCGAAATCAGCTTGGCGATCTCGACCTGATCCTGCTGCTGCTTTTCGCGGACCGCGTCGGCGACTTCTTCCGGAATGGCATAGGCCGGGCATTTGGCCGACGCCTCGAATACCGGATCGCGCTTGGCATCCGGCGCCTTGGTGGCGTCGAACACGTACTTCTTCTCGCAGAACTCGACCTTCGGCTCCTGCCGCGTCACCTCGAAATGATCATAGCCTTGCTTGATCATCTTCCAGAACGGCATGTTCGGGTTGTTGCGATGTTTCGCCATGTTGATCGGCGTCATCTTGAACGGATAGGCCTGCAGCTGGAATGCGCGCTGGCCGCCGAAGAAGGATTCCCGCCCCAGCGAATAGATTTCCGCGATCTGCTCGTCGGTCATGGCGTAGCAGCCGCGCGACGAGCAGTCGCCATGCACCATCAGCTGCGAGCCGGTGCGGCCCAGCGCCTTGTCGAAGGCGTTGGGGTAGCCGGTATTGAACGACAGATAGAAGGACGATTGCGGGTTCATCTGCGCCGGCGTGATCGAATAGAAGCCTTCCGGCGCCTGGCGGTCGCCTTCGCGGACCTTGGGTCCGAGATCGCCCGACCAGCGGCAGATCGGATAGGTTTTCAGGAGCGCAAAGCGGCCGGAACGATCCTGCTTCCAGACCTCGAGCTCGGCTTCCTGCTTGAATATCCGGACCAGCATCGGCGACTGCAGGTCCATGTCCTTCGCAGTCATGTCGGCGACCAGTTTGGGCGGGACCGGCTGATTGGCCTTGGCGTTATTCGCCAGCGAGATTTGGTCGCCGTTGCAGCCGGCCAGCAGCACGCCGGCCGCGAGCGCGGCTGATGTGATGAGCGCGCGAACCAGCGAGCGGTAAATCAATGCAAAGCTCCACACCCAACAGGCAATTTTCGCACCCCAATCATAGCGTCCATGCCCTGAAGCCATTAAGTAAAATTCTACCCTTTGGCCCCCCTGGTCGCAAGCCGATGGCGGCCCAACCGAGGGTCCCCCGTCAGGCATGGTCAACAGAGGTTAAATATCGGTGTCTGGGCCTAATTGGGGCCAAAATGGCTGAATTTTGAAAAAGCCGGGGCGTTGACGAATGCGCCGCCGCATTGGCAGGCATTTTGCCTGCAAAATGAAGCTTTCAAACCAGTTTTCGGCCGATATCGAGGAATTTCTGGCGCCGCTGCTTGCGGATCATGTCGGGGTCGAGATTGCGCAGGTCGTTCAGGGCTTGCTCGATGGCATCGCCGGTGGTCGCGATCATGGCCTGGGAGTCGCGATGCGCGCCGCCGGCAGGCTCCTTCAGGATCTGGTCGATCACGCCGAAGCGCAGCATGTCCTGCGCCGTGATCTTCATGCTGGTGGCGGCTTCCTGCGCCTTGGTGCCGTCGCGCCACAGGATCGAGGACGCGGCCTCCGGCGAGATCACGCTGTAGATCGCGTGTTCGAACATCAGCACCCGGCTCGCCGTCGTGATGGCGATGGCGCCGCCCGACATGCCTTCGCCGGTGATGATCGCCACATTGGGCACCCCCAACGACAGGCAGGCGTCGGTGGAGCGCGCAATCGCCTCGGCCTGACCGCGTTCCTCGGCGCCGATACCGGGATAGGCGCCGGCGGAATCGACGATCGACAGCACGGGAATGCCGAATCGATCCGCCATCTCCATCAGCCGGACGGCCTTGCGATAGCCCTCGGGCCGCGCCATGCCGAAATTATGCTTGATGCGGGATTCGGTGGTGGCGCCCTTTTCCTGGCCGATCACGCAGATGCTTTCGCCGCGGAAGCGGCCGAACCCGCCCATCAGCGCCTCGTCCTCGCCGAACTTGCGGTCGCCGGCGAGCGGGGTGAATTCGGTAATCAGCGCACTGACGAAATCGGTGAAATGCGGCCGCTGCGGATGCCGCGCCACCAAGGTCTTCTGCCACGGCGTCAGGTTGGCGTAGAGGTCGCTCAGCGCCTCGGCGGCCTTGTCCTCGATTCGCGCAATCTCATCGCCGATGTCGCTGCCGGTCGCCGCCAATGCGCGCAGTTCATCGACCTTGGCTTCGAGTTCGGCGACGGGCTTTTCGAAATCGAGGTACGAGCGCATGTGATCCGGCATCAAATCAATATAGGGGCGAACGCGCCAGAGAGCGAAGCGGTTCCGGTTCGCGCGAATAACGCGTGCATATTCAATTGTTTAGCGTGCAACCCGAGATGGGATCAGGCCTGTTCTGCCGATTGCGCGCCGAGGTGTCGCGGGCTTGAAAGCGCTGTTTCGGGGGAGAAGGCGACGAAGTCAAGGCGGCAAAGTGCGACCTCACTTCTCCGCCAGCGGATGCAGATCGCGCACCAGGCTCTTCAGCCGTTCCTCGACCACATGGGTGTAGATCTGCGTGGTCGAGATGTCGGTATGGCCGAGCAGCGTCTGCACGATGCGCAGGTCGGCGCCGTTGTGCAGCAGATGACTCGCGAAGGCGTGACGCAGCACATGCGGGCTGACCAGCCGCGGCGCCAGCCCGGCCGACGCCGCAAGCTCCTTCAGGTCGCGGGCGAAATGCTGCCGCGTCAGATGTCCGCTCTCGCCGAACGAGGGAAACAGCCATTTCGAGGCGGCCGCGTTTTTCTTTTTCTCGCCCTTCAGCGCTTCCATCGCCCTGAGGTAATCGGCCATCGCCTGCCGCGAGGCCTCGTTCAGCGGGACCAGCCGTTCCTTGTCGCCCTTGCCGCGTACCACGATCATGCGGGCGTCGCGGCGCGACGCCGACAGCGGCAGTGACACCAGTTCCGATACCCGCAAGCCGGTGGCGTAGAGCACCTCCAGCAGGCAATACAGTCGCATTGCGCGAAGCCGCTGCAGCGCAGAGGCTTCCGGGGCCTCCGTCAGCGATTTGGCCTGCACCAGCAGACGGTCGACGTCGGATATCGACAGCACCTTCGGCAGGCCGCGGCCGCGCTTCGGGCCGGCCAGAATGGCAGCGGGATCGTCGCTGCGAACCCGCTCGTTGAGCAGGAAGCGGAACAGATGCCGCAGTGCCGACAGCCGCCGAGCCACGCTCGACGACTTGAAGCCGCGGGCGTCAAGGTCGGCAAGATAGTCCCGCAGCATTTGGGTTTCGACCGACGCAAACCCCTTTCCGCTGCCGACCAGGAATCCCGAGAAATCCGTCAGATCGCGGCGATAAGCGTCGAGCGTGTTGTCGCCGGCGCCCTGTTCCGCGGCCAGCATATCGAGGAACAGGCTGATGAGTTTGGCATCGGAGGTCTTGCTGGAACGCATCCGCCAACTCTATAGCGATTTCGAGCGAAGTGAGCACCGGTTGGCATAAAGAAAACGCGGCAAGATAAAAGACTGGTGCCCGGTTCCGATTCAATCAGAATCGAAAAGGCCTTGGCGCCTATTTCTTGAGGAACCTGTCCGCGGGGATGGTAACGGTCATTTCCCGTGGCTTCGGGTTGACGAAATTCGCCAGCGCGAAGAGCGCGCCATAGACAATCCCGCCGATGATGGCGACGACCGTCAGGAAGCGGAACAGGCTGGGCATCAGCAAGCCTCAGGCGGCGAATTAACCATTGAAATCATCGGGGGCCAGACTACCAACATGTTCGCCCCTTCGTTGCAAGTCTCTCTGGCAACGGTATCGGCGGGGGTAGTATAGGTGGCGCGGAAGCGCCGCCTTATCCTGCGGCGAAAGAGCCATTCGATGCCCGAGACAGCCACACCTTCCGGCGCCGGCACCTCCCAGGAGGCCGATATCATGTCGGCGCTGGGAACGCGGTCGATCGTGCTGGTTGGCATGATGGGAGCCGGCAAATCCACCATCGGGCGGCGGCTGTCGGCGCGGCTTCATCTGCCGTTCCTCGACGCCGATACCGAGATCGAGGCGGCGGCCGGGATGTCGATACCGGACATTTTCGAAACCCACGGCGAGCCGCATTTCCGGGACGGCGAGGCGCGGGTGATCGCGCGGCTGCTCGACAGCGGTCCGGCCGTGATCGCCACCGGCGGCGGCGCATTCATGCGCGAGGAGACCCGCAACCGGATCCGCGACAAGGCCGTTTCGATCTGGCTCAAGGCCGATGCCGACATCATCATGAAGCGGGTGAAGCGCCGCGCCGACCGCCCGCTGCTGCAAACCGCGGATCCGGCGGCGACCGTCGGACGACTGATCGAGGAGCGCGAGCCGGTCTATCGGCATGCCGATCTGACGATCTGGTCGCGCGACGTGCCGCACGAAAAAATCGTCGACGAGTGTCTCGATGCCCTGCACGTCAGGCTGTGCGGCGACGGCACCCGGCAAGCACCGAACGCCTTGAGCGCCACACCATGACCGCGCCTTTGAAACATTCCGATTCCGTCACCGTCGACGTCGCGCTCGGCGAGCGCACCTATGACATCGTCATCGGACGCGACGTGCTGCAATCGCTGGGTGCCCGCGTCGCCGCGCTGCGGCCCGGTGCGCGTACCGCCATCGTCACCGACCGCAATGTCGCAAAACATTGGCTCGACAGGACTGCGGCGTCGCTGGCGCAGGCCGGCATTGCCACTTCGCACGTCATTGTCGAGGAAGGCGAAGGTTCGAAGACCTATGCCGGTCTCGAGAAGGTGAGCGAAGCGCTGATCGCGGCGAAGATCGAGCGCAACGATCTCGTGGTCGCGCTCGGCGGCGGTGTGGTCGGCGATCTCGCAGGCTTCGCAGCCGCGATCCTGCGCCGCGGCGTCGATTTCGTGCAGGTGCCGACCTCGCTTCTGGCGCAGGTCGATTCGTCCGTCGGCGGCAAGACCGGGATCAATTCGCCGCAGGGAAAAAATCTGCTCGGCGCGTTTCACCAGCCGGTGCTGGTGGTCGCCGACACCGCGGTGCTCGACACATTGTCGCCGCGCCAGTTCCGCGCCGGCTATGCCGAAGTCGCCAAATACGGCGTGCTCGGCGACGAAGCGTTCTTTTCCTGGCTCGAGGCCAACCACGCCGATATTTTCTCGGGCGGCGCAGCGCGCGAGCACGCGATCGCCACTTCCTGCCGTGCCAAGGCCGCCATCGTGGCGCGCGACGAACGTGAAACCGGCGAGCGGGCGCTGCTCAATCTCGGTCATACTTTCGGCCATGCGCTGGAAGCCGCCACCGGCTTTTCCGACCGGCTGTTCCATGGCGAGGGCGTCGCCGTCGGCATGGTGCTGGCGGCGGAATTTTCCGCGCAGCTCGGGATGATCCCGGAAACCGCGTCGGCGCGGGTCGAGCGCCACCTTGCCGAGGTCGGCCTGCCGACCCGTCTGCAGGACATTGCCGGATTTGCCCAGGAGGGGCTCGCCGACGCCGACGCGCTGATGGCGCTGATGGCGCAGGACAAGAAGGTCAAGCGCGGCCGGCTCACCTTCATCCTGCTCGAGGCGGTCGGTCGCGCCGTGATTGCCAACGACGTCGAGCCTGCGCTGGTTCGCGAATTTCTGAAGGCGAAGCTGTCGCGCAAGACCTGAATCAAGACCTAAATCAAGATCCGGAGCATGATCCGCAAAATGGAAATCGCCTTTTCCGGAAGATCATGCTCCACCATGGATGAACTGACCATCACGTCACGTACCGGCTCGCCAGAGGCGTTCCGCGCAGCGCGAAGCTCCAGCATGGTAATTGGCATCTGGCCCGGGATTCAGCGCGACCGAACCCAGAGTCCGGCTATCGTGGGACAGCAATGACCGAGACGATCTTCAATCTGCTGATTGCCGTATTCCTCCTCGCGGCCAACGCATTCTACGTTGCCGCGGAGTTCGCGCTGGTCAAGAGCAGGGGCTTTCGCATCAACGCGATGGCGGAGCAGAATCGCTTCGGCGCGCGCCTGCTGCAGCAGATGCTCGGGAACATCGAAGCCTATCTCGCCTGTTGCCAGCTCGGCATCACCATGGCCTCGCTCGGCCTCGGCTGGGTGGGCGAACCGACGGTTTCGGCGCTGCTGGAGCCGGTTCTGACCCGGGCCGGGATGTCCGACTCGGCCCTTCATTTCACGTCGTTCATGGTCGGCTTCCTCGTGTTCTCCTCCCTGCACATTGTCATCGGCGAACAAGTGCCGAAGACCCTGGCAATTCGGGAACCGGTGCCGGTCTCGCAATGGATCGCATATCCTCTCTATGTCTCCTTCCTGCTGTTTTACCCGTTGAACTGGATGCTCAATTCAGTGTCCCGCTCCATCCTTCGGCTGCTGGGCGTCAGGGAGGACTCGCGGCAGGAAATCCTGACCGATGTCGAGATCAGGGGGCTGGTGGAGATGTCGGCCGAGCATGGTGAGATGGAAGAGGGCGAGGCGGAGTATATCCAGAACGTTTTCCGCTTTGGCGAGTTGCAGGTTTCCGACGTGATGGTTCATCGCACCGAGATGGTGATGCTCAACGCCGATCTTCCGGCCGATGAACTGGTGCGCGAGGTGCTGGCCACGGAATACACGAGGATACCGCTGTGGCGCGACAAGCCGGAAAACATCATCGGCGTGCTGCACGCCAAGGATCTGCTGCGGGCGATTCGCTCCGCCGACGGCGATACATCCAAGATCGATGTCGCGGCCATCGCGCTGCCGCCGTGGTTCGTGCCGGAGATGCGCCCGGTTTCCGATCAGCTCAAGGCCTTTCGCCGCCGCAAGACCCACTTCGCGCTGGTGGTCGACGAGTACGGCGAAGTCGAAGGCATGGTGACGCTGGAGGACATCCTTGAAGAGATCGTCGGCGACATTTCCGATGAGCATGACGTGGTGGTGACCGGCGTCCGCGCCCAGCCCGACGGCTCGGTGGTGGTAGACGGCTCGGTGCCGATCCGCGATCTCAACCGCGCCATGAACTGGCACCTGCCTGATGAAGAGGCGACCACGATCGCGGGTCTCGTCATCCACGAGGCGCGCTCGATCCCGGAACGCGGCCAGAGCTTCACGTTCCACGGGTTCCGTTTCCGCGTGCTGCGCCGTGAGCGCAACCGCATCACGGCACTTCGGATCGTGCCGGTGCCGCGCGAGGCCGAAGTCGAGGAGAAGAAGCCGAAACGGGCGGGGACGTCGTTTTAGCCGTCAGCCGGCTTCCCCCGGCGCCTCTGCCCTGATCGCCAGCGCGTGTACGGAGCCCGCGAGTTCCACGGCCAGCGCCGCATTAATCATGCGGTGGCGTTCGATCCGGCTCTTCCCTTCGAAGGCCGGAGACACAATATAGACCCTGAAATGCGTCTCGCCGCCCGGCCCGTGGCCGGCGTGGCCCTCATGCAGATGTGATTCGTCCGCGACGTCGAGGCTTTCCGGCGCGAAAGCTTCACGCAACTTCTTTGTGATAGCGTCTTTGGTGCTCATGGCGGCGGCAATACGCACCTAACCCGCCGGTCGTCAATGGCGGATCGAGAGCGAGGGTTTCGCAATGTCAAGACTTGAAGCTTTTTGCATTGCGTTGTCATAGTCGGCCATGGCGATTGATTCATCAAAATTCTTCGACTCCATTCGCATCAAGCCCAACAAGCTGAGCGCGAAGCAGCAGGCGGCTGCGCGCGAGGCTTCCGCGATGTGCGAATGGCCGGAGTGCAAGAACAAGGGGCCGCACCGCGCGCCCAAGGGCCGGGCCAACGACAAGGAGTACTGGCACTTCTGTCTCAACCACGTCCGCGAATACAACCAGTCCTACAACTTCTTCCAGGGCATGAATCCGGATGCGGTCGCGCGCTACCAGAAGGATGCGCTGACCGGCCATCGTCCGACCTGGAAGATGGGCGCCAACACCAGCGCCAAGAAGGGCAAGGGCGGCGCCGAGGCCGACCTCGAAGGCGCGTCCGATCCGTTCAGCATGTTCAGCGAGCTCAACGGCCGCGGCCGCTGGCGGCCGGGCCCGGGCGGCGCCGCCGGCGAGACCAAAGTCGAGACCCGGAAGATATTCAACGCCGAGCGCAAGGCGCTGCAGGTGATGGGGCTCGGCGCCGATGCGACGCTGGAGACCGTCAAGGCGAAGTACAAGGCGCTGGTGAAACAGCACCATCCCGACGCCAACGGCGGCGACCGCTCCACCGAGGATCGCCTGATCGAAATCATCAAGGCGTATAATTATCTCAAGACGGTGGTGCGCGCCGCGAGCTGACGCCGCAATTCCTCATCCAGAGGCGGCCGTAAGGCCGCGTCTCGAAGGATCGGCCGCGAGCCTCGTGGTTCTCCCGGCGATGCGAAGCATCGTCCGAGGAGGAGCGACGTCGTCAAAGCTGCATCAATCCGGCATCGGGCCGATATAGGCCGAACTCGGCCGTATCAGCCGACCCACCCTCTGCTGCTCTCGTGCATGCGCCGTCCATCCCGCGGCGCGCGCTACCGCAAAGACCGGCGTAAAGGCCTGCCGGGGAATCGACAGCGCGTCGAGCAGGATCGCGGTGAAGAACTCCACATTGGTGTCGAGCGGCCGGTCCGGATTTTTCCGGCGCAACGCCGCGCGGATATAGGCCTCGACTTCCCCCGCAAACGGCAGGTCGGCGCCGCTGCCGGCGAGCCGCTCGATCGCGCCCTTCAGCACGTCTGCGCGCGGATCGCGCACGCGATAGATGCGGTGACCGAACCCCATCAGCCGTTCGCCGCGTGTGAGCGCGTCGTCGACCCACGGCTTGATGCGCTCGCTGCTGCCGATGGCATCCAGCATTTCCAGCACCGGCTCCGGTGCGCCGCCGTGGAGCGGGCCCGTCAGCGCGCAATATCCCGCCGTCACGGCCGCGAACAAGTCGGCCTGCGTCGAGGCCACGACGCGTGTCGTGAAGGTCGAGGCATTCATGCCGTGATCGCACACCGTCACGAAATAGGCGTCGAGCGCCGCCGCCTCGCGCGCGTCGGGTTTGCGGTTGAGCATCATCGACAGCGTGTCGGCGGCATGGCTGGCGTCCGGATCGGGCGCGACAGGGTCGCAACCCTTCGCTCGCTGCACCAGCGCGCTGGCGATCACCGGAAACGCGCCAACGATCGTCGCCTCATGCGGCAATCCGTTTTCGGCGCGCAATCCGGCGATGGCGGCGCGGAAACCATCGACGATCGACAGGCCGCGCGTGATCCCGAGCAAGTCCGGAAGCCTGGCAAAGGCGCGTTGGCGGGCCGCGCCCAAAGCGGCGCGCACCGTCGCCTCGCTGACCGGCTGGCCGGTTCCACCGCTCCACAACCGTGCGGTCACGCCCTCGAACCCGGTCTTGCGCACGAGGTCGCCAACGTGTTCGCCGGCAATGATCAATTCGCCACGCTGGCCATCGACATGGCTGAGCACGGTTTCGGCGGCGGGAATGCCGTCCAGCCCGATCGGGGTCTTGGAAAGCTGGATATTCATGGGCCGATCTCCTTGGTCTGAGGTTTCAAAGGTCGGCCCTCTCGACAGATTGATCAATCTTGATTATGTAAATCAATATGAAAAAATCGACGGCGCTTTACCTCTCGGCCCGCGAGGCGGCGGCTGAACTCGCGATCTCGCCGGCCACGCTCTACGCCTATGTCAGCCGCGGCCTGGTCCGCTCCGAGCCTTCATCGGATTCGCGCAGCCATCGCTACCGGGCGGAGGATATTCGCGGGCTCAAGGAGCGCCGGACACCGTCGCCGGAGCCGCGCGGCCTCAGGAATTTCGACGCCGATCTGCCGGTGATGGATTCGTCGATTGCGACCATTACCGAGGACGGCCCGATCTACCGCGGGGTGAACTGCATCGATCTTGCGGAAAAGGACACGCTCGAGCATGCCGCAACGCTGCTGTGGGACGTGACCGGCGTCGATCCCTTCGCTTCGGACAATTGTCCGCATGTATCGGCCGAAATGCGCGCCATTGCCGATGCCGCGCGGCACGCCGCGCCGATCGATCGGACGGTCGCCGTGCTGGCGCTGGCGGCAAGCGCCGACCCCAGGGCTTTTACCCGCGCCGCCGACGGGCGCGCCATGGTTGGCGGCCGCATTCTGCGGCTGGTGATCGCGACCATGTTGAACGGGGCATCTTCGGCAAAGCCGCTTCATCTCCAGATCGCCAAGGCGTGGGCGCCGGATCACAAGCACGCCGCCGATCTGGTCCGCCGTGCGCTGGTGCTGCTTGCAGAACATGAGCTGAATGCCTCGGCCTTTACCGTGCGCTGCGCGGCATCCACCGGCCTGAACCTTTACGATGCCGTCATCGCCGGCCTGGTGGCGTTGAAGGGCCCGAAACATGGTGGTGCGGGAGTTCGGGCGGCGCAATTTCTGAAGATGCTGGTCGATCGCGATGTCGCGCCCATTATCCGCGAGCGCGTCGCGCTCGGCGAGCGCTTTGCCGGCTTCGGTCATGGGGTCTACAAACTCGGCGATCCGCGCGCGCATGCTTTGCTGGAGGCCCTGCACCGCGCGGGCGCGGCGGAAAAGCTCACCCGGGAAATTCCGGACCGCATCGCCGAAGCCACCGGCGAATTCGTCAATATCGACTACGCGCTCGCGGTGCTGGTGCATACGCTGGGCCTGCCGCCCGGCAACGAACTGGTGCTGTTTGCGATGGCGCGCACCGTCGGCTGGATTGCGCATGCGAGCGAACAATTGCAGCATGGCGGGCTGATCCGCCCGCGCGCGCGTTACATCGGTCCGGCGCCGGGCCGCAGTCCGGCCTCCACCAGGTCGTGAAGGATGCGGCCGGCTGAAAACTTACCGAAAATCGCTTCGAATTTTTTCTGCGGTCGGCTCGATGATGGTCCGGGCCTCTCTGCGGCGGACGATCCACGCGGCCAGCGCGACGACGAGGGTGCCGCCGACGACCGTCAGCATCCAGTAATGCTTGCCGACCCCGGTATGGTGCGGAATTCCGCGCAGTCCGGGTCGGCCGCAGCCCCAGCATAACTCACGGGAGCGCTGGAAAGTGCCGTCAAATCTCGCGGTTTTCGGCCGGCCGGCCAATCAGCGGCAGAAAGTACGGCGTGATTCGCAGGGCAGCCTTTCAAAAACCGGGGTCAGTACCTATCTTGATGATAACACAATGGAACTTTGATCGAGCCGCGGGCTTCTGCCGGCCGTTGCTCTCTGATAGGTTCCGCGGAGCCCCCATCTGCAGCCATAAAGCAAATCTGGTTTCGGGAGCGTCCGAGACCTCGGAGGATTGATGACGACCGCCGCTATGACCAAAGTGCACGAGCCCGCCGGTATGCCCGACATGAAGGTGTCGGTCCGGCAGGTTTTCGGTATCGACAGCGACCTTGAGGTGCCTGCTTATTCCGAGGTCGATCCGCACGTGCCGGACGTCGATTCGGATTACCGCTTCGACCGCGCCACCACGCTCGCCATTCTCGCCGGCTTCGCCAAGAACCGCCGCGTCATGGTCACCGGCTATCACGGCACCGGCAAGTCGACCCATATCGAGCAGGTCGCGGCACGGCTGAATTGGCCGTGCGTGCGCGTCAATCTCGACAGCCACATCAGCCGTATCGATCTGGTCGGCAAGGATTCCATCGTCGTGCGCGACGGCAAGCAGGTCACCGAATTCCGCGACGGCATTCTGCCCTGGGCGCTGCAGCACAATATCGCGCTGGTGTTCGACGAATACGACGCCGGCCGCCCCGACGTGATGTTCGTGATCCAGCGCGTGCTGGAAGTTTCCGGCCGCCTGACGCTGCTCGACCAGAACAAGGTGATCAAGCCGCATCCGGCGTTCCGGCTGTTCTCGACGGCCAACACAGTCGGCCTCGGCGATACCTCCGGCCTCTATCACGGCACTCAGCAGATCAACCAGGGTCAGATGGACCGCTGGTCGATCGTCACCACGCTGAACTATCTGGCGCATGACGAGGAAGTCGAGATCGTGCTCGCCAAGGCGCATCACTACCGCAACCCGGAAGGCCGCGACATCGTCAACAAGATGGTGCGGCTTGCCGACCTCACCCGCAACGCCTTCGCCAACGGCGATCTGTCGACGGTGATGAGCCCGCGCACGGTGATCACCTGGGCGGAGAACGCCGAGATTTTCGGCGATATCGGCTTTGCGTTCCGCGTCACCTTCCTCAACAAGTGCGACGAACTGGAGCGGCCGCTGGTCGCCGAATTCTATCAGCGCTGCTTCAACGCGGAGCTGGCGGAATCCGCGGTGAACGTGGCGCTTTCGTAGTTGTCGTCCCGGCGAACGCCGGGACCCATACTCCGTGTAGTCTCGGTAGAGTGACGGTGCTGGATATCGGGCGAACAATTACCGCCGGTGGTTATGGGGCCCTGCTTTCGCAGGGACGGCAGGCGACGGGACAAGAATGACAACGTCCAACCAGAAGTTCCGAACCGGATCGAAGGAAGCGCCGACCGAGCCGTTCAAGCGCGCGGTGACGTCCTGCCTGCGCGCGATCGCGAAGGCGCCGGAGCTGGAAGTGACGTTCGCCGCCGAGCGCCCGGGCCTCGCGCCCGGCAAGGCCCGGCTGCCCGAGCCGGCACGCAAGATGACCAAACGCGACGCCGCCATCGTCCGCGGCCACGCCGATTCGATCGCGCTGAAACTCGCCTGTCACGATCCCAAGGTGCATCGCAAGCTGATGCCGGGAAATCCGCAGGCGCGCGGCGTGTTCGAGGCGGTCGAGCAGGCGCGGGTCGAGGCGATCGGCGCGCGGCGGATGGCGGGGGTCGCCAGGAATCTCACCGCGATGCTCGACGACCATTTCCATCGCGGCAAGTTCGACGAGATCACCGACCGCGCCGACGCGCCGCTGTCGGACGCGCTGGCGATGCTGGTGCGCGAACGCCTGACCGGGTTGGCGCCGCCCGCGGCAGCAAAGAAGATGGTCGACCTGTGGCGGCCGGTGCTGGAAGACAAGATCGGCGCGCGGCTCGATCAGCTGAACCGCGTCACGGAAGACCAGGCCAGGTTCGGCGACGTCGTGCATGACCTGTTGTCTGCGCTCGACCTCGGCGACGACCGTAACGCCGATGCCGACGAGGACGAGAACCAGGACGAAAACCGCGACGGCGAGAACGACCAGTCCGGCGCGGAAGGTTCGCCCGACTCTGACGCGGCGCAGGAAATGAGCGCCGACCAGGCGCAGGCCTCCACCGACGAGATGTCGGAAAGCGCGATGGAAAGCGCCCAGGCTTCCACGTCAGACACCTTCGACGACGGCGAACTCGGCGACGACGAGACGCCGGGCGAGGCGACGCGGCCGAATTCGAAAGGCGCCAACGAACCGCGCGGGCCGGAATATCACGCTTTCGCGCCGAAATTCGACGAGGTGATCGCCGCCGAAGACCTCTGCGATCATGACGAGCTGGAGCGGCTGCGCAGCTATCTCGACAAGCAGCTTGCGCATCTGCAAGGCATCGTGGCGCGGCTCGCCAACCGGCTGCAGCGCCGGCTGATGGCGCAGCAGAACCGTGCCTGGGAGTTCGATCTTGAAGAGGGTATTCTCGATCCCGCACGGCTGTCGCGCGTGGTGACCGATCCCTATCACCCGCTGTCGTTCATGCATGAGAAGGAAGCGACCTTCCGCGACACCGTGGTGACGCTGCTCCTGGACAATTCCGGCTCGATGCGCGGCCGCCCGATCACGGTGGCGGCGACCTGTGCCGATATTCTGGCGCGCACGCTGGAGCGCTGCGGCGTCAAGGTGGAAATCCTGGGCTTCACCACACGGGCCTGGAAGGGCGGGCAGTCGCGCGAGGCCTGGCTTGCCGCCGGCAAGCCGGCCAATCCCGGTCGGCTGAACGACCTGCGCCACATCATCTACAAATCCGCCGACGCGCCGTGGCGCCGCGCGCGGAAAAATCTCGGGCTGATGATGCGCGAGGGTCTCCTGAAGGAAAACATTGACGGCGAGGCGCTGGACTGGGCGCACAAGCGGTTATTGGGCCGCTCCGAGCAGCGCAAGATCCTGATGATGATTTCCGACGGCGCGCCGGTTGACGACTCCACGCTGTCGGTCAATCCCGGCAACTACCTGGAGCGCCATCTGCGCCACATCATCGAGGAAATCGAGACCCGCTCGCCGGTCGAACTGATCGCGATCGGCATCGGCCACGACGTCACCCGCTATTATCGCCGCGCGGTCACCATCGTCGACGCCGAGGAACTTGGCGGCGCCATCACCGAAAAGCTCGCCGAGCTGTTCAGCGAGACCCATGGCGCTGCGCCTTCCACGTCTGGCTCACGGCGCCGACTGCATTCGTAACGGCATGTTCGGGCATCCCAGCCGCCGCCGCTTCCTGAAGTTGACGGCGGCGGGGCTTTCGGCCTCCGCGATCCCCGCCCGCGCTTACGCGCGAGAGCCGGTGGCGCCGGACGAGTTCACGGTCGCCGCCCCGGTCTCGATCGAGGTCAATGCCCGGCCGATCCCGTCCTTCGACACCCGCGACCGCGCGCGCGCTCGCTTCGGGTCGCTGGAATATCGCAGCGGACTGATTCTCACCTCGCGGTTTCGCGGCTTCGGCGGGCTGTCGGGATTTCGTCTCGATCCGAGGGGCGAGCGCTTCATTGCCGTCAGCGACAAGGGCAGCTGGTTCACCGGCCGCATCGTCTATCAGGGCCGCGAGATGACCGGGCTCGACGACGTCGAGGCAGCCCCCTTGCTGGGGCCTGACGGCAGGCCGATCACCGCGCGCGGCTGGTTCGATACCGAGGCGCTCGCACTCGACGGCTCCCAGGTCTATGTCGGCCTCGAACGCGTCAACCGGATCCTGCGTTATGATTTCAGCAAGGGCTTTACGCGTTCGCGCGGCGAGGAGGTGCCGTTGCCGCCGGCGGCGCGCAAGCTGCCCTACAACAGGGGGCTGGAAGCACTTGTCATGGTGCCGAGGGGCCTGGCCCTGGCAGGCACGCTGATCGCGATCTCCGAGCGTGGGCTCGATTCGGAAGGCAATATCGTCGCCTTCCTGATCGGCGGCAAGACACCGGGGCAGTTCGGCATTCGCCGCAGCCAGAATTTCGACGTCAGCGACGCGGTGCTGCTGGCTTCGGGCGACCTCCTGGTGCTGGAGCGGAAGTTTTCCTGGCTCGCCGGCGTCGCCATCCGGATTCGGCGCGTGCCGCTGAAATCGGTGGCTCCGGGCGCGGTGGTCGACGGCCCCCTGATCTTCGATGTGGATCTGGGCCACGAGGTCGACAACATGGAAGCCATCGACGCCCACGTCACGCCGGAGGGCGACACCGTGCTGACGCTGGTGTCCGACGACAATTTTTCGATGATCCAGCGCAACCTGATGCTGCAGTTCACCCTGATGGATTGAGGTCGCCGGGACGACGTTTGAGCAGCAGCCCGCGGAAAGTTCGGCGATCCCGGGAGTTGGTAATCGCCGCCGCGGCCCTTAGAGTATTCCAACAGCCGATCCCTCCCATCCTCCGGATAATCAGCATGAGCGCCCTGTTTTCCCCGATCACCCTGCGCGGCCTTGCGCTTCCCAACCGCATCATGGTGGCGCCGATGTGCCAGTATTCGGCTGTGAACGGCGAGGCCAATGACTGGCACTTCACCCACATCAACAGTCTGGCGCTGTCGGGGGCGGCGATGTTCTGCATCGAGGCGACCGCGGTGGAGGCGATCGGCCGCATCACCCCGGGCTGCCTCGGCCTGTGGAACGACGCCACCGAGGCGGCGCTGAGGCCGATCCTGGCCTCGGTGCGCAAACATTCGAAGACCGCGGTCGCGATGCAGCTCGCCCATGCCGGCCGCAAGGCGTCGAGCCACACGCCGTGGGACGGCGGCCAGCTGATCCCCGTTTCCGAGGGCGGCTGGCAGGCCGAGGGTCCCTCCGCGGTGCCGCACAAGGAAACCGAGACGCCGCCGCGGGCGTTCGATGCGGCGGGGCTGAAGCGCGTGCGCGAGGCTTTCGTCGCTTCGGCGAAGCGCGCCGAGCGGCTCGGCATCGACGCGCTGGAAGTGCATTGCGCCCACGGCTATCTCCTGCACCAGTTCCTGTCGCCGATCGCCAACCAGCGCAGCGACGAATATGGCGGCTCCCTGCAAAACCGGATGCGCTTTCCGCTCGAAGTGTTCGAGGCGGTGCGCGCGGCATTTCCGGCGACCAAGCCGGTCGGCCTGCGGGTCTCGGCGACCGACTGGGTCGAGGGCGGCTGGGACCTGCCGCAGACCATCGAATTTGCGCTTGAGCTGAAAAAGCGCGGCCTCGACTGGATCGACGTCTCCTCCGGCGGCGTGTCGCCGTTGCAGAAGATCCCGCTCGGCCCCGGTTACCAGGTGCCGCTGGCGCAGGCGGTGAAGGAAGCAACCTCCCTCACCACCATCGCGGTCGGGCTGATCACCGAAGCCAGGCAGGCCGAGGACATCGTCGCCTCCGGCAAGGCCGACATGGTCGCGCTCGCCCGCGGCATGCTCTACGACCCGCGCTGGGGCTGGCACGCCGCCGCCGAACTCGGCGCCGAGGTCGCAGCACCCCCGCAATACTGGCGCTCGCAGCCCTCGACGCAAAAAGCGCTGTTCGGCGCCACCACCTTCGGCACGCGGTAACCTGTCATTGCGAGCCAACGGGTCGCGCGAACGCGCGCCCGATGACAGGCTCCGCGAAGCAATCCATCTCGCCGCGTAAAGAAAGAATGGATTGCTTCGTCGCTTCGCTCCTCGCAATGACGAGAAGGACTGCCCAATTCTGCTGTATTCGCGACAGCCATTGAGACGGGGCGCTCAACTCTTCTTCGCCATCTCCGCGATCGCGTGGATCGCCGCGATGTAGCCGTAAGGCCCAAGGCCGCAGATCACCGCGGTCGCGGCCGACGAGATTTTGGAATGGCGGTGCAGTTCGTCGCGGGCGTGGATGTTGGAGATGTGCACCTCCAGCACCGGCCCCTCGAACGCCTTGATGGCGTCGATGATGGCGATCGAGGTGAAGGAATAGGCGGCCGGATTGATGATGATGGCGTCGGCGTCCTGCCGCGCCGACTGGATCAGGTCGACCAGCACGCCTTCATGGTTGGACTGGTGAAACGACAGCGCAAGCCCCAGCCGCGCCGCGTGCTGCTCGCAGTTCTCCCTGATCTGCGCCAGCGTGGTGGTGCCGTAGATATGCGGCTCCCGCACCCCCAGCAGATTGAGGTTGGGACCGTTCAGGATCATCAGTCGTTTCATGGGGTGTCCTTTGTGAGACCATGGGCTTCATGGTTCGAGACGCGCGGCGTTGCCGCGCTCCTCACCATGAGACCGTCATTCCGGGGCGACGCGAAGCGTCGAACCTGGAATCTCGAGATTCCGGGTCTGGTGCTAACGCACCATCCCGGAATGACGGCGAATGGTGCCTAATCCCGCCCCCCCGCCCTCACGCCGCCCGCACGCTGTCGAGGAATTTCTCGACTTCGGATTTGAGGTGGGTGGAGACTTCGGCGAGTTCCTGCGCCGATTTAAGCATCTGGCCCGAGGTGGTTTCGGTTTCGATCGCGCCCCTGGCGACCCGCTCGATGTTGTCGGCGACATCGAGGGTGCCGCCGGCGGCGGCCTCGACGCCCTGCGCGATGCTCTGCGTCGCGGTGCCCTGCTGCTCGACCGCCGACGAGATCGAGGTCGAGATCCCGCTGATGCGCTCGATGGTCTGCCCGATCGCCTTGATCGCATTGACCGACTCTTCGGTGGCGCGCTGCATGTTGACGATGTGCGACGAGATCTCGTCGGTCGCCTTCGCGGTCTGGCCGGCCAGCGTCTTGACCTCCTGCGCCACCACGGCGAATCCGCGCCCGGCGTCGCCGGCGCGCGCGGCCTCGATGGTGGCGTTGAGCGCCAGGAGGTTGGTCTGTTCGGCGATCGAGGTGATCAGCTTGACCACGTCGCCGATGCGGTCGCCCGCCGCCGACAGTTCCGCCATCCGCTCGTCGGTGGCATTGGCCTGCTTGACCGCGTCGGTGGCGACCCCGTTCGATTCCTGCACCCTTCGGCTGATCTCGACGATCGACTGCGACAGCTCGCTGGAGGCGGCCGCGGCGGAGCGGACGTGCTCGGAGGCGGCCCGCGAGGCTTCGGCGGACCGGCCCGACATCTCCGCGGTCGAATGCGCCGTCATCGACAGCAGTTTGGCGTCCTTTTCGAATTGCCCCGAGGAATTCAGCACCCGCTCGATGATGCCGCCGATGTTGCTGCGGAAGTCGTCGACGAACCGGTTCATGTCGGCCTTGCGCTGCTCCGTCGCCTGCTTTTCGGCCTCGACGCGCTCGCGCTCAAGCTGGTGGCGCTCCATCCGGTTGTTCTTGAACACGCCGATGGTGCGGGCGATCGCGCCGATCTCGTCGTGGCGGTCGGCGTGATGCACTTCGACGTCGGTGCGTCCCTGGGCGAGCGCAGTCAGCGATTCCGTCACCGCCCGCAGCGGCCGGGTGACGCCGCGGATCATCATCATCGTCAGGGCGAGTACCAGCAGGGCGGCGAACGCGCCGGCGATGCCCATCGCCCACAGCGCCTGCGACAGCATGCCGTCGAGCTGGGCGGTGGGAATGCCGACGAAGACCAGGCCGATCACCTTGCCGGCGTCGCCGAACACCGGCTGGTAGGCCGTGAAGAAACGCCGGCCGAACAGGATCGCTGGGCCCTTATAGGCCTCGCCGCGGCGGACCACCGGCTGCGCCGGATGATCGGCCGCAAGCTGGGTGCCGACGGCGCGGTCGCCGTTTTCCTTCTTCAGATTGGTGGTGCGGCGAATGAACTGCTTCGAGGCATCGTCGTAGACGAACAGGGTGGCGACGCCGCCGACATAGGAAACCGAGCGGTCGACGATCTTGTGGTCGGAAAATTCCGGCATCTTCGGAATGTCGACGCGATCGACGATGCCTTGCTTCAGCGCAATCTTCGCATTGGCGAAGCTTTCGCCGAAGGCGAGACTGAGGGTGCGCAGGTTGACGTCGATGTCGTTCAGGGCGCGGTTGTCGAAGTCGCGGCTCAGCGACCAGTAGCCGGCGCCCGCCACCAGCGCGGTATTCACCGCGATCAGCAGCGCCGCGCTGAGCACGGCCTTCGGCCCGAGGTTCATGCGTAGAAAAGCGAAACTGCCTGCCTTGAGTCCAAACGCCATCGGGCTCTCCAAAGTACGACTTTGATCGCAAAAGCGCATTTTTAAGCATTTCCTTTACGATTGGCTTAATGAAAGCCCGCCGCGCGGAATTTGGCGGGGTGCGCGGAGGCTTGCAGAGCCATCACCGCGAGCAAGGCTGCGTTCGCTGTTCCCAGAGGTTGCCGGCGATGTCCCTCAACGTCGTCCCTGCGAACGTTGGGGCGACGCGGAGTGTTTGGCGGGCACAATGCGCCAAACAACCAGTCGTCATCCCCCGCGGCATCGTCATTGCGAGCGAAGCGAAGCAATCCAGCTTGCGGCAAGAAAGAAAGCTGGATTGCTCACATGGGGAATGTGTGTGTCAAGGATGAGCAGTCACCTTTTTGTTCGACTGCGGCCACCTTTCCGTCCCGACCGTGGGCTGTGCAGGATGACGCGCGCAGATCAAGTCAAGGCCGGCCCGTTAGGGCCGCCGCGCAGCGGCTTGGCCTTGAGTTGAGCGAGCACGTCATCATGCTTGGTGCGTCGGGCACGACAGGAGCTCCTGGTGTTGGCGGTTCCGTCAGGGCATCTGCAATCCTCGCAGTTACGATCCAGGGTTCGAGCCGGTTCGGCGATCTGGGTTGCTTGCCAGATCAAACTCACATTCGGTCGTCGCTTGATGCGACTGCACCAGGATTCCGCTTGCGGCGGGCAGGCTCGAGAGGACGAGACCATTCTTCGTTGCGGCGTTTGAAGCCATGCAATCCATCGGTTCGTCCACCCGGATCTTCCGAGGCTGATCGGGCCTCGGCAGATGGGTTATGGTTGTTTCGTTGCGTCCGGGGCTTGCTGTTGGGCTCGGTTCTGGATCAGGCGGCGGGCTTCATCACGGCCTCCTCGAGGATGACGCCCTGGGTGACATACTTCCACAACGCCACGAGAAGCTTGCGCGCCAGCGCCACGATCGCGCGCTTGCGGCCTTGCGGGCTTCGCTCCTTGAACCAGCGCGTCAGGGCCGACTGCGGCTGGTGACGTACCCACAGCCAGGCGAGCTGGATCATCGTGGTCCGCAGCCTGGGATTGCCGGCCTTCGACACGCCTTGCTCGTGTCGGATGCGTCCGCTTTGCCAGGGCGTTGCCGCAAGGCCCGCATAGGCGGCGACCTGGCGGCGGTTGGCGAACTGCCGATAGAACGCCTCCGACCAGAGCACGGCGGCGAAGTTGGCGCCCACTCCCTTCAAGGCGAGCAGCATCGTGACCGGGTCCGGCGCGGCCTTCTCGCTTGCAGGCATTCTCGCCGCCGCCAGCAGGGCTTCCTGCGCGGCCTCGACCGACTTGATCTGGTCCAGAAGCAGCTCGATCCGATCGAGCTCGCGGCCGATCTGAGCCTTCAGATGCGACGGCAGCTCCCGTCCATCTCCGGTGCGCAACGCTTCAAGCCGCGCCCGCCGGTCGCGCCGCAGCGGTCCGTAGTCGGATATCCCCTGCGCGAACAGAAGCCCCTTGATCCGGTTCACATGCGTGACGCGCTCCTCGATCAATGTCCGCCGTTCGCGGCAGAGCCTCCGGCGATCCTCCTCCTCGGGCGAGGGCGCAACCACCATCGCGCAGACCCGCGGCTCGCCGCGCTTGTAGGCCAGAAGCGCCCGCAGCAGCGTCTCGCCGTCGAGCCTGTCCGTCTTGGCCCGCCTGCGCCGCCGCGGCGTCGCGATCGAAGCGGGATCGACCACGTGGCTCTCGATCCCCTCCTGTTGCAGAACGCGGTGGAGCCAGAACCCATCCAGCCCGGCCTCCTGGATCGTGATGATCGGATAGCTTTGGCCGGTCCGGACCTCCGCCTTGCGCTTGAGCTCCGCAAACAGCGCCAAAAGCTCGGCCACATGGCCAGCTGCGACGCTGCGCTTGGACATCTTTTCGCCTTTGCCCGGCGACAGCGACGTCACCAGCCAATTCGAACGGCTCAGTTCCAACGACACAAAAATTGCGCCAATATGCGTGCGGATAGCGGTCGGTTCGTCGGAAGGATGATCGAGCAACATCGTCGTCTCCAGGTTGAGTGGTTTCAGCAACCTCAGTCTGGCTCCAGACCCGGCCGCTATCCACTCCCCATGGAATCTTCGTCACTTTGCTCCTCGCAATGACGGAAAACACACCGTCGCGATCTCGCGGCGGATTTCGCCCGAGCTTTGCTCTGATTTCCTTGCCCTCCATTCAGAAGGCGCAGGGAGGGCAGACCGTGCGGTGTCGCTTTCACCTCGCCCCGCAAGCGGGAGAGGTAAGAACGCCGTTACCCCATCTACGCCTTCAATCCGTCACCCGCCCTCATCCTCCGCGTCATCCGCCGGCCCGGCGGGCGGCTCCGGCGGCATCGGGAATGTCTGATACTTCGCGGGGATATTCACCGGTCTGTAGCGCGGATCGCTCGCAATCTTCTCCACCGCGGACTGGTGCAGGAAGGCGTCTTCCGGGATCAGGCGCGGCTCGCAGTCCGGGATGTAGTAGCCGAACTCCGACTTGCGCTCCGGCCATTCCTTGTACTTGTCCTTCTTCGGGAAGTACTCGATGCTGCGCCAGGCCGCGGTCATCGAATTGTGCGGGTCGGCCATGAAGTCGGGTTTGACATAGCTGAACGGGCTGCCCTTGCGCTGCCGGCCCCAGCCGAGCTGGTTGACGGTGCGCCGGTCGACCCGGAGGCCGCTTTTCACCGCCTCCTCGATCATCCACAGCAGCGGGTATTTCGACAGCCCGCTCTGGATTTCCGGATAGCCGCCGCCGATATCGGCGTGCACGCCGGCGAACCAGACCTGCAAAGAGTCCTGCGGACTTTCGTTGTTGGTCTTCGAGAAGCGGTTTGGCATGAAGATGGTGTTTTGCCACGGCTGCAGCCGGAACAGCCGGCGCTTCTCGTCGATCGACATCGCCTGGCGGAAGATCTCGATGCTCGGATTGCGATGCACGAAGGCCAGCACCTGCAGGCTCGGCCAATAGAGCCGGTCCGGCCGCGGCACGATCACGCTCGCCACGGTGTCCCAGACCCCGACGAATTTGACGGTCGGCCATCGCACGCTGAGGATGCGCGCATATTGCGCCGCCTGGTCGTACCTGGAGGCGGGGCCGGGGCCGGCGGCGGCGCCGTCGGTGAACTGCCTGGGATCGAGCCCGCCGTCCGGCCTATCGCTGGAGAACTGCTTGTAGGCGGTCAGCCCGCTTCCGGCGAGATTGGTTTGCGGCTTCGAGATCAGCCCGATTTTGTGGATCAGCCCCGCCAGCACCCGCACGGTGTAGGCGCCGCGGGAAAAGCCGAACAGATAGATCGCGTCGCCTTCCTCGTAATTGTCGACGATGAATTCGTAGGAATTGAGCACGTTGTCGTCGAGCCCGTAGCCGGTGGCGAGCCCGAACACCGCCGATACGTCCTGCCGCCACTTCTTCCACGGATTGGGCCGCGCCAGCGTGCCGACGCCGGGATCGTAGAACACCATCTGCCGCGGCGTGGTCTTTTCGGTCTTGCGCAGGGTCCGGTACAGCTTGAGCACATTGGAAATGTTCTCGGAGATCTCGTTGCCGGTGCCGTCGCAGCAGATGACGATGTTCTTCATGGATGCGCCCCTATGCTACCTCAGCGGGTATGGCGGAAATTGGGGGATTTGGCCTATTGTGCGCTGTCGAATCGATCTTCATCATCTACTTTACCAATTAAGACCGCAATTTCTGTAGTTTTCCGAAGGTTCAGATGCTTGCAAAAGCTTCCACAGGCGTACCTACTACCTTAGGTATAACGGCGTAGACCCAGAAACAGTCTCAAGCAATTGGCCCTATGAACTCTCCAGATACCGTACTGGACAAGGACGACCCAGGCGACGATGTCGCGCTGCGATTCAACTATCAACATTGCTATGCCGCAATAAATGCGATCCGCCTAGTAACCGACGAATTGAATATCGCAGAAGTAATATGTGAGAATCACGAAGACATTCTCGTCAAGCGCCCTATCGGTAAGTTTATTGGATCACAAATAAAGACTCGTGCGCTCAAGTTGCCGCCCTTTAAATCGAGCGACGCGCAAATCAGCTCTGCCCTCACCAAGTTCTGTGTTTTGGACGCGCGGTTTCCTGGTTCATTCGATGCATTCGACTTCACGACCAATCATGGCTTCTGGAAGGAGGCGGACTCCTCCAATAACCTGCAGTGGATACTCGATGAAGTACGGGAGAGAGGTGGGATCAAAGGGCTTCGCAACACCAATCCTGTCCGCCAGTTCGTTGAAAAAATCGCTACGGACGCCGGTCTCAAGTCAAGCGAAGTTGCGGCAACCTTGCAAAAGACTTCTTTGCGGGGCCATGAGTCCGACATCGCTAGCATCCGCGGACATGTACGGGACGCACTATCCGAGTGTCCTGGCGTAAACGACCTTCCCTATTTTATCGTAGTCCAAATTGCAGACACGATAATTGCCCTGACAAGGGATGCGTCGATGAAAACGCTCAAGGGACCCATAGCCGATCTCTATGCGCCTGGAACCGATCTTGCGAAGGCAATCGACGATCAGCAACTTTCAGGAAAACGAATTTCAAAGGCCGAGGTCCTTGCCGTAATCAACCAATTCAAGAAAAACAGCACGTCCTACCAAGATCTCGACCTTACAAACCTTATTACACCGTCTGATGTGCCATCCGATCTTGTTCGAGCAGTCCGAAAGCTAGCGAGAGGCGGCGTCGAAACAGCGCGTGTGACCAACATCGAAGATCTCGTGCGGTCTTTCGAAGCCCTGTTTCTTCAGTGGTCCAGAAAGTACGGTGTAGAGGAAGCTACAAGGCGCTACAATAATGTCCTCGGCGTAGTTCAATTCGAAACGACGGAAGCACAGGTGTTCGCCGCGAAAGCTGGGGAGCCTTACGGCTCCACAATGTATGCCGATCTCGTCGATCGATTGCATGCAAGATTGAAGCAAGATGCCGAGCAACTGTACAGATGTCGACCCGAACATCTTCTCGGAGCGGCCGGCCTACTGACGCAACAATGCAAAACATGGTGGTCATCTAAATTTGACGTTTCAGAGGAGGCCAAATGAGCTTGGACCTCGTAGAAATCGTCACCTCGCTCGACCGAGACGAACATGTCCACCTCGCGCGTATTTTGGTCCTGATGAGAGCGTTCTCTCGTGCAGACGCCCCTGCGATCGAGGGGATAACGAAATTGGCAAAGCTCGACTTCCTCTTGAGATACCCCTCCTGCCTTGAGAAGGCGCTGGCGGCACGTGGTGTCCCGATCAAGAGCATTCCTGTCGATGACTTCGAGCGCCTGACCATCGAAGCAAGAATGATACGATATCGGTATGGACCATGGGATCATCGCTATCGGCGCTTCCTAAACATTCTCGTTGCCCGCCGACTGATAACAGTACGAACCGACGGTCGAACTATTCAGATCGAGCTTACGGGACCTGGTAGTGCTCTAGCCGACAAACTTGCGACATCAGAAGGATTCGCTCGCGTTTTCCAGCGCGCTATTCTCCTTAGAAAACATTTGGATCTGAAGGCGCGCACATTGATGGAGTTTATTTATGAGCAATTCCCAGAACTGACATCCCTAGAATTCAACGAAGGGATAGAGTTCACTGGAGCAACGCAATGAGGCTCTTACTAGACACATTGGTTTTGCTTTGCAGGCAGAGCGAAGAACGGATCCAGTTCTCTCCTCGCCTCTCATTTTTCCACGGTGAGATGTCTACCGGAAAGTCCACCATCGCGGAGTTGCTTGATTACTGCCTTGGTGGTGGCTTGCAGAAGACGCCGGCGGTCCAAAGCGAACTTGTGGGTGTACAGCTTCAAGCTGTCACGGGCGACGTCAGTCTATTGATCGAAAGAAATCCTAGTACGAGTTCGTCGGTCGAGCTTACGTGGGAAGGAGATGGCGAAGTCGGTCGCGAAAACCTCCCCATCGCGGCGGGCGAACGGCCGGCCGTCGGCGATGACATCTACAACTACAGCGATTTCCTGCTGCGCCATCTGGGGTCTCCATTACTCAAGGTTAGAAAGCGCAAAGGCGATCCGGACTCAGCGCTGCAGCGGCTCAGCTTTCGTGACTTCTACAAATTCTGCTACCTCGACCAACCAGATCTTGACTCAAGTTTCTTTCTACTCGAGCAGCCGATCCGTATGGAAAAATCGAAGGACGTACTTCGCTATGTTCTCGGTTTTCACAGCGATCGTCTAAATGAGCTGCAAAACGATCTCTCGGAAGTGAGGCAAACGCAGCGCACAATGCGGGAAACCGCAAAGCAGTTAGACGAATTTCTTCAGAGATACGGATTCAACTCTAAAGACCAAATTGGGTTTGAGATTGATCGGTTAAATGACGAGGAGGAAGCGCTGGAAGTCGAGATTGAGGATCAGGGCAAAGTTGGCCTCCCAGCTTCGACGGTCGCCGAAGAAGACCAGCTCCTGGTCAATGGCCTAACAGTGGCAATCGCTTCGAAGACTGACGCAGTGTCAGAGATTGGCCAACGCCTAAACGAACAGGAATCACTCATAGCGGAATTTATTGCTATGAAGTTCAAGCTTGTCCGCTCGTCGACCGCGTCTGAGCTTCTCAAGGGCGCCGAATTTCAAGCGTGCCCTGCCTGTGGCACAGAGGTCGCACCAAAGTCTGATGGGGTGCATTGCGTTCTGTGCAGATCCGACCTCGATACGGCGCCCGGTGGATTTGAGGGTGGTAGTGCTGTGATGGAAAGGGATTTGTCTGATCGAATCGACGATCTCAAGCGGTCTGTTCAAAGGCTCAAGCGGTCACACGAAAAGCGGCGCACGGAGCTAGGGGAGCTCACGAAGGCCAGGACTGAGGCGCAGACACGAGTGGATTCCGCCCGCAAGCAGGTCGAGTCTGAGTACATGAGGCGCGCGCGGAAGCTCGAAGCGCGGCGCGGTGCGATTAAAGAGCGCAGAAGCCTGCTCATGCGCATCAGGGGGATGCCAGGCGAGGTCGAAGCGAAGCTGCTAGAGGCAGATCAGCTCTCAGCGAAGATTGCTGAACTCGAGCGCGATATTCAAACCGAACAAAGCCGATTTGAAGAAGGGCGGTCGAATGTCCGCGCGTTAGAACGGAATTTCCATCTATTGCTCAGAGCTATCCACTTCCCGGAAATTAAGGAAGACGACAAGGTGTTTCTTAATCAGCGGACTTGGTTCCCGTATATTCATCCCAAGGGAAATGAAGCGCTGGCTTGGACCTTTAGCGACGCGGGCAGCGGCGGAAAGATGGTGCTGTTCAAGATTTGTTTTGCGCTCGCGCTACATCTGACCGCAGCGCAACGAGACTTGCCGATTCCTCGGATACTTGTGGTCGACTCGCCGATGAAAAACATAACGCCGGATATTAATCCGGAGATATTCCAACACTTTTATCGGGAGCTCTACCGTCTATTGCAAAGCGATCTTAAGGCGTGGCAGTGCATTGTCATTGACCAAACCTATTTTGAGCCGCCGGAGGATTTCGCAGATCATGCACAGCGTCTACTGACCAAGAGTGACCCTCAACATCCACCGCTCATCAGCTATTACCACGGTCATTAACGGCCGCCGCGAAGACTCTCAAAACCCTAGATCAGGCTTTCGCCTGCGCCCGCTCCGCTCGCCTTCGCCACCGGCGCGGCCGCGATTTTCTTTTCGATCGCGCGCTTCAAGAGCAGCGCCTTCGGCGACAGCTCGTCGGCCTTGGCCTTGATCAGGAAGGCGCCGAGGCCGCTTGAAGAGGCGGGACGCTACTTTGCATGGGGTTGTTTTTGCATTTTTTTGTCCAGGCCCTACCCGCACCGTCAAAGGGGCCTATGCCGGTCCCGGGACAGATGGCTGTCTGTGCGTCGAGCAATCCGATCTGCTTCGGCAAAGCTGGGTTGCGGAGCCTGTCATCGGGCGCGCATTCGCGCGATCCGTTGGCTCGTGATGACGGTCTCAAACTTTCCGCTTTCGGTCAGGCTGTGAGGGCGGTCAAAACAAAAACAGCCGGGTCTTTCGACCCGGCCATTCAAAACTCTCAACCGCTAAATCAGCTTCGCCGAAAGCTCAGCTCGCCTTCGCCACCGGCGCGGCGGCGATCTTCTTTTCGATCGCGCGCTTCAGGAGCAGCGCCTTCGGCGACAGCTCGTCGGCCTTGGCCTTGATCAGGAAGGCGTCGAGGCCGCCGCGGTGATCGACTGATTTCAGCGCGTTGGTCGAGACCCTCAAGCGCACGTTGCGGCCGAGCGCGTCCGACATGAAGGTGACGTTGCACAGGTTCGGCAGGAACCGGCGCTTGGTCTTGATGTTGGAGTGGCTCACCTTGTGGCCCACCAGCGGGCCCTTGGCCGTCAGTTCACAGCGCCGCGACATAGCGAAAATCCTCTTCCATCCCCGACCCATCCGAAAGCCCTTCGAGGGCCCGGCGCGGGGGTTCAAATTCACGTCCATTTCAGGAACCGCGGACGTATAGGGGGTGAGCAGCGGGGCGTCAAGGTTTTGCGGCCCGAAAGATCGGCCCAAATGGGCCGGCAGATGGGCCGGAAAGCCCTGTTCCGAAAGGCGGTTCGGCCCGTTTCAGCATCATATAAACGGCGTATTCGCCGCCGACATCAGAGCTTACAGGCGCCGGCGCATTGTCCGCCGGATATTTTGCCCTAAATGATACATTACCCGCGCCGACGTGAGGACCGCCTCTCAGTGACCCATTCCCGCATGATTTCGCCCCGGCTGGCCGCATCGGCCCGGCGGGCGCTGGGTGGCCTGGGCATCGGCCTGGCCATGCTGCTCGGCTCCCAGCCGGCGGCTTTCGCGCAAGGCCGGCTCGATGCCCGCTATGAGGCGACGCTGGCCGGGATTCCGATCGGCAAGGGCGCCTGGAACATCGAAATATCAGACGACGTGTTTTCCGCCTCCGCCTCCGGCGGCACCTCGGGGCTTTTGAAGGCGTTCTCCGGCGGCTCCGGCACCGGTGCGGCGCAGGGCCGGGTGGTCGGCGGCGCGCTGGTGGCGAGCCATTATTCCGCCTCCACCACTACGTCGAAAAAGACCGAAGCCATCCGCATGGTGCTGGCGGGTGGCAACATCAAGGAATTCGCGATCGAGCCGGAACCGCCCGTCGATGCCGACCGGCTGCCGGTCACCGAGGCGCATCGCCGCGGGGTCTACGATCCCATGACCGGATCGATGCTGCGCGTGCCGGGCAATGGCGATCCGCTGACGCCGGAAGCCTGCCGCGTCGGCGCCGGCATCTTCGACGGCCGCATGCGCTACGACCTCAAGCTCGACTTCAAGCGCATGGAAACCGTCAAGGCCGAAAAGGGCTACCGGGGCCCGGTGGTGGTGTGCGCGGTGTATTTCACGCCGGTCGCGGGCTACATCCCGGACCGTCCGGTGATCAAATACCTCGCCGCCCAGCGCAATATCGAGATCGCATTCGCGCCTGTCGCGGGAACCCGCATCCTGGTGCCGTTCTGGATGAAGATCCCGACCCCGCTCGGTCCCGCCATGCTGGAGGCCACCCAGTTCATCACCCAGGCCACCCCGCCGCGGGTGGCAAAGACGCAGTGACACCATCGATTGAAGGGAGCGCGATCCGGCTTCTCAGCCGTCATTGCCGGGCCTGACCCGGCAATCCATCATCCGGAAAGACGTTTTGCGAAGAGGATGGATGCGCGGGTCAAGCCCGCGCATGACGAGTTCAGGGCAACGACTCATCGCTTGACTCTTCCTCGCTTCTGATTCGACTCCGCGCCCCTGAACTCTTAAGGAATTTCGTCCGGTTTCCGCCGCTTGTCGCCGCCCCGCAAACTTGATCTAGTGCCGCGATGCGCCGTCGGGCCGAGATGTTGCGGTGAACGTAACGGGAGTTGGACGGAGTCACCGATTCGGGCGCGATTCGTTCCGGACTCGTTCCGAAGCTTAAACCGCGACGACAGATGCGTCGCATTGTGACACACCCCTCAAATATCATCGGCGCAGAAACCCAATAAAAATGGCCTTTTCGTCATCTTCGTCCCCGTTTTCCCATGAACGCGCTCCCGGCGCCGGCGTTACTGCCGTGCTGGGGCCGACCAATACCGGCAAGACGCATCTGGCGATCGAGCGGATGGTCGCGCATTCCTCCGGCGTCATCGGCCTGCCGCTGCGGCTCCTGGCGCGCGAGGTCTACAACAAGATCGTCGGCCGGGTCGGCCCGGACGCGGTCGCGCTGGTCACCGGCGAGGAGAAGATCAAGCCGCCGAAGGCGCGCTACTGGGTCTCGACCGTGGAGGCGATGCCGCGGGATCTCGACGTCTCGTTTCTCGCCGTTGACGAAATCCAGATCGCCGCCGATCTCGAGCGCGGCCACGTCTTCACCGATCGCATCCTCAACCGGCGCGGCCGCGACGAAACGCTGCTATTGGGCGCCGCCACCATGCGCCCGATCATCGAGCGGCTGCTGCCCGGCGCGTCCATCGTCACCCGGCCGCGGCTGTCGCAGCTCGAATTCTCAGGCGACCGCAAGCTCACAAGGCAGCCGCGGCGCACCGCGATCGTCGCGTTCTCGGCCGACGAGGTCTACGCCATCGCCGAACTGATCAAGCGCCAGCATGGCGGCGCGGCCGTGGTGCTGGGCTCGCTCTCGCCCCGCACAAGAAATGCACAAGTGGCGATGTTCCAGAACGGCGACGTCGATTATCTCGTTGCCACCGACGCCGTCGGCATGGGGCTCAATCTCGACGTCGATCACGTCGCGTTCGCCTCCGACCGCAAATATGACGGCTATCAGTTCCGCCGCTTGAATCCGTCCGAATTCGCGCAGATTGCCGGCCGCGCCGGCCGCGCCACCCGCGACGGCACCTTCGGCACCACGGGCCGCTGCGCGCCGTTCGAGCCGGAACTGGTGAACGCGCTGCAGAACCACTCCTTCGAGAGCGTGAAGGTATTGCAGTGGCGCAATTCCAGGCTGGATTTTTCCTCGCTCGGGAGCCTGCAGGTGTCGCTGGCGCTGTCGCCCACGCACGACGCGCTGACGCGGGCGCCGATCGCCGAAGACCTGCGCGTGCTCGATCACGCCGCGCGCGACGCCGATGTGCGCGACATGGCCCATGGCGCAGCCGCGATCGAACGGCTGTGGGACGCCTGCCAGATTCCGGATTACCGCAAGATTGCGCCGGCCGCCCATGCCGAACTCGTGACGACCCTGTTCGGGTTCCTGATGAAGCGGGGCCGGATCCCGGACGCCTGGTTCGCCGCCCAGGTCGACCAGACCGACCGCGTCGACGGCGATATCGACACGCTATCGGGCCGGATCGCGCAGATCCGGACCTGGACTTTCGTGGCTAATCGCCCGGATTGGCTGTCCGACCCCGAACATTGGCAGGGGATGACGCGCGAAATCGAAAATAAATTGTCCGATGCCCTGCATGAACGGCTCACGGAGCGTTTCGTTGACCGCCGTACCAGTGTATTGATGCGCCGCCTGCGGGAGAACACTGTTTTGAATACCGAAATCGGCAAGACCGGCGAAGTGATCGTGGAAGGCCATGTGATCGGCCGCCTCGACGGATTTACATTCGCGCCAGATGCGGCGGAGGCCGGCTCCGATGCCAAAGCGTTGCAGGCCACCGCGCTGAAGGCGCTGGCCGGCGAGATCGACGCGCGCGCCGAGAAACTGGCAGCGGCGCCCGACGAGCAATTCGTGCTGACCTCGGACGGCACCATCCGCTGGACCGGCGATGCCGTGGCGCGGCTGGTCGCGGCCGAGGACGCGCTGCATCCGCGCCTGCGCATCATCGCCGACGAGCGGCTGACCGGCGCGGCGCGCGAAGCTGTACAGGCGCGGCTCGATTTGTGGCTGAAGACGCATGTCGAAAAGCTGCTGGGGCCGTTGTTCGACCTCAACAAGGCCGAGGACATCACGGGAATCGCGCGCGGCATCGCGTTTCAATTGATCGAGGCGCTGGGCGTGCTGGAGCGGCAAAAGATCGCCGCCGAGATGAAGGATCTCGATCAGCCGTCGCGCGCTACTTTACGCAAATACGGCGTGCGCTTCGGCGCCTATCACATCTACGTGCCGGCGCTGCTGAAGCCCGCGGCGCGCGCGCTGGCCTCGCTGCTGTGGGCCGAAAAGCAAAGCAATGTCGACATGTCGGCGCTGTCGGGCGCGCAGCATCTCGCAGGGTCGGGCCGCACCTCGTTCCCGGTCGACAAGGCGCTCGATCGCGACGCCTATCGCGTGCTCGGCTACAAGCAATGCGGCGAACGCGCGGTGCGGGTCGATATCCTGGAACGGCTCGCCGATATCATCCGTCCCGCTTTGGCATGGCGCGAAACCTCGCCGGGCGAAAAGCCCGCCGGCGCGTTCGACGGCCGCGGTTTCGTGGTGACGCAGGCGATGACGTCCTTGACCGGTTCGGCCGGCGAAGACTTCGCCTCGATCCTGCGCGCGCTCGGCTATCGCATGGACCGCAAGCCGCCATTGCCGCCGAAGCCGGTGGTGGTCGAAGCGCCGGCCGCGGAAGCAGTTGCGGCGGAGGCAACTCCGGCAGAGGCGGCGTCGGAAACCTCTGCCGAGGCAGCGGTCGAGAATACGGCTGTCGCTGCCGATACGGTTGCCGCCGAGAGCGCGGTCGTTGCTGAACCCAGTACCGATGTTGCGCAGGCTTCGGAAGTTGCGGCGCCGTCGACGACGCTGCTGCCCGATGTCGCATTCGCGCCGGCGCCCGAACCGGCCGAGCCCGTTACCGTCGAGGCCGCGCAGCCGGAACCATCGGCTGTGGTGGAAACGCCCGCGGCGGAACCGCCGCCGGAACAGTCTGCCGCTGAAGCCGCGACTGAAACCGTTGCCGCCGGCGACGCTGCGCCGGTCGAGACCGCCGCTGCCGCGCCCGAAGTTCCCGCAGCGCCGGAACTGGTGGAAGTCTGGCGGCCCGGCGGCCGTTCGGACGAACGCCGGCCGCGCCATGATCGCCACCGTCATCGCCATCAGGATCGCCCGCAGCAGGGCGCGGAACCTGCGGCCGCTACCGGCGAAGCCGGCGGCGAGGCGGCAAAGGGCGAGCGGCATCGCCGCGGACGGCGCGACCGCCACCAGGATTTCAGAAAACCTCGCACCGACGCGCCGGCCGAAGCCGTGGCGGCGACATCCGCCGAAGGCGTGCCCGCGCCGCGTGACGACCGCGGCGGCCGTCCGCCGCGCGAGCGCTTTGAAGGCAAGGACAGGGACAAGGGCCGAGACAAGGGCCGGGATCGCGACCAGGGCCGTGACAAGGGCAAGTTCGGCGGTGGCCGAGATAAAGGCCCGCGCGACAAGGGTGGCCGCGACCGCGATAAAGGCGGCCGCGACTTCGGGCCGTCACACCGGCAGTGGGCCACCAGCGCCGCCCCGCGCGAACGCGACCGCCCCGCCGATCCCAATTCGCCCTTCGCCAAGCTCGCGGCGCTGAAGGAACAACTCACCGCCGGCCGCAAGGACTAGCCGGGCATTAAGTGCTGATCCTTCTCGAAGTGGTGTCGCTTGGATCGTCAGCGTCTCGATAAATGGCTGTGGCATGCGCGGGTGGTGAAGGCCCGCTCCAGTTCCGCCGCGCTGGTGGAAGCCGGCCACGTCCGCGTCAACGGCGTGCGCGAGAAGGCGCCCGGCCATGCCGTCAAGATAGGCGACGTCGTCACCGTCGGGCTCGACAACTCGGTGCGCGTTCTGAAGGTGGTGGCGTTCGCGGAGCGCCGGGGCGACGCCACCGCCGCCCGCGTGCTTTACGAGGATTTGCGCGACCGCCAATAGTAACTATTTGCTTTCATGCGCGTTCAGGCTGGCGCAGGAATGCTGAAAGCGCGCCTTTTTGGCGCGTTGCTTCACTTGCGGCTGCGCAGTTCATGCGCTACGCAAACCACGCAAAACTGACCCGTTTCGGAGCCCTGGATGACTTACGTCGTCACTGAAGCCTGCATTAAATGCAAATACACCGATTGCGTTGAGGTCTGCCCGGTAGACTGTTTCTACGAGGGCGAGAACATGCTGGTCATCCATCCCGACGAATGTATCGACTGCGGCGTGTGCGAACCGGAATGTCCCGCCGACGCGATCAAGCCCGACACCGAGCCCGGCCTGGAGAAGTGGCTGGAGGTGAATACCGAATATGCCAAGAGCTGGCCGAACATCACCCAGAAGAAGGACTCCCCTGACGACGCCAAGGATTTCGAGGGGATGGAAGGCAAGTTCGAGAAATATTTTTCTCCGAAGCCCGGCACCGGCGACTGATTCGAAGCCACCTTTGGCTCGATTGAATTGGGGCCGGTTCGGCCCCAAATTGCCGTCGACTTAACCCTAATCCCGCTGAAACGGCCGAAACCGCCTGCAAAGCCCCCTGACGGGGCGTAAATCATTGATTTTTGCGGAAAATGTGCTATATTGCATACATTATAAGCCGAACCCGTCAGCCCCGTATGGCCCCTATGGGTTCCCGTGAAAAACATCGAACAGGGGCGTGGCAGTTCCGCGCGCAGGCTGTGTCACAGAAAACGCGTAAAAAGAGTGCTTCCAAGACGACGACGACGAAAAAAGCCGCCGCGGTGAGCCGTAGCGCAACCAAGAGCCGTGCCCGGACGTCCCTCAGGGATACCCGGACCGCCACCAAGGCCTCGGCTGCAAAATCCTCGAAAAACAAAAGAAGCGCAATGCCAAACAAGACTGCAAAAACTGCCGCGAAAGCGACCGGTGCGAAGGCCACTGCCTCGAAGGTCGCCCCCAAGACGGCCCCGAAGGCCGCCGTGAAGGCGCCTGCCGTGAAGGCTCCCGTGGCCAAGGCTCCTGTCGTGAAGGCCGCGGTGAAGCCGGTTGCCGCCGCCAAGCCCGTAGCTGCCGCTCCCCGGGTGGAAGAGCCGAAGAAGGTTCTGACCCAGCGCCAGGGCTTCAAGACCAATGAATTCGTGGTGTATCCCGCGCACGGCGTTGGCCAGATCCTGGCCATCGAGGAGCAGGAGATCGCCGGCGCCAGGCTCGAGCTGTTCGTGATCAATTTCATGAAGGACAAGATGACGCTCCGGGTGCCGACCGCGAAGGTCGCCAATGTCGGCATGCGCAAGCTGTCGGAGCCGGCGCTGGTCAAGAAGGCCCTGGAAACCCTGAAAGGCCGCGCGCGCGTCAAGCGCACGATGTGGTCGCGCCGGGCCCAGGAATACGAAGCCAAGATCAATTCCGGTGACATCGTCGCGATCGCCGAAGTGGTGCGCGATCTCTATCGCTCGGAATCGCAGCCCGAACAGTCCTACAGCGAGCGCCAGCTCTACGAGGCGGCGCTCGACCGGCTGTCGCGAGAAATCGCCGTGGTGCAGCACTCGACCGAGACCGAAGCGGTCAAGGAAATCGAAGGCCAGCTCGCCAAGAGCCCGCGCCGCGGCGCCAAGGCCGAAGCCGAAGCCGGCGCCGAGGGCGACGCAGATGCGGACGCCGAAGGCGATGACGCCGTCGCGGACGAGGCGGCGTAAGCCAGCTTCAGTGGTTCAGTAATAAGAAGCCCGGTCGCGAGACCGGGCTTTTTTGCTGGGTCGGTGGCTGCCGCCATCGTGGTCGCGGAGCGGCGATCAGCACCAGTACCGCCAGGCATAGATGCTCGTCATCAAGGCCCCGATCGCGGCAACGAGCGCGCGCACGATCGGCGGCGGCAGCACCGCGATGAGCTTGCCGCCGAGCACCCCTCCACAGGAGGCGCCCGCGAACATCACGATCGTCTCAAACCAGTGGACGACGCCCTGGATCGCGAAGACGGTCACCGAGGCGAGGCTGACGGCCGTTGCAAGAAGGTTCTTGAGTGCATTGACGGCGCGAATCTCTTCCCGACCCGTGAGCGTGAGCAAGGCGAGCAGCATGACGCCGAGGCCGGCGCCGAAGTAGCCGCCATAGGCCGCGGTCGGCAGCAGCAGCGCATCTCTCGCAAGGTCGCCGCGATCGCGATACTTCCGCGAAAGCGCCGACTGGATGCGAACGCCACACGCGAAGATCAGTGTGGCCAGGCCGATCAGGGCCGGGACGAGCGCCGTGAACAGGCGCTCCGGCGTGACGAGAAGAAGCCACGCGCCGATCGCGCCGCCCGTAATCGCGATGCCAGCCGTGGCGGCCAGCCGGCGGTCCAGCGCGGGGAGTTGCCGACGATCCGTCAGTGCGGCAACCAAATGACCGGGCGTCATGGCGACCGCGTTGGATACGTTCGCAATCAGCGGCGGCAATCCCGCCGCCAGCATGGCCGGGAAGGTGATCAGCGTGGCCCCGCCCGCTACGGCATTGACGACCCCGCCGACGAGGCCCGCTCCCGACAACAAAGCTGCCGTCCCGATATCCATCATGTTCCTCCCGGTCGGGGAGCAGTCTGACCGGCGGCGCACGCGTCGTCTGGAACGAAAGTGACCGCGGTCAGCGGCGAACGGCGCGGCGATAGGCGCCGGGCGTGACGCCGAAGGCGAGTCGGAAATGGCGCCCCAAATGGCTCTGGTCGGCGAACCCGGCCTCGGCAGCCGCTTCCGCGGGCGCGGCGTCGGTCGCCAAAAGCATGCGGGCGCGGTTCAGCCGACGCGCAACGCGGTAGGCGTGAGGCGTCACTCCGGCGTTGCGGCGAAACCAGCGGATGAAGCCTTCCCGGCTCATGCCCCGCGTCGACGCGACATCGCTGATGTTCAGATGCTCGTCCGGCGGCATGGTCGCCACGGCCTCGGCAACGCGTTCGAAGCCGCATTGCCCCGAACGCATCAGCGTGGTCATGGCCCAGTCACTCACCAGACCGCCGGTCATCCTGCCCGCAAACCAGCGCGGGGTCGGCACGATGATCGCATCCTTCCGCAGGGCGTCGGCTGAATGCGGAAGATAGAGATTGAGGCTCAGCGTGCGATCGTTTTCGATGCCGAGCGCCTTGTGCGGCAATCCGGCCGGCAAGATGAGGATTTCGCCGGCGTTGACGGTGACAGGCCGGTTCGCCGCGAGAAAATGCCGCCGCCCGATCAGAACCGCCGTGATCTGAATTTGCTGGTGGAAATGCCACGATAGCGGAAGGCTGAAATCGCCGCTCCAGATGGCCTGCTCAATCGTGTCGCCGCGGCGGCCATATTGCCAGACGCTCGAAGCAGCCGCGGCGTTCGGCTGGGCGTTCGCTTCCGTCTGCATCGCCGAATCGAGCGTCGAACCCGACCAGCCCACTCAATCCACCACGATCTTGACGCGGTCGCGGGCTTTCACCTGGGCGTGTGCATCGAGCCCGTTCAGGATGCGGAAGCGCTCGGCCGGGCGATCGACGCCGGCCATGCGGTGTGACAGCGATTCCACGGTGTCGCCGGGCTGCACGGTGATCACCTTGATGCGCAGCGGCCGCGCGGCCTGGGTTTCCGCCAGCGTCAGGCGGCGGAACGAGTTGACGGTTTCCCGCGCGTTGCGCTCGCTCTCGGTGGTCTTCTGCCGGGAGGCGAAGATGAAGCGGTAGACGTCGCTGCCGAAGCGCAGCGCGTAGACCTTGAACTGCCACTGGTCGCCATGCGCGGTCGCGGACGCCCCCGGGAAGCCGTTGATGGTCAGCTCTTCGGCCGAACCCTTGTCGACGTTCTCCATCCAGCCGGAATTGAGATAGTCGACCAGCGTCTGCTCCGCCGGCACCCGCACCACGTCGAAGCGCATCGCCTGCGTGCCGCCTTCGCGCACGCCGATCACGGCCTGCGCGGTATTGTCCAGCGTGAAGGTGTCGGGGGCGGCGAAGGTGAAGCCGAGTTTCGGGTGCAGGAAGCGCCGGCCGCGCACGAAACCTTCGCTGGGGTCTTCGCCATAGACGATGTTGTCGATAGCGGCGAGATAGGTTTCGCGGTCGCGCTCGCCGCCCTGCGGCGAGGTGAACTGGCGGGCCGAGTTCTGTGCGTTCTGCACGCGTTCAGGCGTCGCCGGGTGCGACGACAGAAAGTCCTGCGCGCGCGGATCGAGCGAGGCCTTGCCCGCCTTCAGCGCAGCGTTGCGCTCCATCGAGGCCAGGAAGCGCGCGGCGCCGTAGGGGTCGAAACGGGCGCGCGCCGAAATGCCGACGCCGATGCCGTCGGCCTCGAATTCCTGGGCGCGCGAGAAGCTCGCCATCGTCAGTTTTGTCTTGGCGAGCGCCAGCGCAGTCAAATCGGGATCGTTGCCCATGTCGGTGACGACGCGGGTGACGACGGCGGCCTGGCGCGCCTGGTCTTCGCGGATCGAAGCGTGCTTGGCCAGCACATGCGCCATCTCGTGGCTCAGCACCGACGACAGTTCCGAGGTGTCGCTGGCGAGCGCAATCAGGCCGCGGGTCACGTAGAGCTGGCCGGTCGGCAGCGCAAACGCATTGACCGCGCCGGAATTGAGGATGGTCACCCTGTAGGCCTGGTCGGGACGATCGGAAGCCGCCACCAACCGGTCGACCGTCTTGCCGATCAGGGCTCCCAGCTTCGGGTCGTCATAGGCGCCGCCATAGGAGGAGAGGATGCGCTCATGTTCGCGCTCGGCGGCGGGCGTCTGTGCGACCATCCGGTTCGGTTTGACCGGACTGGCGGCCGAGGGCGCGGCGGTCTGGAACCGGCTGAAATCGCCGCAGCCGGCCAGCGCGAGCGCGCAGAGCAGGGAACCCGCAGCCCAAAGGCCGCGGCTCGTCATTCCCTGGCGCCGTCCCGCACAAACCGCCACTTCAGCTACTCGTTGTTGGCCGGCGGGCTAGTTCCCGCCCAGCATTTCAATCTGTCCCACCCGCAGCACTTCGATCCGCGGTCCTTGCCGCGCCTCGACCCAGCCGCGGACGCGAATCCGTCGATTTTCGAGCGACTTAAGGCCGATCCCTCCGGCCTCGATCGCCGGTAACACCCGCCTTGAAATAGTCACGGCAAAGTCCCGTGTCCAGTTCCGCCCGAAATTCAGGTAAGTCGTTGCCCCGGCCTGCCTGACCGACAAAACCTTGCCCTCGACCACGGTAAAGCGCCCGATCCCGGCCAAAATATCGCCCGGACTTTCCGCGTTTTTTATGGCCGCCGGATCGGCCCAGGTTCCTCGTTTGGCGCCCCGCGCCTCGGCCTCCGCGGCGAACAGGCTTGCCGCGCATTCCTTCCCGGTGACGTCGGCCGATACCAGCGCCTCGCCCTGCGCCAGCAGCACGCCTTGCACCGGGATGTCGGCGCCGGCGAGATAGACGAAAGCGGGCTGGCGGCCGTAGCGGTCCGGGGTGTCGTCCTCGCCGTGCAAGCTGACGTCGCGGCCGGCAATGATCGCCGCCAGCGCCGACGCCCGGCCGGCTTTCCCCGACGCAGCCGTTTCGATGCCGGCGAGGCGGATCTCGCGGCCGTCCTGCAGGCGAAACGTTCGCGCATCGATCACCGCGGCGACGCGGCCCTCACCCAGCGGCGCGAACGAACATCCCGCCGCGTGCGCCGGCGCAGCGGCGGCAAGAGCCACGCATGTCAGCGCCGCCGCGGCAAATGCGGCGCAACGCGCCCGCGTAGCGGGCACCTGCTGCATGACGCTGCTCTGGATCGGATCCATTCCTGTATGCTTGCGGCGATCGGCGGATAACATTATCCGAATTTATCCGAAATCGCATTGTCGACGAAGGGGAAGACGATGGAAGTCAACGGCATCGCGCACATTTTCCTGACCGCATCGAATTTCGAGCGCTCCCGCGAATTCTATCGCAAGCTCCTGCCGTTTCTCGGGCTGAAGCCCGTCATCGATACCGAGACCACCTATTACTGCGTCGGCGGCCGCACCGCGGTCGGGATCAGCGCGCCGTCGCCCGAGCATGCCGGTGCTGCCTTCGAGCAGAAGCGCGTCGGCCTGCACCACCTCTGCTTCCGCGCCCGCGAGCGCGCCGACATCGACGAGCTACACACTTTTCTGGTCTCGCTCGGCACCAGGATCATCCGCGCGCCGCGCGAGGATCAGTGGGCGCCGGGCTATTACTCGCTGCTGTTCGAGGATCCGGATGGCATCAGGCTCGAGCTCAACCATGTGCCGGGGAAGGGGCTATTGGGGTGACGCTCATTTCCGCTTCGTGCGCACCCAATTCAGCCCGCATCGACCCACCATCGTCGTCCCGGCCAAGCGAGCATAGCGAGCGCTGAGCCGGGACCCATAGCCACCGGCGTTGATTGCTGCAGAAGGTCTCTGCCTCCGTGCCCGAACGATAATGCACGGCGTATGGGTCCCGGCGTTCGCCGGGACGACTCGTTGATAGATTTCTCCATCGCGACGACAAGCATTCGCTGACCATTCCGCTTTGCGGAAAAAACTGAGTGAAGCGTGAAGCAACAGCATGACTGCCGCGCTGGCGCGCTGCTTGCCGCTGCCGGCACCTTCCGGCATGATCGCGACAACAGAAATGGAGGCCGCAGGCAATGCGGCCTGCCCGCAGGGAGGTTTTCATGAAGCGCGTATTTTCGTCTGTTCTCGCATCGGTGCTGGCGCTGGCCGCCACCGCGGCATTCGCGCAGAGCAAGCCGCCGCTAAAACTCGGCGCCATTCTCGACATGTCCGGGCTCTATGCCGACATCACCGGACCGGGCAGCGAGACCGCCGCGAAGATGGCGGTGGAGGATTTCGGCGGCGAGGTGCTGGGGCGCAAGATCGAGATCATCGCGGCCGATCATCTCAACAAGGCCGACCTCTCCGCGAGCATCGCGCGCGATATGCTCGACAACCAGGGCGTCGAAGCCCTCATCGATGTCGCCGCATCCGCCACCGCGCTCGCCGCCGGCGAGATCGCCAAAGCGCGCAACAAGATCGTGATCTTCAACGGTCCCGCCTCGATCCGGCTCTCGAACGAGGCGTGCGGTCCCTATACCGTGCATTATGCCTATGACACCTTCGCCCAGGCCAACGTCACCGGGCTTGCGACCGTCAAATCAGGGTTCGAGACCTGGTTCTTCCTGACCGCCGACTATGCGTTCGGCCAGGACCTGGAAAAGGACACCACCAACGTGGTGGTGAAGTCCGGCGGCAAGGTGCTGGGCGGCGTCAAGCATCCGCTCAATACCTCCGACTTCTCCTCGTTCCTGCTGCAGGCGCAGGCATCGAAGGCCAAGGTCGTCGGGCTCGCCAATGCCGGCGGCGACACCATCAACGCGATCAAGCAGGCGGCCGAATTCGGGCTGATGAAGAGCGGCGGCCAGAAGCTGTCGCCGCTGCTCGCCTTCATTACCGATATCGACAGCATTGGGCTTGAGACCGCGCAGGGCCTGCTGCTCGCCGAAGCCTTCTACTGGGACCTCGACGACGACACCCGGGCGTTTTCGAAACGCTTCATGGCGCGCGTCAAGCGGATGCCGACGGCGGCGCAGGCCGGTATCTACTCGTCGGTCGGGCATTATCTCAAGGCGGTGAAGGCCGCAGGCACCACCGACTCGGCCGCCGTCATCAAGGTCATGAAGGACACCCCGATCAACGACATGTTCGCCAAAAACGGCAAGATCCGTGCGGACGGCCGCATGGTGCACGACATGTATCTGTTCGAAGTCAAGAAGCCGTCGGAATCCAAGGGCCGCTGGGACGACTACAAGCTCTTGGCGACAATTCCCGGCAACGAGGCGTTCCAGTCGTTGGAATTGTCGCGCTGCCCGCTGGTGAAGAAGTGACGGACCCTCGTCGTCCCCGCGAACGCGGGGACCCATACGCTGCGGCCCATCGTTCCGGACAGAGGCAGACAGCTTGGCAACAACTGACGTCCGGGGTTATGGGTCCCTGCGTTCGCAGGGACGACTGAAAATCAGTAACAACAAAGGCGCCACCTCATGAACAATGAAATCGTCCTGCAGAAGCTTGAGTCCGGCCTGCTCACCATCACCATGAACCGGCCGGACCGACGCAACGCGCTCAACCCGGACATGACGCTGGGGCTGGTGGCGGCGGCACGGCGGGCGGCGGAGGATCACGAGGTGCGCGCCGTGCTGCTCAAGGGCGCGGGCGGCACGTTCTGCGTCGGCGGCGACGTCAAATCGATGGCGGAGGGGCGGGCGCCGCTGCCGTTCGAAGCCAAGAAGACCAATCTTCGGCGCGGCATGGAAGTCTCGCGCATCCTGCACGAGATGCAGAAGCCCGTGGTGGCGCAGGTCGATGGCGCCGCCGCCGGCGCAGGTCTCTCGATCGCGCTGGCCTGCGACCTCCGCGTCGCCTCGGCTTCGGCCAAGATCACCACGGCCTTCGCCAAGGTCGGTCTGTCGGGCGATTACGGCGGCACCTACTTCCTCACGCAGATGCTGGGCAGCGCCAGGGCGCGCGAACTCTATCTGATGTCGCCGGTGCTGTCGGCGCAGGAAGCGCTCGCGCTCGGCATCGTGACCAAGGTCGTTCCCGACGCCGAAGTCGAGGCGGCGGCGCACGAGCTGGCGATGTCGCTGGCGCAGGGCCCGTCGGTGACGCTGGGCTACATCAAGCGCAACATCAACAACGCCGAGCATTTGTCGCTGGAAGCCTGCTTCGACGCCGAGGCCATGCATCACTCGCGCTCCGGCGAGACCGACGACCACAAGGAAGCCGCCAAGGCATTCGTCGAAAAGCGCAAGCCCGTCTTCGTGGGTCATTGAAATGACCGGGGGCATTGAGATGGCTAGTGCCGCCGATGTGAAGTTCCTGCAGTGGGTGCCGCGAGTCGGTGCCAGGAACTTCACATCGATAAGCGGCACTAGAATGATGAAATTTTCTAGTGCCCCTGATGTTTCCGAAGTTCGTTTTAGAGGTCGCAGCGATGGATAACGAACTTCGGAAACGGGGCACTAGCTATATCAGGCTGCGGCAGATCTGCCTGGCGGCGCCGGCCATCGAGCCCGTGGTCGGCGATATCGCCGGGATCATGGGGCTGAACATCTGTTACCGCGACGGTAACGTCGCCAAATACGGCCTCGAGAACGCGCTGCTGCCGGTTGACACCATCTTGCTGGAAGTGGTGGCGCCGTTCCAGCCCGGCACCGCGGCCGGGCGCTTCATCGAGAAAACCGGCGGCCGCGGCGGCTACATGGCGATCTTCTGCTGCGACGATCCCGACGCGCGGGGGGCGCAGGCGAATAAATTGGGCGTCCGTACCGCCAACGTCATCGACCATGCGCCCTATCACGGCGTGCAAATGCATCCGCGCGACTGCCGTGCGGCCTTCATCGAGTTCAATCACACCGCCGGCAGCGACGATATCCTGGGTCCGTATCCGCCGGCCGGGCCGGATTGGCAGAAATCGATCGCCAGGGATGTGACGCAGGCGCTGGTCGAGGTGGAGATGGAAAGCCCGGAACCCGAGGTGCTGGCCGCGCACTGGGGCAGGATCATTGGGATCCCGGTGAGCACGGGCAGGTCGGGCGATCCCGAGCTGAGACTGCCCAATGCCGGCTTCCGCTTCGTCACGGGCGCAAGCGACCTGATGAGTGGGCTGACGTTCAAGGTCAGCGACATCGCAAGGGTGCGCGATGCCGCCAAGGCCAGGGGCCATGCGGTATCGGGCGATTCGTTCGTGCTCGGCGGTGTGACGTTTCGGCTGGTGGCGTAACGCCGGGGCGACTCTCGCCGTCATTGCGAGCGAAGCGAAGCAATCCATACTTTCTTTTTTGGCACGATGGATTGCTTCGCTTCGCTCGCAATGACGGCTAAAAGGTTGCTCTTGAAACGGGGTCACCCATGCCGCATCCGCTTGACTCATTCTTTGCGCCCGACAGCATCGCGCTGATCGGGGCGTCGCGCGACCTGGAGAAGATTCCGGGGCGGCTGTTGTCGATGCTGCGCAAGAACCAATTTCCCGGCAGGATCTATCCAGTCAATCCCAATTACGGCGATATCGACGGGCTGCAATGCTACAAGTCGATTGCCGATGTCGGGCAGCCGATCGATCTCGCCATCGTCATCATTCCGGCCATGGCGGTGCTGGCTGCGCTCGAGCAATGCGCCGCCGCCGGTGTGAAGAACGCGGTCATCATCTCCTCCGGCTTTGCGGAGGAAGGCGGCGACAGCGCCGCCATGCAGGACGCCATCGTGGCGCTGGCGACGCGGACGGGGATGCGGATTTCCGGGCCGAACGCCGAAGGGTTCTACAGCCAGGTCCAGCGCGTCGCCGCCACCTTCAGCCCGACCGTCGACGGCAAGCCCAACGAGCAGCTCCCGGTCGCCAGCCAGCGCCGGATCGGCATCGTCGCGCAAAGCGGCGGCATCGGCTTTGCGATCTATCACCGCGCCAGGGCGCTGGGCATCGCGCTCAGCTACGTCGTCAGCACCGGTAATGAAAGCGATCTCGGCGCCGGCGAGTTTTTCGAATTCATGGTACAGGATGCCTCCACCGACGTGATCCTGTTGTTCATCGAGGGTATCCGCGACGTCGACAAGTTCCTGGCCGCCGCCCGGCGCGCGGCGGAGATGGGAAAACCCGTCATCGTCACCAAAGTCGGCCGCTCCGGCGCCGGCGAGCGCGCCGCCGCCTCGCATACCGCCAGCATGGCCGGCTGGTCCGCCGCCTATGACGCGGTGTTCGCCAAATACGGATTTATCGTTTCCAACGATCTCGACGAGGCCGTGACGATCGCGGCGCTGCTGACCACCAACCCGTTGCCGAAGGGCGACCGCGTCGCCGTGCTCACGGTGTCTGGCGGCGCCGGCATCTGGGGCGCCGACACGGTCGCGATGCAGGGGTTGCGGGTGCCGGAACTGTCGCAAGCGATCCAGGCGGAGATCAAGAAGCTGCTGCCGTCCTATGGTGCGGCCGGCAATCCGATCGATGTCACCGCACAGGGCGTGCATAGCGGCGGATTGCAGAGGAGCATCGACCTGCTCGCCGTCTCCGACGAGGTCGACGCCATCCTGGTGGTGCTGTCGCTGTCGAGCGACACGCGGATGCCGTTCAAGCAGGCCGAGCTCAGGCCTGTCCTCGATGCGCAGCACAAGCCGGTCGTGTTCTATTCCTACACACTGCCGTCGGCCTTCGCGCGCCGCGAGCTTGGGGCCTGCGGCGCCGTGGTGCTGTCGGGACTGACTCATGCCGGCGTCGCGCTGCGGCGGATGGTCGAGCGCGCGCGGTTTAGCCTCGCGCCCGCGGTCGACGCCGCAGCGGCTCCGTTGCGCGATATTTCGGCGCATCTGAAATCGACAACGTTGTCCGAATTCGACAGCAAGGCGCTGCTGCGCGAGGCCGGCATGGCGCTGCCCGACGAAGTGCTGGTGACGGAGAAGAGCGCGCTGGACGGCGCGATTGCCCGTGCGGGTTTTCCGCTGGTCATGAAGATCCAGTCGCGTGACATCCCGCACAAGAGCGAGGTCGGCGGCGTGCGCGTCAACATCGCCACCAAGGGCGAAGTGTTTCTGGCCTATCAGGCGTTGCTGGTGGCCGCGGGTCGACATCGGCCCGATGCCGCGATCCAGGGAGTGCTGGTCGGGCCGATGGCGAAAACGGGCGTCGAGATCATCGTCGGCACCATGCTGGATGCCACCTTCGGGCCGATGATCATGGTCGGGCTCGGCGGCGTCACCACGGAACTGTTCCGCGACGTGGTCTATCGCCCCGCGCCGGTGAGCGCTGTGGAAGCGTTCGCGATGCTGGCCGAATTGAAGGCAGCGCCGCTGCTCAATGGGTTCAGGGGCGCGGCGAAGGCGGACGTTCCGGCGCTGTCGCAATTGATCGCGCAGGTCTCGGTGCTGGCCGCGCAACACGCCGGGGAGATTTCCGAGATCGAGCTCAATCCGGTGCTGGTGCACGCCGAAGGGCAGGGCGTGACCATCGTCGATGCGCTGGTGGTGAGGAAGAAGTAGTTGAATCCCTCAGCGAGTCGTCCCCGCTGTTTTCCCCTCTCCCCTTGTGGGAGATGGTGGCGCGATGCGAACGCAGTGAGCGTCGCGACGGGTGAGGGGTCTGTCTCCGCGGATAGAGACCCCTCATCCGATCCTCGCTGCGCGAGGATCACCTTCTCCCACAAGGGGAGAAGGGAAGAGACCTACCGCCCCTTGAAGTTCGCGACCCGGCGCTCGGCGGTAGCCTTGACGCCTTCCTTGAAGTCTTCGGTCTTGCGCAGCCGGCTCTGCTCGGCGAGTTCGTGGTTGGTGGCGGCGAGCACGCGGTCGGCGAGGCCGGCGCGCATGGTGGCGCGGGTCGAGAGCAGGCCGAGCGGCGAGCACTCGGCGATCTCCTGGGCGAGCTTCATTGCTTCCGCGCGCACCTGATCCTGCGGCACGCAGACGTTGGCGAGGCCCATTCGCGTGGCTTCCTCGCCGGTGACGCGGCGGCTGGTGTAGAAGATCAGTTCCGCATTGTTCTTGCCGACCAGTTCGGGAAGCGTCGTGGTCAGGCCGAAGCCGGGATGGAAGCCGAGTTTTGTAAAATTGGCGGAGAAGCGCGCTTCAGGGCAGGTGACGCGAAAATCGGCCGACACCGCGAGACCCAAACCGCCGCCGATGGCGGCGCCGTGTACCGCCGCCACGATCGGCTTCTTGGCGCGGAAGATGCGTACGGCGTGCATGTAGAGACTGTTGATCGAGCCGAGGCTGTCGGCGGGATCGCCCTTGGCCTCGGCCGCCTCCTGCGCCTGCCGCGCCGGATCGCTGAAATTGGCGCCGGCGCAGAACGCCTTGCCTTGTGCCATCAGGACCGACGAGCGGATTTCGATATCCTTGTCGAACTCGTCCAGCGCGTCCGCGATCTGGTTGATCAGCGAGATGTCGAAGAAGTTCAGCGGCGGCCGCTGGATTTCGATGGTGCCGACGTGTCCGACCGTGGCGACGCCGATGTCCGTAAACTTGCTCATGGGGTTTCCTCGTTGAATGGGGTTGGCGCGGGAGCCGGACCGCGCGTCAGCGCAGTCCGAGCCCGCGCGCGATGATGCCGCGCAGCACTTCGGTGGTGCCGCCCTGGATAGTCAGTTTCGGCGCGGTCTTGATCGCGAACGACAGCTGGTTTTCCAGCGTCTCGCGGTTGGTGGCGTTCTCCTCGACGAAGGCGGCGAGGTCGCGCACCCGGTGCGGCAATTGCTGCTCCCAGACCGTGCCGATGTCCTTGACGATCGAGGCTTCCACCACCGGTTCCTTGCCGGCCTGGAGCATGCCCGCGACCGACACCGACATCCGCCGCATGGTGTGCAGTTGCGCCACCAGCCGGCCGATGCCCTCGGCGCTGCGGGTGTCCGGGTTCTTGCCGACCGCGCGCACCAGCTCGGTCAGCACGTAATAGGTTTCGAGAAAACGTTCCGGACCGGAGCGCTCATAGGCGAGCTCGCTGGTCGCCTGCTTCCAGGCGCCGTCGATTTCGCCGAGCACGTGATCGTCGGGAACGAAATAGTCGGTGAACACCACCTCGTTGAATTCGTACTGGCCGGTGATCTGGCCGATCGGGTTCACCTGGATGCCCGGCTGCTTCATCTTGACCAGGAATTGCGTCAGGCCGTGGCGGCGGTTTTCCTTGGTGGGCGGCGAGGTGCGGAAGATCGCGATCATGTAGTCGGCGATATGCGCCGACGAGGTCCAGATCTTGGTGCCGTTGATCAGATAGCCGCCGTCGGTTTTGGTCGCCTTGGTCTTTGCGGCGAACAGGTCCGAGCCGGAATTCGGCTCGCTCATGCCGATCGCGAAACAGACCTCGCCGCGGCAGATCCGCGGCAGGATATCCATCTTGATGTGCTCGGGCGCGTATTTCAGAAGCACCGGGCCGCTCTGGCGGTCGGCGACGAAGAAGCGCCGCGTCGGCGCGTTGGCGACGCGCATTTCCTCGGTCACCACATAGCGCTCGAGGAAAGAGCGCTCGTGGCCACCATATTTCTTCGGCCAGGTCATGCCGAGCCAGCCGCGCTCGCCGACCCGGCGGGAAAACTCCGGTGCGTCGGTGTCTTCGCGATTGGGCTTGTGCGGATCGAAGGTGCCGGCCGCGATTTCGTCGGCGAGGAAGGCGCGCACTTCCTTGCGCAGTTTCTCGCATTCGGGCGGCAGGCGGATCGGATCGAAACGGAGGGCTGCGGTCATTTTGGAGTCTCGACTTTCGAATTCAGTTGATCAGCGCGAGGCCACCAGCGGCCACAGCTCGTCGGCGCCGCGGTCGGCGACCAGTTTGCCGAGCTCGACCGCCCAGTAGCTCTCGGAGCCGAAATCGTCGCGCCATGCCAGTGCGCGCAAGGAGTAGCGATGCAGGATGTGCTCGATGGTGAAACCGATCGCGCCGTGCACCTGATGGGCGATCGCGCCGCCCTTCTCGGCGGCTTCCGAACAGCGGATCTTTGCGGCGGCGGCTTCGAGAAAGAACGCATCGTCGAACGATGTGCTGTTGGCGACCGCATCCGCGGCCGAGGTCGCCGCCGCCAGTGCCGCCGCCGACTCGCCGGCGAGTTTTGCCAGATTGTGCTGCACCGCCTGGAATTTCGAGATCTTCTTCTCGAACGCGACGCGCTCGTTGGAATAGCGCACGCTGATCTCGAGCATCGATTCCAGCGCGCCCGCGATCTGCAGGGAGCGCGCCACGCCGCCCATCAGCATCAGCGAGGTCTGGTCGAAGCCTTTCGGCGCCGGCTTGATCGCCACCGGCTTGACGTTGGCGAGCGTCACCGTATCGCTGTTGTCGCCGCCGAGGCCGAGGCCCGCTTCGATCCGGCAGGCGCCGGCTTCGACCAGCGCGATCGAAAACCCGTTTGAACCGCTGGCGAGCACGGCGATGTGCTTTGCCGCCTTGGCGAAGGGCACGCCGCGGGCGCGGCCCGACAGGGTGCCGTCGGCGTTGAGGGCGATGCGGTCCTTCGGGCTCGCCGGCGCCACCGTCATCTCGCCGTCGGGGGAAGCAATCCTGGCCTGCGCCAATAGCCATCCGGCCAGCATGGTCTCGGCCAGCGGCACCGCGACCGCAAAGCGGCCGGCCGCACTCAGCACGGAAAAACCTTCGGCGAGGCTGGCGCCGGAGCCGTTGCAATCCTCCGGCACCCAGGCTAGCGGCAGGCCGGCGTCGCTCAGCGCCTGCCACAGCGGCGCCTTCCAGCTGCCGTTCTTGTCGCTGTTGATGGTTTGGGCGTCGGCGAGATCCGCAAAGATCTTCTCCGCGGTCTCGGCAACAATGTTCTCACTCTCCGCCACAGCGTTCCTCGTTTTGATTGGCCTGGATCGCACCCGGCGGCTCCGCCGGGGGATCGAATGCGGTCTTTTCTTGCACCGGATGATGAGGAAAAGCTACCGCCAACACAAGCGCCTGGCTCCGCAGGGCGGCCTGCACGGTCGGCATGCAGCGACGGCGGTCGAACCAATGAATTCCGTCCAGTGGAGTTTCGCGGATTTGCAGGCATCTCCCTGCGCGATATGGTAGATGGCGGCGCAACGGCCTGGCTTGCATAATCAATAAAGAGGAAATCAGGGATGTCGATGGATGGTTTGTGCGTGATTGTCACCGGTTCGGCGTCCGGCCTCGGGGCGGCGACCGCGGCCATTCTGGCCAAGGGCGGCGCGCGCATCGTGGTCAACTATTCCTCCAGCCAGAAGGAAGCCGAAGCGACCGCCGATCTCTGCCGCAGCGCCGGCGGCGAAGTCGTGGTGGTGCAGGGCGACGTCTCGCGCGACGAGGACTGCAGGAAGATCGTCGCCGCCGCCGCGCCCTGGGGCCGTCTCGACGCGCTGATCAACAATGCCGGCACCACCAAGCACATGCCGCACGGCAATCTCGACGGACTGTCGGCGGAGGATTTTCAGCGGCTGTTCGGCGTCAACACCATCGGCCCGTTCCAGATGGTGCGGGCGGCGCGCAGCCTGCTGGAGGACGGCGCCAGGGCCTCGGGCCAGGCGTCCGCGGTGGTCAACGTGTCGTCGGTCGCCGGCATCAGCGGCGTCGGCTCGTCGATCGCCTATGCCGCGAGCAAGGGCGCGCTCAACACCATTACTTTTTCGCTGGCGCGCGCGCTGGCGCCGCTGATCCGCGTCAACACGGTATGTCCCGGCTATATCGATACGCCCTGGTTCACCAAGGGCCGCGGTGAGGAGGGCGCCAGGCAGGTGCGCGATTCCGTGGTCGCCAAGGTGCCGCTCAAGGTCGCGTCAACGGCCGAGGATATCGCGGCGCTGGTATGCTTCCTGGCGACGCCGGCATCGAGCAACATGACCGGCGAACTGGTGCGGATGGATGCGGGGCTGCATCTGATTACGTGAGGTCTCAAAATCGTCATTGCGAGGAGCGAAGCGACGAAGCAATCCAGCTTTGCCGCGATAAAGCTGGATTGCTTCGCTTCGCTCGCAATGACGGCCAGGCCGTTACCGATTCCCCGGATCGGACATCACGCCGCTCGCCACCAGCCGGTTCCAGATGAACAGCACCACCACCGCGCCGATCGTCGCGGTGATGAAGCCGGCGCCCTGGTCGAGGCTGTAATGGCCGATGGCCTGGCCGACGAAGGTCGCCAGAAACGCGCCGGCGATGCCGAGCACCGTGGTCAGGATGAAGCCGCTCGGAGTGTTCGGGCCCGGCGACAGCCAGCGCGCGATAAGCCCTGCGACAAAGCCGACGATGATGATCCAGAGAATGCCGCTCATTGCGGTCGTCCTTTTCTCGAAAAAGCAGAAGGGCAAAACGCCGGCGTCAGATCCGTTCCGACAATTCGTTCTCCGTCGGCAGCCGTCCGTCCGGCGTCAGTTGGTCGATCACGTCGGGCAGATACTGGCTGAGGCCGCTCAGCAGCTCGTCGCGCGACAAGCCGGTCTGCGATGCCAGCGTATTGATCTGATCGACGCCCAGGGCCTTGCCGAGATCGCCCGGCGCGATCGGCTTGTTCTCACCCCTGCCAACCCATGAATCGGCGACTTCGCCCTGGCCGTTCTGCTGGAATTGCTTGAGCAGGTCGCCGAGTCCGCCTGAGATCACGCTTCCGGCGGCGGCGCCGCCGAGCAGGCCGCCCAGTCCGCCCTTCAACAGATCGCCAAGACCTCCACCCATACTACCTCCGCCCGGCAGGCCGGCATTGATCGTATTGGGTGAGGGGGCGGGCGCCGGCGCAGGTGCCGCACTGGGCTTGCCGCCGCCGAGATGCTTGACGGCCTTGTAGGCGAGCAGAGCCAGGATCGCCATCGTGATCGGCGACATCCCGCCCTTGTCTTGTGCATTGGGATTGCTTGGGCCGCGCGGGCCGTTCTGCATGCCGTTGAGTACATCGAGTAAACCCATGGCTCTCTCCTGCCGCGTGCCTGCCCGGCGTCAAACATAACGGCGCGCCATGACGGTTACAAGGCGAGGAGGCGCCGAGGTTGCCGTGCGGGGTGGTGCTTTGAAGATTGATCGCGATCTGGCCGCGAGATGGTTCTGCCTTGAAATGGCGACGATCCGGCGCGAGACTCGCTCGAGTCGGGAGCAACGATATGAAACAATTTTGCACAAATTCTGCCGTCGCCGCGCTGGTGGTGCTCGGCGGCCTGGCTTCTGCAGCGCCAGCCATCGCCGTGCCGCCGACCGCAACGCCGTCGCCGGGATACGACGCGCGACTGCAGGCGAGCCGCGCCGCGCGGACGGTGAATGCGCCTGTCGTGGTCGTGCCCGATCCCAAGCCGGCGCCGCCGCGCCGGGCGAAGCGGATCCACGCGCATTGACGGCATGCCGGTGCGTTTGCGAATGAGGCTGCTGCTCGTGCTCGGCTTCAGCCTGGGCTTCGCCGCTACGGCGGCCGCGGGCGACTATGCCAGCGAGATCAGCGCCTACCGTCGGGCCAACGGATTGTCCGTGGTCAAGGCGGACGGCCGGCTGGCTGCAGTCGCCCTGAAGCAGGCGCAGGCGATGGCCGCGAGCGGCACCATTACCCACAGTGTCGGCGGCCAGTTTTCTTCGCGCGTGGCTCCCTTGCGCAAATCGCGGGCCGCGGAAAATATCGGCGCCGGATTTTTGGCGTTTTCCGAAATGCTGAAGGAGTGGAAGGCTTCGCGTGGCCATCGCGAGAACCTGCTGATGCCCGGCGCGCGCCGCGTCGGCGTCGCCTCGGTCGCCAACCCGAAATCGCCGTACCGGAAATTCTGGGCGATGGTGATTACGGATTGACGCCAACGGCGTCATTCCGGGATGCGCCGCCAGGCGCAGACCTCAGATGTGCAATTGCACATCGGGGAATCTCGAGATTCCGGGTTCGCGCTTCGCGCGCCCCGGAATGACGATACCCTCAAATCAGCTGCGCTTGGCCTTGTTCGGCGACGAGCTGAACAGCTTCTTGATATCGTTGAGGCCCCCGGAGAGCCGCGGCCACTCGCAGGAGAACGAGCCTTTCGCGCAATTGGTGGCTCTCGTCCGTGACCTCAGCTCGCCAGACCTCAGCTCACCGGACTTTGCCTCAGCGGCCGTGGCCTGTTGCTTGGCGGGACTCTGGCGCGGCACCGGAACCTTTGCGGTTTCGGTCCTCAGCGAGGCCTGCTGCAACTGTTGCTGCTGCTTGGCGGTGAAGGCGGCGGCGATGGTGCTGCGCCGCTCCTGATCGAGATAGACGATATACTGCTCGTCGATCTTCTTCTGTTCTTCCGGCGTCGGGTTGGGTCCTGCGATGTCGAAGTGCCGGTTCTGCATGAAATCGAAATAGCTGTAGCCGCCGCCGGGTTTGCGCCGGCCGGCGAATTTGGAATGGCACTCGGCGAGCTTGGCGGCCTTCTCTTCCTTGCTCGGCGCCTTCTCGGCCCTGTCGGCGCAGTCCTCGAAATCGGCCGGCGCACGGCTCCACCACTGCGCGTGCGCGTGCGACGGCGCCAGTACGACGCAGGCAGCGGCTGCTGTGATCAGCAGCACGGATGTACGTGACGGCATCACGGACGATTTTCCCAACGCACCATTTTCAAGAGAAGATTCGCTCGACACAACTTACACCAATTGTCGCCATTATCGGCCGTCTTGTCACCCCGGAACCGGGCATTTTTCCGGCGGCGCGCGCAAGCTTCGCCGGGCCTGTGACCGAAGGGATACGCGCGCCCCGCGCCTCGCTGGAATTATCGAGGATATTCAACGGCCGGGCGCTGTGCCTCAGCCGGTGCGGCCCGCCATTTTTTCCGCATCGGGCTGATGGCCGATCAGTCCGGCATAATGCTTGATGGGATAGGGGCGGCCCAGCAGGTAACCCTGGACTTCGTCGACCGTTTCGCGCGTCAGGAATTCCAGCTGAGCGGAGCTTTCGACGCCTTCCGCGATGACCGGGAGACCGAGGCCGTGCGCAAGGCTCACCACGGCGCGCACGATGGCCGCGGACTGATGATTATGCTCCAGGTTGGAAATGAAGGACTGGTCGATCTTGATCTTGTCGAATGGGAAGGCCTGCAAATAGGACAACGAGGAATAGCCGGTTCCGAAGTCGTCCATCGCGATCCTCACGCCAAGCGCCTTGAGCCGGCGAAGCACGGAAACCGCGCGCCCGAAATCCGCGATCAAGACGCCTTCGGTGATCTCGAGTTCGAGCCGGCTGGCCGCGAGCCCGGTCTCCAAAAGCACGGTGTGCACGAGGGTCTGCAGATCGCCATGCCGGAACTGCACCGGCGAGAGATTTACTGCGACCTGAAGAGGAATCGGCCACGTCGCCGCTTCACGGCATGCCTCCCGCAGCACCCATTCGCCGATCCGGACGATCAGCCCGCTCTCCTCGGCAATCGGAATGAAAGTCATCGGCGGAATCAAGCCGCGGCTGGGATGATGCCAGCGCAGCAACGCTTCGAAGCCGATGATGCCTCCCCCGATCGTTGCTTGCGGCTGATAATATAATTCGAGTTCGCCGCGTGCGATCGCCGATTGCAGGTCCTGCTGAATGGCGTGGCGTTCCCGCAGCCGCTTGTCCATCTCAGGCTCGAAGAAGCGGATGGTGCCCCGGCCGTCTTCCTTCGATCGATAAAGCGCGGCATCTGCATTGCAAAGCAGGGTCGCGGCGGTGGTCCCGTCGCTCGGATAGACGGCAATTCCGATGCTGAGGCCGGCGCGCAGCCGCTGCCCTTCGATTTCGAATTCGGGCGACATGGCTTCGCGCAGGCGATCGGCCAAAATGGCGGCGGCTTCCGGCTGGTCGCTGCCCTGGAGAATGATCGTGAATTCATCGCCGCCGAGGCGGGCGATGAACGCGCTGCCGGCGACTTCTCTCATCCGGGCGGCGACCTGGCACAGCAGCGCATCGCCGACGGAATGGCCGAAGACGTCGTTGATCTCCTTGAACCGGTCGAGATCGATGCACAGGGCGGCAAAGCTTGCGCCGGAGGCGTCGGCGCGATCGATGGCCTCGGCAAGGTGCGCGTTGAAACTCGCCCGGTTGGGAAGGTTGGTCAGGGGATCGTGGTGAGCCAGATGCTTGATCCGGGCTTCCGCCTTGTGTTTTTCGGTGACGTCTTCGGTCATGACCAGCAGGTACTGGGCTTGCCCGTCGACGCCCCGGATCGTCAGCCGCTTGCTGTTGGCGGCCCGAATGCCGTTGCGCGGAGTTTCGATCTCATGTTCTTCCAGGCTGCCGCAGCCTTCGGTCTTGAGCTGATCGCGGTCGCGCGCGACCACACCATCCGCGGTCGAGCCCGGAAAGAGGTCATGAGCGGTCTTGCCGACGATCTCCCCGCGCGAAAGGCCGAGATATTCCTCCGCGGCGCGATTGACGAGCACATAGCGAAGATCGGCCGCGTTCTTCACGGAGATGGACACCGGGACATTCTCGATCACGACGCTCAGGAACTCACGCGTGCTGCGCACTTCGTCCTCGGCGCGCTTGCGTGCGGTAACATCGACAACGGCCACCAGCGATGCTGGCCGGCCTCTGTAGTCGAGCGATCGGCCATAGATCGCCACATCGATCAGGCCGCCATCCGCCCTGATGTGCCGGGTAACCCGGCCTACCCGATAGCCATTGCCGCCCTGTGCGATTTCCCGGATCTCGCTGTGATCCTCGGGCGGTTTCAGTTCGAACAACCGCATGCTCAGGAACTGCTCGCGGCTGTAGCCGTAATGCGCGACGGCGGTGTCGTTGACGGCGAGAAAACGATAGGTTTCGTGGTCCCAGATCCACATCGGAACCGGGTTGGCATCGAACAACAGCTGAAATGAATCGTCCGGGGCCGCGCCTGCGCCAGCCGCCTGGTTTGCCTTGGGCTGCTCTGCCCGCATGAGTGTCTGCCTCGTTGGAAGCGCCGCAGCAAAATCCGCCGGGCAAGCTGCATCCGATCAGCGCCCGAGCGAACGATGGTTCACCGTAAAAATACAGCCTGAGAATGTATTTGCGGTTAAGATGGCGTGACCGGCCAGTGTCCGGAAAGCTGTAACAGTCCACTGCTGCCGTGGCAGCCGGAACGAATCAGTATCGCGCTGAAATTGTTGGGTTATCCGAAAACGACAGGCGCTGACGCGCAGCTATCCGAGCAGCGAATATAGGAAGCGCCCGTGATGCGAATCCTATTTTGATCCAGCGGCGTGACCGTGTCACGCCGCGGACTCTCCCTGGCCCGGTGGTCATCCCAGAACTCGAAGCAGGTGAGCCACCAGCGTGGTGGCATTGCCCTTGGTCGCATGACTTTCGATGCGGCAATGGTTTTTACGGTTGCGAGGGGGCCAGTATTGACTTGGATCGGTTCTGCCGGTGGCCTGGCTAAGTGATCTCAATATCGGCGAAGCAAATCTTGAGGTTGAGATGCTATGCTGATCGGATTGCAGCGAAGAACCCTTCTACCTGGGTGCGCAGCGTTTCCGACTGCTGCGAGAGGTCATTGGCCGAGGACAGTAGTTGCGCCGCCGTTTGCCCGGTCCCGCTCGCGGTCTGACTGACGCCGCCGATGTTGCTCGAAACCTCCTGGGTGCCGCGGGCAGCCTCCTGGACATTGCGTGCGATCTCGGCGGTTGCCATGCCTTGTTGTTCAACGGCCGCAGCAATGGCGGTGGCGATCTCATTGACTGAAGCGATCGTTGCCCCGATTTCCTGGATCGATCCGACGGATTCCTTGGTCGCTTGCTGGATAGCCAGAATCTGTTGACCGATTTCGCCGGTCGCTCGCGCGGTTTGCTCCGCCAGCGCCTTCACCTCGGAGGCCACCACGGCAAAGCCCCTGCCGGCTTCGCCGGCGCGCGCCGCCTCGATGGTGGCATTCAGAGCCAGCAGGTTGGTTTGGCCTGCGATGGTGTTGATCAGCTCGACGACGTCGCCGATCTTTTGCGCCGCGTTGGCGAGGCCCTGCATCGTGGCGCCGGATCGGCTAGCTTGCTCCACGGCCATGCCGGTCATCCTGGTGGACTCGGTGACCTGACGGCCGATTTCTCTGACCGACGATGTCAGCTCCTCGGTCGAAGCTGCCACGGCCTGCACATTGGTGGACGCCTGTTCCGAGGCCGCAGCGACGGCGGTCGATCGCTGGGTCGAATCTTCAGCACTGGAGGCAAGCACGTTGGCGGCATTTTGCAGATTGGTCGCCGAGCCACCGACTGTTTTCAGAACGATTTTCATCTGACCGTCGAAATCCTGAATCGCGGCCGTAATTTTGTCCTGCTGCTTCTGACGCTCCGCCAGCATCGCTTCCTGATAGACGGAAATCGCGATGTCCATGTCCAGCAGCACCGCGCAGTTCAGGGCAGTGAGCACCGCCGAGAGATGGTTTGGTTTCCAGCGATATTGACGAACGGCGAGAGTAGCGAGCTGGCTCAGTACAAAATTGTAGCCGCCGATATACCAGCGCGGCTCCAGCCCGATCTTGTTGTGGATGAGGCCGATCGTGCGCACGCCCTGCATATACTCATGGTCGAAGCGGCCATTGAACAGACGCGCCCAATGCGATCCCTGCGCCGTCTTGAGGCGGGGGATATCGCTCCCGATCATGCGCGCGAGCTGCGGCTCCCTGGTGATGTGCTGATAGAAGCCTTCGAGCACCTCTGGCAGCACCGGCTCGACGACCTTCCAGAACTCGCGCAGCAGTTCGCCGGTCCGGGCATCGATGCGCATGAAGCGCATCCGGGTCTCCCGATCCTGGGGGGCGCCGGTGGCGCCGGAGTTTGTCGCATGGGACGTCATCGCGCTCATGTCCTGTCTTCGATTTGTATTAGGGAAGGAGGGAATCGGCAGGTGATACGCCGACGACTGCTGCCCGGTCGGGACAAGATGATTGATCTTGAGTCAAAATTGATCCTCTCGAGTTGATGTAGATTGTTAATCTGCATCAACTTGAGAGGAGTGCCGTCGGATGGATGGTGACTGTCTTGTGCTCATTCGCCGTCAATATTGTGCGAATTCAGCTTTCTGCTGACGTTCATGCTTCCGCCGCGACACAGCAATTCAATCCTTGTCATTGATCTATATCAATTTCAGCTAAGTCGCATATCTGCCATGCGCTATTGGGTGAGCGAATCGTGCCGCTCTTGCTAGATACATAATGCCACGTCTTCCCCGCCCTCGGATTGTACTCAAATGCAAGCCGTGTCACCCTGTGTAATGTGTCCACACCGTGATCTCGGCTTCTGCGGCACGCTGTTCGATAAACGATTCGAACAATCGCTTTCGGACCAAGGCGGGAATTGGCAACATCACCAAACAGTTCCTGCAGGCAAGCAAATCGGCGCTCGAAACCAGGTATCCGAAGATGTCTTTGTGTTGTGCGGCGGCTGGGGATTCCGGTTCCTTCAATTGCCCGACGGCCGCAGGCAAATATTGAATTTCCTGCTGCCGGGCGATCTGTTCTCCGTTACCTCAGTATTTGAGCAGAGGTTCCGCTTTTCAATCAAAGCATTGACTGAGGCGCAAATAAGCGCGATGCGGCGCGAGGAAGTCCAATCAAGGCTGGCTGCCAATCCCGAAATTCTGACGGCGCTGGCAACCTCCTGCGTCGCTGAAACCGAAGCAGCGGATGAGATGCAGACTGCGCTCGGCCAGTGCTCGGCGGAGGAACGCATTGCCTATTTGCTCTTGCACCTCATGCGGCGGATCGCGGCCCGAAGCGTGATCCGTGATCAGCGCTACCCGTTTCCATTGCGCCAGCAACATATCGCCGATGCCGTCGGACTCACGCCGGTTCATGTGAGTCGGGTGCTCAGCCTGTTTCGTGATCGCGGCGTCGTCGAGGTGTCAGACGGTACTCTGCAAGTCCGCAATCCCGCCGAGCTGGAGCGAATCGGGTCGCTGCATTGATCGCAGCGGAAGCGAATAGCTTGCATCGTCCTGCCCTTACTGGTCGATCCCGATTTTGCGAGCCCGGGCAGCGCGAGGAAATTGACCGACGTCTGATTGCCCGCAAAATTGGAGACGCGCGGATCGACGCCACTGTTGCTGCCAAGCCCCGCGCCTGCATGCGGAGCTTCGGTCCCGTGGCCCGGCCGGATCGGGCGACGGTTTCCTGAATATCAGGTATTGAAAAACAGGTTCAGAGCGTAACTTGACCTCTCCACGGTACAGGCTGCAGATGTTGCGCCCGGGGGGCGGCATGCAAAAGCAGACAATGCTTCGGCCGCGCCCGCGGATCAGCGCGCGCTTGCACGCGCCGGAACTGTACAGGGGGAGCAGTCTGCATGAGCGTCACCACGGCCATGATGAACGTGCCGAAGCCTGCGCCGGCGTTGATCGAGGCGTTCAGGAGCGCGCCGACATCGATCATCAGCGATAACCTTGCCCGGCTGCCCGGCGCCGTGGGGCTGCGGCCGTTCCATCGCAGCGGCAGGTTGGTGGGAGTTGCGTTCACCGTGCGCACGCGGCCGGGAGACAATCTTGCCATCCACCGGGCGCTCGAACTGGTCGGGCCGGGCGACGTGATCGTTGTCGATGGCGGCGGCGACGAGACCAGGGCGCTGGTCGGCGAGATCATGAAGAACATCGCCGAGTATCGCGGCGCTGCGGGCTATGTGATCGACGGCGCCATCCGCGACGTCGCCGCCTTCGCCGCGTCCGACTTTCCATGCTTTGCCCGCGCGGTCATTCACCGCGGCCCCTACAAGAGCGGTCCGGGCGAAATCAACGTGCCGGTCTCGATCGGCGGCTCGGTGATATCGCCCGGCGACATCGTGGTCGGCGACGAGGACGGCGTGGTGTCCTTTCCCGCCTCGATCGCATCGACCTTGCTCGAGGCGGTCCACGTCCAGATCAAGCGCGAAGAGGAAACCATCGTCTCGATCCGCGAGGGCCGTTACCAGGGCTCTTACGCAAAATCCTGATCGACACGCAACCGGCATTGAAGGAAGGAACGATGAGTCAGAAGGACGAGTTTCACAATCTGGATAATCCGCATGACGGCCTGTTTCGCGATCTCGCGCCGGGCCTCACCACGCGCATTTTCGCCGGCGAACAGGCCATGCTGTCGGTGGTAACGCTGGCGCCGCACTCTCAAGGGACCCTGCATCATCACCCCGAAGAGCAATGGGGCGTGTTGCTGGACGGCTCGGCCATCCGGGTGCAAGGGGATGAGGAGATTGCGGTGAAGAAGGGCGATTTCTGGCGCACACCGGGCAACGTGCCGCATACCATGCGCGCCGGGCCGGAGGGCGCGCGCGTGCTCGATATCTTCAGTCCGCCGCGACCGGAATATAAGAAGCCCGGATCGGGCTTCGGGAATCAATGAACCTGCAATAGACTGTGAACAAGCGCAAAAGCGCAGCAACAATCGGGGGGGAGAGCAATGAAGAGGATCACCAGACGTACCATGCTGGCGACGTCGGCCGCGTTCGCGGTCGCGCCGGCGCTGGCGCAGTCTTCGAAGATAATGACGCTGGTGGTGCCATTCCCGCCGGGAGGTTCCACCGACGCCCTGGCCCGGCTGCTGCAGTCCCATCTGCAGACGAAGCTCGGCCGCACCGTGCTGGTGGAGAACAAGTCCGGCGCGGCCGGTTCGCTCGGCGCCGCCCAGGTCGCCAAGAGCCCGCCGGACGGCTCGTCGTTTCTCGTGACCTTCGACTCGCACGCGGTCATTCCCGCCATTCTCGAAAAGCCGCAGGTCGACGTCGAGCAGGATCTGGTGCCGGTGTTTCTGGTCGGCACGGCCCCTTATGTGATTGCGGCGAACGCCAGCCGGCCGTTCAAGACGTTTGCCGACGTCATTGCGGCTTCGAAAGCAAAGCCGGGCTCGGTCCAATACGCCTCGGTCGGCATCGGTACCCTCGGCCATCTGGCCATGACGCTGCTCGCCAAGAAGGCCGGCGTGGAGATCACGCATGTGCCGTACCGCGGCGGTGGTCCGGCCATGAATGATGTGCTCGGCGGACATGTCGATCTGATCGCGGGATCGGCGGCGCTGGTGACGGCCCAGCTCGGGCCCAACCTTCGTCCCATCCTGCAGTTGGGGCGCGAGCGGCTGCCGGTGCTCAAGGACACCCAGACGGCGATCGAGGCAGGCTTCCCCGATTTCGAGACGCTGGCCTGGTGGGGCATTTTCGCTCCCAAAGGCACGCCGCCGGATGTCATCGCCAGCATGGCGAAATCGGTCCGGGAGATTTTGAGCGAGCCGGCCGTGGCGGCGCAGCTGCGCGAGACGCAGCAGATGACCCTGGTGCTGGCCGACGCCAAGGACTTCGGCACATTCTTCGCCAAACAGGTCAGCATCTGGGGCCAGGTGGTGCGCGAGAACAATATCAAGGCGTAAAGTTCCGGACGGCGGCGGGGGGCGCTGGCCGCAGGCGCTGCCGTCGCCAGCCCTCCAGCGTACCGGAGGGCTGGCGATGCCGCGTTGCCTCTGGTAATTAGCTCCCAAGTCCCCGCGCCCATTTGCGGGGCTTCGGTCCCGTAGCTCAGCCGGATAGAGCGACGGTTTCCTAAACCGTAGGTCGCATGTTCGAGTCATGCCGGGATCGCCAAATCTTTGCCAAATGCTGATCGGGTTTCTCACCGGATGAGCGTCGCCGGCCCGCAGCAGCTAGAGATCGCGGTCGGGAACGCGGGTTCGGTTTCCGCGCTGCTGATCCGTCCCGCCAACGCGCGCGTGTGTTTTGTCTTCGCTCATGGGGCGGGAGCGGGGATGACGCATTCCTTCATGGAGGCGGCAGCCCGTGGTCTCGCCGAACGTGGCGTCGCGAGCCTGCGCTATCAGTTTCCTTATATGGAGAAGGGCAGCAAGCGGCCCGACCCGCCAGCGCTCGCGCACGCCGCCGTGCGTGCCGCGGTGGCGGAAGCCGCGCGATGCTGCTCCGGACTGCGCCTGATCGCGGGCGGCAAATCCTTCGGCGGCCGCATGACCTCGCAGGCGCAGGCGATTGCGCCGCTTCCGGGCGTCGACGGACTGGCGTTTTTCGGCTTTCCGCTGCATCCGGCGGGCAAGCCGTCCGACGATCGCGCCAGACACCTCGCCGACATCGAGATTCCGATGCTGTTCCTGCAGGGCACGAGCGACAAGCTCGCGGAGACGAAGCTGATCGAGCCGGTCGTCGGGAAACTCGGGCCAACGGCCACGCTGCATCTCGTCGAAGCGGCCGATCATTCCTTCCACGTGCCGGTGCGTTCGGGCCGCAACGACCGCGAAGTCCTGAACGAAATTCTCGATGCGTTCGCGCGCTGGATCGCTGCGATCGGGGCTGGAGAAGCGGTATCCTGAATTCGCGATCGAAGGGTACCCTGACTGTGAAGATTTTCACGCCATCAAGAAGAGATCGTTGGCGAAAACAGTCGCAGCGATCCACGGCATCGACCTTTGGCGACCGGAAAAGGCGGGGTCAACGTTCGCAGCCGCGGGCTCCCGATTGCGAATTGCGGCCGGGCCATTGATCCGCCTTCGTTACTGACATATATTAGAGAATTCGAATATATCACGCGATCGCGTCGCTGACGCAGTTCGAAGCCGCCAGGAGCGGTCAGGTCTCGTGACAAGGGAAAGGCTCGTTCGATGCTGTCTCAATTCTTGCGCAAGTTTATGGCTACCTCCAGCACTCCGGCCATTACGCATGAGGAACTCCTGCAAGCGCATCGAAGCGGAGCGTGCACGGTCGTGGATGTGCGTGAGGCGCACGAATATGCCGGTGGGCACATTCCCGGCGCGGTCAATCATCCACTCTCCCAATTCGATCCTGCTCGCGTGCCGCGCGGCGAGCGCGTCGTGCTGATCTGTCAGGCCGGGGGGCGATCTGCAGCCGCCATGAAGCGAATGATCGCTGCCGGGCGGCAGGACGCGCAGCATTATCCGGCCGGCATGGCGGGATGGCGGGCGCGCAAGGGCCTGGTGGAGAAATGAGCGGCGTGCACGAATTCTTCGCGGGCTCGCCCGGCCGCATCGCCGGCACCAAGGCGAAGTGATCTGGCACTGCCGGCGATCCCGGCGTATTGCCCTCGTAACAGTCGCCAACATCCAACCAGGGGAAGCGTCCATGCCTGCCAACCCGGTCCTGTGGGACCTCGCCACGGTGACGCTGAACCGCCCGGAGGTCAACAACGCCTATGACGCCGGCCTGATCAACGGCGTGCTCGCGGCGATGGCCGATCTCGGCAAGCAGCCTTCGCTGCGCGTCGTGGTGCTGAAGGGCAACGGCAAGCACTTCCAGGCCGGCGCCGACCTGAAATGGATCAACGGCGTGCGGCCGAAATCGCCTGCCGAAAACGAAGCGGTGTCGCAAGCCACGTTCGAGGCCGTGCAGCGGCTGAACCTGTTGCCGATCCCGACCGTGGCGCTGGTGCAGGGCGGCTGCTTCGGCGGCGGCACCGGCGTGATCTCCGCCTGCGACGTGGTGATCGCCGCCGACAATGCGCTGTTCTCGATCACCGAAGTGCGCTGGGGGCTGACGGCCGCCATCATCATCCCGCAACTGTGCGACGCCATCGGCGTCCGCCAGGTCCGCCGCTATGCGCTGACCGGCGAGCGCTTCGGCGCCGAGGACGCGCGCCGCATCGGTCTCGTGCACGAAGTGGTGCCGCTCAACGATCTGGAAGCCGCGGGCGCGAAAGTCGTCGACCAGTTGCTGGCCAACGGCCCCGAGGCCATGGCCGAGACCAAGCGGCTTGCGCTGGAAAGCTCGTTCGGCGGCATGGCCGTGGATGATGAGGCCTATGCGCGGCTGGTGCGGATGCATTCGGCGCGGCGCCGGACCGCGGAGGCATCCGAAGGCCTTGCCTCGTTCGCCGAAAAGCGCGCGGGCAACTGGGCGGGCCTCAAGAAATAAACCGCGCGAACCGGCCGCTCAGCATCCCCGGCAGATGCCGCGCAGGCTCTTGTAAACGGCATCGTCTTCCCGCCGCATCTGCTCCAGCGTTTCCGTCGCCCTGGTGTTGGCGGCGGGCGCGGGCTTACGCTTCGCCGCGAGCTCCTTTTCCTGGCGTTGATAGCAGGCCTCACGTTCGGGCTTCGCCTGGATGAACCGGCATTGCTCCACCGCCGCCAGGGCGGGAGCAGCGCCGAGGATCAGGCCGAGCATGACGGATAGAATCAGGTTCAAGGCTGTCGGTCCTTCCCGCCGGTTTCTCGATCCAGGAGCAGATATCAGCTATCAGCCTGCTGGGGCGCCATAGATCCTGTCGCGCAGCCGCCGCATCCCGGTCAGCCAGCGCTCGGTGTTGGCGGCCTTGCGCTGCATGTATTCGTGTACCTGCGGATGCGACAAAATCAAGAAACGTTCGGCCTCCATCGCCTCGATTACCATGCGCGCCACCTCGGCCGGCTGCAGCACGCCGTCGACCCGCGCCGCGCTCGGCCCCGGCGTCGTCATGCCGGTCTGCACCGATTGCGGGCACAGCACCGAAACCCGGATGCCGCGGTCGCCATATTGAATGGCGAGATGCTCGGCCAGCGCCACCGCGGCATGTTTGGTCACGCCATAGGGCATGGAGTTCAGCGACGCCAGCAGCCCCGCTGCGGAAGCGGTATTGAGCAGATAGCCGGAGCCGCGCGCGAGCATGCCCGGCACCAGCGCGCGCGCCGCGAATACGTGGCTCATGACATGCACCCGCCAGCTGACGTCCCAGTCGGCGTCGTCGGCGCTCTCCTGCCCCTTGCGCGACAGGCCGGCATTGGAAAAGAACACGTCGACCGGGCCATACTTGTCCTCGGCCGCGGCGATCAGCGCCCTGATGTCTTCCTCCTGGCCGACATCGCAGGTCACGGCGAGGCCGTCGATCTCGCCCGCGACTTTGGCGAGCCGCTCGCGCGAGCTCTTGAGATCGGCGACCACCACGCCGCGCGCACTGGCCGCGGCCCAGGCTCGGGCCACCGCCTCGCCGATGCCGCTGGCGCCTCCGGTGACGACACAGACTTTTCCCTTGACGTGCATGCGGGCGCTTTCCGGTTTGTCTTGACGATGCGGCGATATCTTCGCTTCGTTCGGGCCGGCGGGCAACCTCGCCCGTCATGCGGCCTGCCGATGGCCCGAATTTCACAGCCGCCGTGGGAACCATATCGTCGAGCCTGCGTTTTCGGATAGCCCGCAAATTCGCGGCGCGCGGGGACAGTGCCATGTCGAGATTCAACATCAGGCTTGCCGCCATCGTTCTCGTGACCGTGCTGTCGGCTGCAGGATATGCCGCTGCGAAAGGCGGTGGCGGTCACGGCGGCGGTCATGGCCATGGTGGCGGTCATGGTCACGGCGGCGCGCATTTCCGTAGTGGCGGCCATGGCGGCGGGCATCATGGCCGCGCGCATTTCCGCGGCGGACGCCACATCAGTGGCCATCGCGCCGTCGCGGCGCAAAACTTCAGATCCGGCGCGCCGAGTTCCCGTGCGCTTGCCCGCTCGATGCGCCGTACGGCTGCGCTGCACAGCCCCGGCATGCGCACCCGGATCGCCGCCAGCGCGGCGCTGGCGGGATGGCACTACGGCCGCAGCGGCAGCGGGTGGTGGCGACACGGTAACGGCGGATACGGATGGGTCGGACCGCTGTTCTGGCCGTTCGCCTATTTCGACATCTATGACTATGCGATCTGGGGTAACGGCGTTGGCGCACCGTTCTGGGGCTACGGTTACGGCGACATCTATGCCGGCTTGTTTGCGCCCTACGACTATGACGACCTCGCATTCTATCTGCCGCCACGCGCCTCGCCCGGCGGTCGCGACGCCGCGATGGACCGGCTGGCCCAGATGTGCGGCGACGACAGCCGCGATATTGCCGGCCTGCCGATCGATCTGATCCAGCAGGCGATCGAGCCGACCGAGACGCAACGTGCCGCGCTCGACGATCTCGCCAGCGTTTCGGTCACGGCCGCGCGGAACATCAAGGCAGCCTGCCCGGACAAGATAGCGCTGACCGCGCCAAGCCGGCTGGCATCGATGCAGCAGCGGATCGAGGCGATGATCGCGGCGGTGGCCATGGTGCGGCCGGTGCTGGATAAATTCTATGGCCTGCTCAACGACGAGCAGAAGGCGCGGCTCAACGCGCTGGCCGAGGACCAGCAGCGGCAAGCCACCGCGAGAAGGAGCAACCGGTCGCTGGTCTGGAGCTGCGACGCCGCGCAGCCTGCCGCGCTGCAATGGCCGACCGAGGAGATCGATGCGAGGCTGCGTCCGACCGACGCGCAGCGCCCGCGCCTCGTCGCGCTGCAGGACGCCGGCGCCAAAGCGGCGGAGATGCTCAGGACCGCGTGCCCGGCCGGGGACACGGTCACACCGCCGGCCCGCCTTGCGGCTGCCGGCAAACGGCTCGACACCATGCTGCAGGCGATCAAGCAGGTGCGGTCGGCGCTTGACGATTTCTACGGAACGCTGAGCGACGAGCAGAAGGCGCAATTCGAGGCGATCGGCCCGCGGCGCACGGCGGATCAGGCCGACACCAGGCGGCGGCATTCCCGCAGGTACGGTTTTTGACCGGCTATAGCGTTTTCGAGCGAAGTGGGTACCGGTTCGCGTAAAGAAAACGCGTCAAGAAGCCTGTTGGCAGCAGCTTCCGAATGTGACGCTCAGCCCTGATAAAGCCCCTTGTCGCGCGCCTGGCGGATCGCGAGCGCCGCCATCAGGTCGAGCATCGGCGTCGGCAAATCAGCGGCGCGGGCGAACGCCGCCGGCGCGCGCACCAGCACGTCGATCTCCATGGCGCGGCCGAGTTCGTAATCCTGCAGGATCGACGGCTTGTGGTCGGGTGCGGGCCCGCTTCGCGTGAGCCGCTTGACGCCGGGAAAGCAGCTTTGCGCGACGGCGTTGGCTTCTTCGAGCAGGCGCGGAATGACCTCCTGCAGCGCCGGGTCGTCCCGCACGCCCCGCGCGGTCAGTCCGGTCAAGAGGCACAGCACCGACATCGACATGTTGGTCAGGAGCTTGGTCCAGATCGTCTCCCGGATCCGCGCCACCGGCGTCGAGGTAATCAAAGCGCCTTCGAGCGCGGCGCGCAGCCGGGCGATGCGCTCGCTGCTGCGGTCGTCGCATTCGCCGATCAAGAGCATGTTGCGCTCGGGCGAGAGATTGGCCACCACGCCGGGCGCGATCACCTCGTTCGACGAAAAGATCACCCCGCCGATGATGCGGTCTTTTGCGACCGCCGATCGCAGCTTGCTCCCGGGATCGAGAAAGCCGAGATCGGGCGGCGGCGGATGATCGGCCGATAGTCCGATATCGTACCACCAGGGAATCCCGTTCTGGGCAAACACCACGGCGGTGTCGTCGCGCAGCAGCGGCTTGAGGCCGGTCGCGAGCGCAGCGACGCCCGTCGCCTTCAGCGTCGAGATCACGACATCCTGCGGTCCCAGCGCGGCGGGATCGTCGGAGGCGTTCACTCTTGCTTTGAATTCGGCGTCGCCGACCCGCAACGTCAGGCCGTTCGCTTTCACAGCTTCCAGATGCGGCCCGCGCATCACGCAAGATACGTCGTGCCCGGCCAGCGCCAGCCGCACCGCAAAATGGCTGCCGACGGCGCCCGCGCCGAAAATGCAGATACGCATGGGGGAGGAGGTTCCTGCTGGAGGGGTCGACACTTCGGCCAGTTTCCACAAGCCGGCTCCGCAGTGCAACCGGTGATGCGGGCCTTGACGAGATGGCTAAAATTCCGCACCCGGAGCATGATACTCACTGACCATCCGGGAATCCGCCTTGCCCTCCAAATCCATCACTGAACCCGCCCGTCAAATTCCGCTGTACGGCGAATATGAAGTCGCAGTTCTCGGCGGTGGCCCCGCCGGCATCGCGGCCGCCGTGGCTGCGGCGCGGGCGGGGCGGCGCACGCTGTTGATCGAGCGCTACGGCTTTCTCGGCGGCATGGGGACGGCGGCGGGCGTCACCAATTTCTGCGGGCTGCATGCCAATGTTTTCGGCGAGATGCACCGGGTGGTGCAGGGCGTCGCCTCCGAGCTGCTGACGCGAATCGACCGGCTCGGCGGGCTCAATGCGCCGCATCTGGTCCTCGGCAAGATTTTGGCGCAGGCCTATGACACCGCGGCCTACAAGATCGCGGCCGACGATCTCTTGGCCGCCCACAAGGTCGACATTCTCTTTCACGCGCTCGGCGCCGGCGTGGCGATGCAGGACGACAAGCGCGTCAATGCGCTGATGGTGGAAACGAAAGCCGGGCGTCAGGCGGTGCGTGCGGATATCTTCATCGACTGCTCCGGCGACGGCGATCTCGCCACCTGGGCCGGTGCCGCGTTCGAGGTCGGCGACAACGCCGGCAGCATGCTCTATCCCTCGATGATGTTCCGCCTCAACGGCATCGACCCCGAAAAAGCCGGCGACGCCTGGCGGACGATTCCGGCGCTGATGGAAGCGGCCGAGGCCGCCGGCACGCATCATTTTCCGCGCAAGGCCGCGATCGTGCGGCCGCAGCGGTCGCAAATCGAATGGCGGGTGAATTTCACCCAGCTTTCGCGCGACGACGGCAGCGCGATCAGCGGGCTCGAGCCCGACGATCTTACCCGCGGCGAGATCGACGGCCGCCGGCAGGCCATCCAGGCGTTCGAGTTCCTGCGCACGGTGCCGGGCTTCGAGAAATCCTACATCGTCGACCTGCCGCCGCAGCTCGGTATCCGCGAAACCCGCCGCGTGGTCGGCGGCTATATGCTGTCGGGCGAAGACGTGCTCGGCTGCGCCTCGTTCGACGACAGTATCGGCGTCAACGGCTGGCCGATGGAATCCCATGTCGTCGGCGACGTGGTCTTCAAGTTTCCGCCGATCCCGGAGTCGCGCGGCTTCAACGAATTGCCCTATCGCATGCTGGTTCCCGCCGGCATCGACAATCTCTTGATCGCCGGGCGCTGCGCCTCGATGACCCATGACGGCCAGTCGGCGGCGCGGGTCTCCGGCGCCTGCTTTGCGATGGGCGAGGCCGCGGGGTCGGCCGCGGCGCTGGCGCTGTCAGGCAACACGATTCCGCGCGACATTGCGGTCGAAAAGTTGCAACAACAATTGAAGCAACAGGGCGCCTTTATCGGGCGGGACCAGCGCGTGCCCGAAGGGCTGTAATAAAGACGGAGGAAACCGGATGAAGATGTTGGCGCGGCTCGCATTTGCGGGCCTGATGGCTTTGGCGGCGAGTGGAATCGCGCGGGCGGACGAACCCTTGAAGGCGAAGATCGGCGTGCTGCGGCTGTCGTCCTCGGCGCCGGTGTTCATCGCGCAGGACAAGGGCTACTTCAAAGAGGCCGGACTCGATATCGAGCTGAAGTTCTTCGACGCCGCGCAGCCGATCGCGGTCGCGACCACTTCGGGCGATGTCGATTTCGGCATCACGGCATTCACCGCCGGGCTCTACAATCTCGCCGGCAAGGGCACGCTGAAAGTGATCGGCGGCATGAGCCGCGAGAAGGCCGGCTATCCCCTGATCGGCTATTTCGCCAGCAACAACGCCTATGTGAGCGGCCTGAAGACGCCGAAGGATCTTGCCGGCAAGCGCATCGCCGTGACCCAGACCGGATCGAGCTTTCACTACTCGCTCGGCCTGCTTGCCGACAAATACGGCTTCAAGCTTGCCGAGGTGAAGGTGCTGCCGCTGCAGTCGCTGTCGAATGCCGCCGCCGCCCTGAAAGGCGAGACCGTCGACGCAGCACTGCTGCCGGTCTCGACCGCGCGCAAGCTGATCGACGACGGCGGCGCGAAACTGCTGGGCTGGGTCGGCGACGAGACGCCGTGGCAGCTCGGCGCCGTGTTTGCGTCGACCAAGACCGCGGCCAACAAGCCGCTGGTTACCAAACTGCTGGGCGCGCTGGCTCGCGCCGACCGCGAATATCACGACGTGATCCTGGCCTCGATCAAGGACGGCAAGGCTTCGATCAACGACAAGACCAGACCGCTGCTGGAGATCATCGCCAAATACACCAACCTGCCGGTCGAGCAGGTGGTCGGCAACTGCGCCTATATCGATCCCGACGGCAAGCTCGACGTCAGGAATGTCGCCAACCAGATCGAATGGCTACAGGCACAGGGTTTCGTCGACAAGGGATTTGGCGTCGACGCGATCGTCGCCAGGGAATTTGTGAAGGCGGATTAGCGCATCCGTCATTGCGAGCGCAGCGAAGCAATCCATGGCGCCGCAAAGAAGAAGTTGGATTGCTTCGTCGCTTGGCTCCTCGCAATGACGAGTTGCGAGAGCGTGGGCCGGAAACGAAACACCAGATGCACCTGATCGCCGACCATATCAGCCACCGCTTCGGCGCGCTCGAAGTGCTCGACGACGTGTCGTTCACGGTGCGCTCGGGCGAGGTGGTGGCGATCGTCGGTCCGTCCGGTTGCGGCAAGAGCACGCTGTTGTCGATCTTGGGCGGGCTGCTGCAGCCGAGCGCGGGCGCGGCGGAATGGCGCGGCGCGCCGCCGCCGGACAGCCGCAATCCGCTGACCTTCGTGTTCCAGGATTTCGCGCTGCTGCCCTGGTGCACGGTGGAGGAGAATGTCGAGTTCCCGTTGCTGCACACCGGCCTGGCCCAGGGCGAGCGCCGCGCTGTTGTCGACGACGCCCTGCGCCGCACCGGCCTGTCGGACTTTCGCGGCGCCTATCCGAAGCAATTGTCCGGCGGCATGCGCCAGCGCGTCGGCATTGCCCGCGCGCTGGCGGTGAGACCTGCGATCCTGTTGATGGACGAGCCGCTGTCGGCGCTGGATTCGCAGACCCGCGAACTGCTGATGGAGGATTTTGTCAGACTGCTCGCCGACGGCGCGATGGGCGCGGTCTACGTCACGCATAATCTCGAGGAGGCGGTGCGGATCGCGGACCGTATCGTGGTGCTGTCGCGGCGGCCCGGCCGCATCCGCGAGGTCGTCAGCATTCCGATGACGCGCAGCGAGCGCGGCGACATCCACGCCCGCGAACGCCTGCTGGCGCTGCAGAACGAGTTGTGGTCGAAGATCCGCGAACAGGCGATCGACGCCGAGCGCGAGGTCCAGCATGCTTGAGCGCGCGCCGCCAAAGGATCCGCCGCAAACCGATGTCGCGGCCGTGTCGCGGCCGGTCGCGTTTCGCGGCGCCGGCTTCGCGCCGAAGGCAGGCCGCTATTCCGGCTGGATCGCGCTCCTACTGGTGCTGGCGCTCTGGCAACTCGCCGGCAGCGCGGCTCTCGTCAATCCGCTGTTCCTGCCGCCGCCGTCGGCGATCGCGCTGGCGATCTGGAAGCTCGCGATCTCGGGCGCGCTTTGGCAGCACGTGTCGGTCTCGGTGATGCGGATCGGCTCCGGCTGGATCCTCGGCACCGCCGCCGGTGTCCTGGTCGGGTTCGCGATCGGGCTTTCCAGCGTCGCGCGCGGCGTCGGCATCACCTTCATCTCGGCGCTGTTTCCGATTCCGAAGATCGCGCTATTGCCGCTGCTGATCCTGTGGCTCGGCATCGGCGAAGAGCCGAAGATCGCGACCATTGCGCTCGGGGTATTCTTCTCCACCGCGATCTCGGTCTATAGCGGCGTCGATGCGGTGCCGCGCAACCTGATCCGGATGGCGCAGAGTTTCAACGTGCCGTTCGCTTCCATCGTGCGCCGGGTGATCTGGCCCGGCGCGCTGCCGTCGATCCTCGCCGGCTTCCGCATCTCGGCTTCGGTGGCGCTATTGCTGGTGGTCAGCGCCGAAATGATCGGCGCCCAGTTCGGCATCGGCGCCTTCGTGCTGCAGGCCGGCAACCTGATGCAGACCGATCAGCTGCTCGCCGGCGTCGTCATCCTGTCGCTGTTCGGGCTCGCCGTGGGCAAGCTGATCAATCTGCTGGAGACGCGGCTGTTGCACTGGCGCTAGCTGGCGCACCAATTCCAGTCCCTTGAGCGGCCTCGCCGCGGACACGCCCATGCGGTTCGCTCCGGCTGCTCCGGGCGATCATGAATGCGCAGACGACATAGAAACAGGTGCCTAGCGCATATGTCATCGCGATGCCGAATTCTATCGATAAGGCCATGCCCAGCACCGACGCAAACATCGAGGTAATTCCGTTGGCGCTCCAGAAGAACGGAAGAAGCTCCGCGTGACGGCGCCAGATGCTTAGCCCGAGCGGAAACATCATCCCCATGCAGAACGCCGGTGGCGCGAGCAGTACTACGGACAACAGAATGCGCATGTCGGTAGCTTCCGATCGCGCCCATGTGGTGAACAAGGGAGTCAATAGCCCCGCCAGCACGAGCGTTGTCACGAGCGCGACAACCCTGGTGACGACCGCGCTCGATCGAAGGGCATGGGCGCCGACCGTGGCGCTGCCGATCCCGCTGAAGAGAAGGATCGTGAACAGTACCACGCCCAGTCCGTAGACGGGATGTCCAAGGAAGACCATCAGCCGCTGCATCTGCGATATCTCAATCAGCATGAAGCCCATGCCGATCGCGCAGAAATACGCCACGGGTGGCGTCAGCGTCGACAGCGGCATCCGCTTTGCGAGGCGGACAAACGGAATGGCGATGTAGTACCCGCAGGCGCAAAGCGCGACCAGGAGCAGCAGCAGGGTCATGCTGATCGCCGCGCTGTTGTTGGTGCGAGCCGATGAGAGCACGTCGGCAAGATTTCCGAAGCTCGTCGTATAGAAGAAGAACGGATTGTCGTCCGTTGAAGGAATGATGTTTTCCGGCAGTGACGCGAAGAATGCCGCGTCGGCCTTGCCGGACAGCAGCGTCGATGTGACGGTGTCGAAATTGACATCCGGCCCCAGGAGTATCTTGAAGTCCTGGGCCAGAAGCCTTGTGCGCGCAGCTTGCCACTGGGCCTTGGTGAAGGCGTCAGGACGGGTAATCACCGTTACGATGTTGTCGACGTTCAGTGCGATAACATGGTTTGCCAGTGCGGCTGCGGGCACACCCTGACGCTGGAGCGCACTCGCCGCGATCGCCACGAGGCGATAAAACTCACCGCGGTGATGGTCCGGCTCGTACCAGCGCGATACTGACAATAGCCCGCCAGGCTTCAGCGCCCGGTAGAAGTCAGCCCATGCCTCCACCGTATAGAGACGGTTTTCCGTGAGTGTCAGCCCGCCAGCAGCCGTTGCAGCCCAGGTGTCGATCAGCGAAATCTGGACAAGGTCGTATCGATCGGGCGAATGGTTGATGTAGCTGCGGGCTTCGGCATTGACCAACGATACGCCGGGCTGGCGATCGAGATGGCCAGAGAAATCGGCAAATTTGTCAGTGAGGACTTCGAAGATCGCGGGGTTGATCTCAATTCCACGTATGTGCTTGGCGCCGAAGAAGAGCCCGGAAAGAATGTCACGACCGCCGCCCACGCCCACCACAGCGACGTCGTCAGGCGACTGCACCAGGTAGGCGGCATTGACGACGTCATCCTTCAAGTAGGATAGCTTGCCGAGATCGCCGTCGTGCCGGGTGATGACCGTGGCCGCATCGGCGTCGATATCGAGGTGGTACTGGTCTATCTTCGTCTCCGGCGTGTGGGCGAGGCCCCAGCCGAACGGAGTGCTCTCGCCAAGCGCCGTCACCCTCACGCGTGAGTAGGTATTCCAGCGCTCGAACAGCGTTCCCATCTGCTGAGAGCCCTTCGCCCAGAAGACGCCCAGATGGTCTTTGCCGGAAACGGCCAGACCGGTGTGCACAGTGGCGGCGGCAGCCAGCGTAAGTGCGACGGCGCCGCTCAGGCGCAGGCTGCGGATGTCGCCGCTGTCCCGCACCACTATCCAGCCCGCGCCAGCGGCAAAGGCTCCGATCCATAGTGTGGCGCTCACAGGATCGACGATGAGTAATACGAAGATAACCCCGAGGCATCCGAGCGCCGCCCCTGAAAGGTCGGCCGCATAGAGCCATCCGCCGCCGTATGGCAGGCGAGTCAACAAAAGCGTTATGCAGACACCGCTTTCGGTAAAAGGCATCACGAAGGCGAACGTCGCGACCGCGAGGGCTGCAGGTACGTATCCCCCGGGGATCACGAGCGGCACGCACAGGAAGGCAATCATTGCGCCGACGCCGGTAATCGCAAACCATGATGCGTGGCGCGCGAATTCCACTCCCACCCGTTCGAGAGCATAGCGGGCAGGTTTGTTGTAGACCTCCATCGCTCCGCGCGTAAGTCCGAGCATGGCAAGTGAAATGGCAGCAAATGCAAAATGATAATACAGCATGACGCTGAAAAAACGAGTTACCAGTATCTGGTAGGACAGGGTGGCGGAGGCCAATATAAAGATTGCGAAATAATGGCGGCTCGAAATGCCGGGGGATGCTTGCAAAGGACTGCCCTCAATCAGGTCTTGACGTCCCCCGCGGACGCCGAATGAACCTTCCTTACAACCCGTTGGTCACCGCAACGGCTACGTCATCAAGAATCGTCGCCAGCCTGCCGTCGTCGGTACGCTACTTACCATGACGTGTGCTGAATAATTCGCCCCCGGATTGCCCCATAATTCCGGTGCCCAACCTTATCCACGGCAGCGGCATGCCATGGCTCCGCGCCGGCAGTTGCGACCTAAAATGCGGCCGATATGCGCAGGAAGATGGCGAGATGCGCGCCCGATGACAGGCCCCGCGATGAAGCAATCCAGTCTACCGTCGTCCTGGCGTTCGCCGGGACGACGAAAGATCGAGGTCCACTCCCTCACGCGTTGCCGCGGTCCTCCCGGAACAAATCCAGCTTCTGCTGCACCGGACGATCCGAGAAGCTGAACAGCACGGAATCGACGTCGGCTTCGTGGGTGACCCACTGCCAGCTCGGCACCACGAACAAATCGCGCGGGCCCCATTCGAAGGTCTGCTCGCCGATCCGGGAGCGGCCCTTGCCCTCGATCGCCGCGAACACGGTGGCGTCGGTCGAGCGATAGCGCGCGGTCTTGAAGCCCTTCGGCAACAGCTGGATGAAGGTGCCGATGGTCGGCATCGCGAAATCGCCGGTCTCGGGATTGGAGAATCTCAGCTTCAGCCCGTGGCAGGGGTCCCACTCGTTGCGCGCCTTGGCCTGTTCCAGCGCCTCGCGCGTATGGGCGTAGGGATAGTTGAAGATCGGCGAAGTCTTGGATTTGCGCTTCTCGTCGACCGGCAGCAGGTTGTGGCCGTAGCGGCCGAAGCTGTCGTTCGGGGGACGGGTGATCTTCTGCTGGTCCTCCTTGGAGTCTTCCGCAAAGGACGCGTCGAAGAACTGCACCATCGGGATGTCGAGCCCGTCGAGCCAGAACATCGGATCGCTGGTCTCGTTGGAATGGTCGTGCCAGGTCATCGACGGGGTGATGACGAAATCGCCGGGCTCCATCGCGGTGCGCTCGCCGTCGACCGACGTATAGGCGCCGTGGCCTTCGAGCACGAAACGCAGCGCCGACTGGCTGTGCCGGTGCGACGGCGCGATGTCGCCGGGGATCACCATCTGCACGCCGGCAAACAGCGAGGTCGTGACTTTCGACTGCCCGCGCAGCCCCGGATTTTCCAGCACCAGCACCCGCCTTGTGGCTTCCTTGGCGGTGATCAGCTTGCCGGCTTCGGTCATGTAGTCGCGGATGGCGTCGAACTTCCACAGATGCGGCCGGCAGGCGCTCTTTGGCTCCGGCGTGATCAGATCGCCCATCACGTTCCACAGCGCCGAGAGATTTTCGCCGTCGATCTTCTTGTAGAACGCCTCGCGTTCCGGCGTCTTCAGCACGGGCTCCATGACCAGCCTCCCTGAGGTTATCGTTGGCTTCAATAGATTGACAGTATACTTACAATGTGGCTATCGTCAACCGTAACGACGACCAACAAGAGATTTGAGGGGGAGGTTCGTAATGAAGCTGCACGGCTATTTCCGCAGCAGCGCGTCCTACCGGGTCAGAATCGCGTTGAATCTGAAGGGCCTGCGCGCCGATCAGCTCTCCCACCACCTGCGCAAGGGCGAACAGCGCGACCCCGCCTTTCTCGCCCTCAACCCGCAAGGGCTGGTCCCGGCGCTACAGGACGACAAGGGCGCGGTGCTGACCCAGTCGCTCGCCATCATCGAATGGCTGGACGAAACCCACCCCGAGCCGCCGCTGCTGCCGAAAGATCCGCTGCGCCGCGCCAAGGTTCGCGCCTTCGCGCAGGCCGTGGCCTGCGATATCCACCCGGTGCAGAATCTGAAAGTGCTGGCGCGATTGCGCGAACTCGGCCTGCCCGAGGAGCAGGTGACGGGCTGGGCGGCCTGGGCCAACCGCGAGGGCCTTGCCGCTTGCGAAGCGCTGATCGCGAGCGAGCCCGGTCCATTCTGTTTTGGCGACACGCCGACCATCGCCGATCTCTGCCTGGTGCCGCAGCTGTTCAACGCGCGGCGCTTCGGCGTCGACGTCTCGGCCTATCCGCGGCTGCTCAGGGCCGAGGCGGCGGCGCAGGCCATGAAGGCGTTCACCGACGCCGCACCGGACAGGCAGCCCGATGCCGAGTAAGCCAACGCCAGTGACGATGGACGCGGTCTACGATGCGCCCGGCTATCTGTTCCGCCGGATGCAGCAGATCGCGGTGTCGATCTTCGTCGAGGAGTGCCGGGCCTACGACCTGACGCCGGTGCAATTTGCCGCGTTGGTCGCGATCCACACCCATCCCGGCATCGACGCCACCCGGTTGTCCGCCGTGATCGCGTTCGACCGCTCCACGCTCGGCAATGTGATCGAGCGGCTGGAGAGCAAGGGCCATATCGAGCGCAAGCCCTCGCCCGGCGACAAGCGAATAAAGCTGCTTTACCTGACCAGGGAAGGCGCGGCCTTGCTGCGCGATATCATGCCGTCGGTCGATCGGGCGCAGGCGCGGATGCTGCAGCCGCTCAAACCGGCCGATCGCAAGACCCTGCTGGCGCTGTTGACCCAACTGGTCGACCTCAGCAACGAGGCCTCGCGCGTGCCGTTGCGCGCCGAAGACGCGCTCGAACATCTCGGGAAGGCAGGCTGATGACGGTAAGCAAACGGCCCGTCCTGATCGCGGGCGGCGGCATCGGCGGCCTCGCCGCCGCGCTTGGGCTGGCGCAAAAGGGCATTGCGTCGATCCTCATGGAAAAGGCCTCGGCGCTCGGCGAGATCGGCGCCGGCATCCAGCTCGGGCCCAACGCCTTCCACGCCTTCGATTATCTCGGCGTCGGCGAGGCCGCGCGCGGCATGGCGGTTTATATCGACAAGCTGCGGCTGATGGATGCGCTGAACGCCGAGGAGATCACCCATATCGACCTCGGCGAAGCCTTCCGCACCCGGTTCGGCAACCCCTACGGCGTCGTGCATCGCGGCGACCTGCACGGCGTGTTCCTGAAAGCGTGCCAGGACCACCCGCTGATCGAGCTGCGCGTCTCCAGCGAAGTGATGGGTTACGACCAGGACGGCTCCTCGGTGACGGCGCATCTCGCCTCCGGCGAACGCATCACGGGATCGTTGCTGATCGGCGCCGACGGGCTGTGGTCCAACATCCGCAAGCAGGTCGCCGCCGACGGACTGCCGCGGGTATCCGGTCATTCCACCTACCGCTCGGTGATTCCGACCGAAGAGATGCCGGAAGACCTGCGCTGGAATGCGGCGACGCTGTGGGCCGGGCCGAAGTGCCACATCGTGCATTACCCGCTGTCGGGCTGGAAGGTGTTCAATCTCGTCGTCACCTATCACAACCACGCGCCGGCGCCGGTCGCAGGCCAAGCGGTATCCCACGACGAAGTGATGCGGGGCTTTGCGCATGTGCATCGGCGGGCGCAAAACATCATCCGTCACGGCAGGAACTGGAAGCTCTGGGTGCTGTGCGACCGCGATCCGATGGAACGCTGGATCGACGGCCGCGTCGTGCTGCTCGGCGACGCCGCGCACCCGACGCTGCAATATTTCGCCCAAGGCGCCTGCATGGCGCTGGAGGACGCGGTGTGCCTGTCGCACATGCTCGACGCCTATCCGGACGATCACGCTGCCGCGCTCAAGCACTACCTGTCGCAGCGCTTCGCGCGCACCGCGCGGATCCAGCTGCAATCCCGCGCCATCGGCGAACACATCTATCATCCCGCCGGCGAACACGCCCGCATCCGCAACGCCATCATGGGCGCCAAGACGTCGGAGGATTATTACGGGCATCTCCAGTGGCTCTATGGCGGGACAGGGCTGGGTGGATAGACAAAAACTATCCGTCGTCCCGGCCAAGCGAAGCGCAGAGCCGGGACCCATAGCCACAACTGTTGATGTTGTGCGAAAGTCGTTGGGCAGCTGTTTCCAAGACGAGAAGCCGCGGCGTATGGGTCCCGGCGTTCGCCGGGACGACATCGAGTTTGTTGAAGCGTATGAGTCTTATACCAACGGCCGCGGCTTTTGACTCATTTTGGGATTCCCAAATCAGAGAAACTCTGACTCGATGTTTGCTTTTGAGAGGAGCAGCATCGATGGGTGGAGCGGTTAGGATCCTACGGCTTGATTTGACGGCAAAGGACCTTCGTGCGGCGGCGGGCCGGGAGAAGGATGGTTCAGCAGCACGGCGGATGTTGGCTCTTGCGATGGTGCTCGATGGGATGGATCGCAAGTCGGCGGCGGAGAGCTGCGGCATGGATCGCCAGACCCTGCGGGATTGGGTGCATCGCTACAACGCTGAGGGCTTGGACGGCCTGCACGATTTGAAGACGCCAGGTCCCACGCCAAAACTCACAGCGGAGCAGCAAGCCGAACTGGCCAAGCTGGTTGAGGCCGGGCCCGATCCGGCTCGCCATGGGGTAGTGCGCTGGCGGCGCGTGGATTTGCGCGACGAGTTGCAACGGCGCTTTGGCGTCGCATTGCATGAACGCTCGGTCGGCAAGGTGCTGGCGAAGCTCGGCTACCGCCGGCTCTCGGTGCGTCCGCGCCATCCGCAGGCCGACGAAGAAGCCCAGGAGGCCTTTAAAAAAACTTTGCCGCAACGGTCGCGGCGCAACTCCCCGACCGCGCGAAAGACAAACCCATCGAAATCTGGTTCCAGGACGAAGCCCGCATCGGCCAGCAAGGGACGCTGACCCGCGTCTGGGCCAAGCGAGGAACACGGCCTCGTGCGCCACGCGACCAACGCTACGAGTGGGCTTACATTTTTGGCGCCGTCTGTCCGCAACGCCGAGCTACGGCGGCGCTCGTCCTGCCCGCCGCCGATACCGATGCCATGTCCATGCATCTGGCCGAAATCGGCCGCCGTGTTGCGCCGGGAGCACATGCTGCGCTCGTCATTGATGGCGCAGGCTATCACGTCGCGGCGCGTCTCTCCGTTCCAAGCAACATCACGCTCGTCCGCCTGCCGCCCTACGCTCCAGAGCTGAACCCGGTCGAGAATGTCTGGGAATATCTGCGCGGCAACAAACTCGCCATCACCGTGTTCGAAAGCTACGACGACATTGTCGACAAATCCTGCGCTGCTTGGCGCTTCTTCGCCGACGACCCCGAGCGCGTTGCCTCAATCACATCCAGAACCTGGGCGACGGTCATTCCTTGAGGCCGTTGGTATTACACCTTCAACAACGCCTGCCGGTCGATTTTCCCGGTGCCGGTCTTCGGCAATTCCTCGATGAAGCTGATCTCGCGCGGGTATTTGTAGGGCAGCAGCTTTGCCTTGACGAAATCCTGCAGCATCTTCGTCACATTGCCGGCATCGAAGCCGCGGTCGTTCATCACCACCACCGCCTTCAGGGTCATGCGCCGATCGGGCAGTTCGGCGGCGAACACCGCGCATTCGCGAACGGCGGGATGTTCGGCGAGGCAAAGCTCGACCTCGAGCGGATAGACCCACTGGCCGGAGATCTTGACGAGGTCGTCGGCGCGGCCGCGGAAGAAATGGAAGCCGTCGGCATCGCGCACGAAGCGGTCGCCGGTGTAGATCCACCCGCCGTCGCGGATGGTTTCGGCCGATTTGTCCGGCCGGTTCCAGTACAGCGGCGTGTTGGAATCGCCGCGCACCCACAAGATGCCTTCCTCGTTGTCGCCGACCTCGCGGCCATCCTTGTCCCTGAGCGCGACCTCATAGCCGGGCACGCGCAACCCGGCGGCGCCGAGCTTTTTCTTCTCCGGACGATTGCTGAGATAGATGTGCAGCACTTCCGTCGATCCCAGCCCTTCGACGATCTCGAGGCCGGTCAGCCGCTTCCAGCCATTGAAGACCTCGGCCGAAAGCACTTCCGCGGCTGATAGCGCCATCCGCAGCGAGGAGAAATCCGTGTTGGTTGCACCGTCGGCCTTGGTCAGGGAAGTGTAGAGCGTCGGCAAGCCGAAGAAGACGGAAGGCTTGAACCGTTCGATCGCCGCGAAGATCGCCGCCGGCTTCGGCTGGCCCGGCAGCAGCAGCGTCGCCGCGCCGGCCGCGAACGGAAAGGTGATGGAGTTGCCGAAGCCGTAGGCGAAGAACATCTTCGGCACCGAGAAACAGATGTCGTTGGCTTCAAGCTTTAGCACATTGCGTGCGAACGCGGCCTCGCTATAGGCCATGTCGTGCTGCAGGTGGACGATACCCTTGGGCCGTCCGGTCGAACCCGACGAATACATCCAGAACGCCATTTCGTTGCGGTCGGTGCCGGCTTCCGCGAGCTCGGTGGAAAATCCCTGCAGCCACGGCCCGGTGATGATCGTGTCCGGTACTGCATGATCGCCGGCCGCGCCATTGACCACGATCAGCGTGCGCAGCTGTGTATCCTTGCAGGCCTGCGCGTCGAAGCGCGCAACAAATTCGGCGTCGGTGACGGCAACCGCGGCGCCGGAATCGGCGAGATAGAATTGCAGCAGGTCCGGCGGCGTCAGCGTGTTGATCAGCAGCGGCACGAAACCGGCGCGCACCGCGCCGAAGAACGCCGCCGGATAGGCCGGCGTATCGTCGAGGAACATCAGGACGCGGTCGCCGCGCTTCAGTCCGAGCGAGATGAAGCCGTGGCCCCAGCGGCAGGCTTCAGCGCAGAGCTCGGCATAGCTGCGCGATCCGCCCGGGCCGATCAGCGCCGGCCGGTCGCCGCGGCCCTTGCCGAGATTGTCGAACAGGATGCGGCTCGCATTGTAGATTTGCGGAATCGCAAAGCCGATTTCGCGCGCACCGGGGCTGTCGGACGGCACGCCGTCGGCGATCTCCAGCGTGCGATCCGGCCGCGTCATGTCCGGCTCCCGCCCTGCTGCAACGGCCGCTTCGACGCCTCGTAGCGCGCCATGAAGGCCGGCGACATCGCGCGCAGCCGGATATCGTCGATGCGGCCGGAGCGGGTGATGTAGCTGTAACCAAAATCCATCAGATCGAGCTTCATATGTTCGGGAAAGTTTTCGTACCAGTCGGCGCTGGTCCGCGCCGCCTTCACCAGCTTATGCACGATCGGCTTGCGGTCGGCCTGGTAGCGGTTGAGCGCCGCGGACACATCGTGCTCGGCCTCCAGCGCCTTGACCAGCGCAATCGCATCCTCGATCGCGAGCCGGGTGCCAGATCCGATCGAGAAATGCGCCGTATGCAGGGCATCGCCGATCAACACCATGTTTCTGAACGACCAGCGTTCGTTCCAGATCCATGGGAAGTTGCGCCACACCGATTTGTTCGACACCAGCCTGTGTCCGCCGAGCGTGGCGGCGAAGACCTGCTCGCAGATCGCCTGCGATTGTTCGATCGTCTTGTCGGCGAAACCATAGCGCTGCCAGGTCGCGGCATCGCACTCGACCAGGAACGTGCTCATGTCAGGCGAGTAGCGGTAGTGATGGGCGTTGAAGGTGCCGAGGTCGGTCTTCACGAAGGTCTGCGACAGCGTCTCGAAGCGCTTGGTCGTGCCGTACCAGGCGAACTTGTTGGTGGAATAGGACAATGAAGTGCCGAAGTCGCCTTCGAAGCCGCGGCGCACCAGCGAGTTCAGGCCGTCGGCCGCGACGATCAGGTCGTAGCCGGTCAATTGATCCAGCGACTGCAGCAGCGTTTCATATTGCGGCGTAACGCCGACGGCATGGGCGCGCTGCTGCAGGATGGTCAAAAGCTCGAGCCGGCCGATCGAGGAGAATCCGACGCCGTCGATCTCGACGCTTTCGCTGCGCAAATTCAGGGTGATGTTCTTCCAGCTCTCCATCCGCGGCGCGATCGCGTCGACAGTGTCGGGATCGTCGGCGCGCAGGAATTCGAGCGCCTGCTCGGAGAACACCACGCCGAAGCCCCAGGTGGCGCCGGCCGGATTCTGCTCGAACAGATCGATCTGGGCGTCCGGGTGGCGCTTCTTCCAGAGGTACGAGAAATAGAGACCTCCGGGGCCCCCGCCGATCACGGCGATACGCACATGCTCCTCCATCGTTTTTTTTACATTGTACAATTCATTGCCAAATATGCAATAGTCCGTATCGACGGGACCGATGGTCAAATCCGGCCGCCACTGCGTAGGTTCCCGTCCCTGAACTTCGATCGTGACCCGCCATGCGCACCAAGAAGCCTCGCCCGGTAACGACCAGCAAAGCGCTGAAGGGCCTGCGCATCGACGGAGAGTCCGATGCGACGCCGTCCCCCCGGCGCGGCATTCAGTCGGTCAATATCGGTTTCCGCGTGCTGGCCGCGCTGGCGGCCGAGCCGGAATCGGCCACGCTCGGCGTCGTGGCGAAGCGCTCGGGCCTGTCCGCTTCCCAGACCCATCGCTATCTCGCGAGCCTGATCGCCTCCGGCATGGCGCATCAGGACGCCTCATCGGGCCGCTACGACCTCGGCCCGCAGGCGATCCAGATCGGCCTTGCGGCTCTCGCGCGCACCGACGTCTTCGCGGACGCCGATCCAGCCATCGCAGCCTTCACGCGCGAGACCGGACGCACCACGCTGGTCGCAGCCCGCGGCCCGCTCGGCCCAACCATCGTGCGCTGGCACGCCGGCCGCCCGCCGGTGACGACGTCGCTGACGGTTGGATCGGTGCTGCCGCTGCTCGGATCGGCCACCGGACACGTCTTCCTCAGCTTCATGAATGACGAAGAAGCGGCCAACGCGATCGAAGATGAGAAACCGGTCGACAAGCGCGCCGTCGATGTGAACGCCATCCGCAGCAAGGTGCGGGGCGCCATGTCGGCATCCGTCGACGAGATGCTGATCCCGGGATTGCGGGCCACCGCGGTGCCGATTCTCGATATCCAGGCACGTGCCGCGCTCGTCGTCACCGTGATCGCGACGTCCGCCTTCGACCGCCGGCATGACCAGGCCGTGGTCGAAAGGCTGATGCAGGTCTGCCGCACTTTGACGGAAAAGATCGGCGGTCGCTGGACGACGAGCCAGAACTCGCCGGGTTCCGCAGCATCACGCTGAACCGGGCGGTCCTGCTGACGTCGGCGTTATCGGCCGATGGAGAAATTCAGCGTACGTTATGTACTTTTCGTAGTCGGTGCGGTTGATCCAGCTCATCCTCGCGTTTCGCGGGGAATGACCGGCGGCCTGCGAGGCCGCCGGGCTTGCCTGCGCCGACTTATTGCGCGGCGAACTGCACCAGCACCTGTTTGCAGGCAGGCGAAATCGTGGCGGCCTGGTTCGCCAGGCATTGCATGATGCGGCCGCCGCCGGGCGCTACGCCGCCGCAGAGCCCGCGAACGTCGCCGCTGCAAGCCGACCTCAACACGAACAACTCCTCGCGCGGCAGCATCGGCCGCAGCCTCAAGGCCGGCGCGGGCGCAGCCGCGGCGGGCGCCGCTCCCGGACTGGCAGTTGCGGTAGCGACGCCTGCGGCAGGCGCGGCCGTGCCGCCGCTGACGGCGTTGAGGGCCTGCTGGCAGCCGCCCGACGTCTTCGCCTTGTTCTTCTCCAGGCATTGCAGCGCCGCAGAACCGCCGGTCGGTACCCCGGCGCAAACCTTTTGATAATCGGAGCGGCACGCGTTGCGGATCGCGGAAACCTGCGCATCATCAGGCTGTTTCGCCGGTGCGCCCGTCGCCGCCTTGGGAGCAGCGGCCGGCGCCGCCGCTGGCGCCGCGGTCGCTGCAGCGGGCTTCGCCGGTGCAGCAGCCGGAGCGGGCTCGGCCTTGGGTGCCGCGGCCGGCGCGGATTCGGCCTTCGGCGCTGCGGCAGGTCCCACCGCGCGCACCGCGCCCGCGCAGCCCGACGAAAGGCTCGACATGTTCTTCTGCAGACATTGCAGCGACGCTTCGCCGCCCGGCGGCACGCTGGCGCAATGCGCCTGATAATCGGCGCGGCATTCGGACCGGATGGCGCTGCGTTGTGCATCAGTCGGTGCTTGCGAAAACGCCGTCGTCACCACCATGAACATGGCGGTTGCCATCACTGCCCAATGTTTTAACGTGTTGATCATTTGAAGAAATCCTTATCGTGTCGCTCGAGCCGCCGCTGCAATCGAAGCGAAATCCAGTAGAGGGGTGACAAAAGGGTGACAGAGAAAATTTCGAACGCAGCATTATCATTTTCGGTTTCAGGTTTTACCGCAAGAGGATTGTTGCTATTCATGGATGGCCTGCTTCCGAACCAAAACCTTTTCGGAATAAGAACAAATTGGGGTCCGCGAATGATGCCTGCGCGTTCGCCAGCCTGCAGCGGTCCGAACGGCAGTGTTCGGCAAAGAGTCACCGGCGCTTGCCGTGCTGCTTTCGCGCTGTTCGCGCTCGTTACATTAAGTGCCTGCGAACAAAATAGTTTCGTGCCGCCGCCGCCGCCGAAGGTGGATGTCGGCGTGCCGGCGCTGCGAAGCATCACGCGTTTTCTCGAAGCCACCGGCAACACCGCTCCGATCAAGAGCGTCGATCTGGTCGCGCGGGTGCAGGGATTTCTGCAATCGATCGATTACCAGGACGGCAACTTCGTCAAGCAGGGCACCACGCTGTTCACGATCGAGCCCGAGACCTACAAGCTCAAGCTCGAACAGGCGCAGGCGGCCGAGGCCGGCGCGCAGGCGTCGCTGAAACAAGCGGAATCCGATTTCAAGCGCCAGTCCGAACTGGTCTCGCGGCAAGTCGTCTCGCAGGCCACGCTCGACACCTCGACGTCGTCCCGCGACAACGCGCAGGCCAACCTCGCGCAGGCCCAGGTCAACACCAGGATCGCGCAGGTCAATTACGGCTACACCACCGTTACGGCGCCGTTCGACGGCGTCGTCAGCGCGCATCTCATCTCGGTCGGCGAACTCGTCGGCGCGTCGTCGCCGACGCAATTGGCGACTATCGTCGCGCTCGATCCGATCTACGTGAATTTCAGCGTCAACGAACAGGACGTGCTGCGGATTCGCGAGGAAGCGCGCCGGCGGGGCATGACGGTGAACGATCTCCGGCAATTGCCGATCGAGGTCGGGCTGCAGACCGAAGACGGCTATCCGCACAAGGGCAAGCTCGATTACGCCGCGCCGACCATCAACCAGTCGACCGGTACGCTGGCGGTGCGCGGCGTGCTGCCGAATTCCGACCGGGCATTGCTGCCCGGCTCTTTCGTCCGGATTCGCGTGCCTCTCGATCAGCAGCAGAACGCATTGCTGGTGCCCGACGCGGCGCTCGGCAGCGATCAGGCCGGACGCTACGTGCTGGTGGTGAACAAGGATAATGTCGTCGAGCAGCGCAAGGTGCAGGCCGGACCGCTGGATGGTGAGCTGCGCGTGATCGAAAACGGCCTGAAGCCCGATGATCGCGTCGTCATCGCAGGGCTGTTGCGCGCGATCCCCGGCCAGAAGGTCGACCCGCAGCTGCAGAAGATCGAAGCGTCGCCGGCGTCGGCCAAATAGGACCGGGCCCATGATTTCGAAATTTTTCATCGAGCGGCCGGTTCTTTCCAACGTCATCGCGATCCTGATGATCCTGATCGGCGGGGTGGCGCTGTTCAGCCTCGCGGTCGCGCAATATCCCGACGTGGTGCCGCCGACGGTGCAGGTCACCACCCGCTATCCCGGCGCCAGCGCCAAGACCGTGATCGACACCGTGGCGCTGCCGATCGAGCAGCAGGTCAACGGCGTCGAGGACATGCTTTACATGCAGTCCTACAGCGGCGCCGACGGCACCTACTCGCTGACGGTGACGTTCAAGATCGGCACCGATCTCAATTTTGCGCAGGTGCTGGTACAGAACCGGGTGTCGAGCGCGCTGTCGCAACTGCCGCAGTCGGTCCAGAACCAGGGCGTCACCGTGCAGAAGAGGTCGACGGCGATCCTGCTGTTCGTGACGCTGACTTCGCCGAACGCGACCTATGACAGCCTTTTCCTCTCCAATTACGCCACCATCAACATCCGGGACGAACTGTCGCGACTGCCGGGCGTGGGCAACGTCACGGTGTTCGGCGCCGGCCAGTATTCGATGCGGGTCTGGCTCGACCCGAACAAGCTGCAGGTCCGCGGGCTGATGCCGCAGGACGTCATTTCCTCGATCCAGCAGCAGAGCCAGCAGGTGACCGCGGGCCAGGTCGGCGCGCCGCCGACGCCGGCCGGGCAGGCGTTCCAGTACACGCTCAACGTCAACGGACGCCTCGACGACAAGAGCCAGTTCGAGAACATCATCGTCAAGACCGGCAGCAGTGGCGACGTCACCCGCGTGCGCGACGTCGGCTGGGTCGAACTGGGCGCGCAGACCTACAGCCAGATATTCTCGCTCAACAACAAGCCCTCCACCGGCATCGGCGTATTCCAGTCGCCGGGGGCCAATGCGCTCGAGGTCGAGAAGGCGGTCGAGGCCAAGATGGCGGCGCTGGCGAAGGGGTTTCCGCAGGACATCAAATACGACACGCCGTTCGACACCACCAAATTCGTCTCGGAATCGATCAAGGAAGTCTACAAGACCCTGATCGAGGCCGGCTTCCTGGTCCTGATCGTGATCCTGATCTTTCTGCAGGACTGGCGGGCGATGCTGGTCCCTGCCACCACCGTGCCGGTGACGATCATCGGCGCCTTCGCCGCGATGGCGGCGCTCGGCTTCACCGTCAACATCTCGACCCTGTTTGCGATCGTGCTCGCGATCGGCATCGTGGTGGACGACGCCATCGTCGTGGTCGAGGGCGCCGCGCACAATATCGAGCAGGGCATGTCGGGCCATGACGCGGCGATCAAGGCGATGGATGCGCTGTTCGCGCCGATCGTCGGCATCACGCTGGTGCTGATCTCGGTGTTCCTGCCGGCGGCGTTCCTGCCGGGGCTGACGGGACGGATGTACGCGCAATTCGCGCTGGTGATCGCCGCGACCGCGCTGCTCAGTGCCGTCAACGCCGCAACGTTGAAGCCAACGCAATGTGCGCTGTGGTTGCGCCGGCCGGTGCCGCCGGAACAGCGCAACTTCTTCTATCGCGGCTTCAACGCCGTCTACGACCGCCTTGAGAGGGGGTACGCCGGGCTGATCGGCCGCCTGGTCGCGCACAGCAATCTGTCGGTCATATCGGCGCTGATCCTGATCGGCATCGCCGGTTACGGCCTGTCGCGGGTGCCGACGGGTTTCATTCCGACCGAGGATCAGGGCTACCTGCTCGTCGCGGTGCAGTTGCCCGATGGCGCCGCCCTCGACCGTACCCAGCGCGTGCTCCATCAGGTCAGCGAGCTGGCCGGCAAGTCGCCGGGCGTCGAACAGGTGATCGGCATCGCCGGCATATCGGCGCTCGACAATTCCTCGAGCCTCGCCAATGCCGGCGTCGCCTACCTGGTCCTGAAGGAATGGAGCGCGCGCGGCCCGGGCGAGGATCTGCGGTCGCTGTTCGTCGGCTTGAACGAGAAGCTGTCCGTGATCCAGGAGGCGCGGATTCTGGTGATCCCGCCGCCGCCGATACAGGGCATCGGCAACGCCGCGGGCTTCGCCATGCAGGTCCAGCTGCGTGACGGCAATGCCGATTTCGGCAAGCTGCAGGCGATCGCCGGCGCGATCGTCTCCAACGCGCAGACGCAAAGCGCGCTGCAGCGCGTCAGTTCGTCGTTCCGTTCGATGGTGCCGCAGTTCGACGTCGAGGTGGACCGGATCAAGACGCAGACCCTGCATGTCACCACCGACCAGATCTTCTCGACCCTGTCCTCCTATATGGGTTCGACCTACGTCAACCAGTTCAACAAGTTCGGGCGCACCTTCCAGGTCTACGCCCAGGCGGATGCGCAATTCCGCCTGACGCCGCGGGATATCGAGAAGCTGATGGTGCGCAACAGCCAGGGCGACATGATTCCGCTCGGCACGGTGGCGAAGATCACGCCGGCGGTCGGCCCTTCGCTGATCAGCCTGTACAATCTCTATCCGTCCGCGACGGTGATTGGCCTGCCGGCCACCGGCTACAGCTCCGGCCAGTCGATGGCGCTGATGGAAGAGATCGCCGCCAAGACCCTGCCGGCGGGGACCGGCTATGAATGGACGGCGATGTCGTATCAGGAGAAGGTCGTCGGCGGCCAGATCTACTTCGCGTTCGGCCTCGCCCTGCTGCTCGTTTACCTGGTGCTGGCCGGGCAATATGAAAGCTGGTACGCGCCGATCTCGGTGATCCTCGCCGTGCCGCTGTCGCTGCTCGGCCCGATGTCGGTGCTCACGGCGTTACGGATCGAGAACAACCTCTACACCCAGATCGGAATCATCCTGCTGATCGCGCTGTCGGCGAAAAACGCCATCCTGATCGTGGAAGTGGCGCTGGAGCTGCACGTGCGCGACCGCAAGCCGCTGATGGAATCCGCGATCGAGGCGGCGCGGGCCCGGTTCCGCCCGATCCTGATGACCTCGTTCGCCTTCATCCTCGGCGTGGTGCCGCTGGTGCTGGCGACCGGCGCAGGCGCCAGCGCCCGCAAGTCGATCGGCATCACCGTGTTCTCGGGCATGATCGCCTCGACCTGCCTCGCCGTGCTGTTCGTCCCGACCTTCTTCGTCGTGGTGCAGCGGTTCGAGAACTGGCTGGCGGGACGGAAGAGCGAGGCGCCGGCGCCGCAGCCGGTTGCGCCGACGCCGCGCGGGACGCATTAGGCTTGCTCGTCATGCCCGGGCATTCAAGATCTCCGTCGTCCCGGACAAGCGAGCATAGCGAGCGCTGATCCGGGACCCATACGCCGTGTCCTCTCCTTTGCGCAGAATGTCAGCCGGCTTTCCACATCACATCCGCCGCGGAGTATGGGTCCCGGCGTGCGCCGGGACGACAACTGATAGAGTCCGGCCTACACCTTCACCATACGCTTGCCGCGGTTCTCGCCGGCCAATAGTCCGATCAGCGCCTTCGGCGTATTCTCGAGACCGTTGATGACGTCCTCCCGGACCTTCAGCTTGCCTGACGCGACCCAGGACTGCAGGTCCTTCAGCGCCTGATCCCGCTGCTCCATATAGTCCATCACAATAAAGCCCTGCATGATGAGCCGCTTTACCACGATCAGGCCGGGCACGCCGCGCGGGCCGTGCGCCGACGGTACGCCGTCATATTGCGAGATGGCGCCGCAGCAGGCGATGCGGCCGCGATTGTTCATCAGCGCGATGCAGGCTTCGAGAATGTCGCCGCCGACATTGTCGAAATAGACATCGATGCCCTTTGGTGCGGCCGCCCGCAACGCCTTGAACACTGCGCCGTCCTTGTAGTCGACCGCGGCATCGAAGCCGAGGTCGTTGACCAGCCAGTCGCATTTGTCCTTGCCGCCGGCGATGCCGACGACGCGGCAGCCCTTGATCTTCGCAATCTGGCCGACGATCGAGCCGACCGAGCCCGCCGCCGCCGAAACCACCACCGTCTCGCCGGCCTTCGGCTTGCCGATGTCGAGCAGCCCGAAATAGGCGGTCAGCCCGGCGATGCCGTAGACGCTGAGCAGGTGCGTCATCGGCTCCATCTTCGGCATCTTCGACAGATGCTTTGCCGGCACCGCGGCGTAGTCCTGCCAGCCGGTATCGCCGAACACGATGTCGCCGGCCGCAAGCCCCGGCGCCTTCGACGACACCACTTCGGCGATGCTGCCGCCGGCCATCACGGTGTTGGCCTCGACCGCCGCGCGATAGGTCGCGCCATGCATCCAGGCCCGGTTGGCGGCATCGAGCGAAATGTAGCGCACCTTCAGCAGCGCTTCGCCATCCCTCGGCTCGGGAATGGCGGCCTTCGACAGCTTGAAATGCTCGGGGCCGAGTTTTCCGGTGGGTTTTTCGACCAGCAGGATCTGGCGGTTGACGGTGTCGTTCATGGCGTTTCCTTCCTGACCTGCGGTTGCCCACATGATGCGTTGTGCCGGACGCTAGACCAAACTCACCGTCATTGCGAGCGCAGCGAAGCAATCCATTTTTCCTTGCGCTAAGGAAGCTGGATTGCTTCGTCGCTGCGCTCCTCGCAATGACGAGGCTGATGCCCTGTTCAGAAGAACTTCAGTTCCTCCGCGCGGCCGCCTCGCGCGACGACCGTGTATTCGATCGCTAGGAACAGCCCGCCGGCGACGTAGATCTGCCGATTTTGCGCGGCGGCGAGTTTTTCGCCGATGCCGACCGCGTCCTCGATGGTGGCGGCGATGTGAACGGCGGCCTGCGGATTGGCCGCGCGCACCGCGCTTGCGATGTGGTCCGCGTCCGCGCCCTTGTGGTGGGCTGCTGTGCAGACGATGGTGTCGAAGGATGGCGCCAGCGCGCCCGCGATCTCCTCGGCCTTCTTGTCGCGGGAAACGCCGGTGACCAGAATCCAGCCGTCCGCGCCGTGGATCGCCTTGAGGCCGGCGAGCGCTTGCCTGACGCCGTCTGGGGTATGGCCGACGTCGATCACCGTGAGCGGGTGTTGCTTGATCGTTTCGAGGCGGCCGGGCCAGCGCACCGCGCCAAGGCCGGATCGCACGGCGGCTTCAATCCGGTCGGGAGCCTTGCGGGGGTGCGCGCGTTGCAGCCAGAGCAGGAACAGGGTGGTCGCGATGGCTGCGTTACCGATCTGAAACGCGCCGAGCAAGCCGATTTCGACGAGGCGAAAATCGAAATATCCGAACTGATAATCGAACCGTTGCCCTGACGCCGATGCGACTTCGCTGTCGATGCCGATCTGCTCGCGGACGAACAGCGAAGCAATGTTGCGATTGCGGTTGTATTCGATCAGGTGCGGCCGCAGCATCCGGCAATTCTCGCCGTAAACGATGGTGCCGCCGGCGGCGCAGGCATCGCTCTTGTCGGAGGCGATCAATTCAAGGGAATGGCCGAGCAGTTCGACGTGCTCGTAATCGACCGAGGTGACGCAGGCGACGAGCGCGCCGATCAGACGCACCGGATCGTAGCGCCCGCCGATGCCGGCCTCGAAGGCGGCAAACTCGCATTCGCACTCCTGAAAATGCAGGCAGGCCAGCGCAAACATCGCTTCGAAGGCGCCGAATTGCTCGCCGCGTCGGCGTGAGACCTCGGCGATCGCGGCCTCGATCCGCCGTTTCAGCCGCGCCAGATCGCCGTCGCCGATCGGAGCGCCATCGACCTGAACCCGCTCGTTGAAACGATAGAGGTGCGGCGAGGTGAACAAGCCCGTGCGCAGGCCATAGGCGCGGCCGATGCCGGCGCAAAGCGCCGCGGTGGAGCCCTTGCCGTTGGACCCGGTGACGACGACGCAGACGCGTGCGAGCCGCTCGCGGTCGATCGCCAGTGCCTCGAGCAGCTCGGCCATCCGCGCCAGGCAGACGCCATCGCCATATTTCGGGAGATCAAACACCGAGTAGTCCCATCGCGGAAAAGGTGTGATGCCAGATTTTCAGGATCAGGTCGCCGCGCTCCGATTGCTCCAAGAGCCGGATCGACGGGTTGGAGTTGACCTCGATCACCCGCATCGCCCCCGGGTCGCCGCCGATATCGGTGAACAGGTCGACGGCGGCGACGCGCAGTCCGAGCGCGCTCACGGCCTTCTTCGCCAGCGTCAGCGCGGGTCCGGAAGGCAACGGTTCGATCCGCATCGTGCCGCCCGCGCTCAGGTTCATGCGTCCGGGAATGTCCCAGCGCTCGTCCTTCGCCAGCACGGCATCGAGCGCGGTGCCGCGATCGCTGGTCAGGGCAACCGGCGAAAGGCCGCGCGATCGCAAGCCGTCATTGTGCGCGGTCAGGAGATCGCGGATGCGGCTGACGCCGTCGCCCAGCAGCGAGGGCGGATATTTGCGCGCCGCAAACAGCACCTCGTCGTCGAGCAGGAACACCCTGTATTCAGTTCCTGCGACGACCGGCTGCATCAGGATCGCGTCGTAATAGGGCGCGACCTCGCCGAGATATCGCACCAGCGAGGCCTCGTCATGCACCGCCTGCGCGAAATCGCCGCGCGAACCGGTCAGGGGTTTGACGAAAGCCGACCCACCCAGTTTCCGGAAATGCGCCAGCGCATCCTCGCGCTCATGCCCCGCGGGGCGATGGGCGCGGTGGCGGTCCCAAAGGAAGAAATATTCGCCGCCCAGCGTCGCGACGCCGGCCTGTTCGAGAATCCGGCTGGTGAAGTATTTGTCCGACGCCAGTGTCGATGCGGTGGCGTTGTTCTGCGGATAGTATGAGCAGCGCCCGGCGCCGAAATGAACGCGGCCGGTCGACGAACTGACGCTGAACACCAGCCCCGTTCCGCCGTCGAGATCCGCAAACGCGAGGCCGAATTCGGCGCAGGCATAGGCGGCATAGAGCGTCTGGTCCGGATAGAAGCCCGGCTTTCCCGCTCGAAAATCCCTCAAGTCGCGCATGCAATATCCGGCGATCTGGCATTCCATTTTTGGTGCTTTATCTTTAACGAAATTTCGGAGGTCGCGGGGCAATTTCCTGCCGCAACGGCACGTATTTCAGCAAGTTAATTGCGTATGCGCCGCTCAGGCGATGAAGATTTTTCTGAACCGGTTTTCAAGATGAATCGACTGCCATTCCGAGCGCGCAATTGCGCTTCAAGGCTGGTTGACTATCTCCCGTTTTGGCGTAGGTGAAACGCCAAATCACCAGACATTGCAGGGGTTTTTGGCCTCTCTCGAGGCCGAACAACCCGTTCGTTCCACGTCAGGCCGTCAGGAAAAACGAAAACACATGAGCGCATTCCATCGAGAGAAAGTTCTTTCCGTCCGGCACTGGACCGATACGCTTTTCAGCTTCACCGCCACCCGCAATTCCGGCTTCCGATTCCAGAACGGGCAATTCGCCATGATCGGCCTGGAGGTTGATGGCCGTCCGCTGCTGCGCGCCTACAGCATGGCGAGCGCCAATCACGAGGAATCGCTGGAATTCTTCTCGATCAAGGTCGCCGACGGGCCGCTGACTTCCAAGCTCCAGAAGATCAGGGAAGGCGACACCATCCTGGTCGGACGCAAGGCGACCGGCACGCTGGTCGCCGACAACCTGATCCCGGGCCAGCGGCTGCTGCTGCTGTCGACCGGAACGGGTCTGGCGCCGTTCGCGAGCCTGATCAAGGATCCCGACGTCTACGACCGGTTCGAGAGCATCGTGCTGGTGCACGGTTGCCGGCAGGTCTCCGAACTCGCCTATGGCGAAGAGCTGGTGGCGAAGCTGCGCGACGACGAACTGTTCGGACCGCTCTTGACCGAGAAGCTGCAGTATTATCCGACCGTGACGCGCGAGCCGTTCCGCAACCGCGGCCGCATCACCGACCTGATCACCTCGGAGCAGCTGTTCAACGACATCGGTCAGCCGCCGCTCGACATCGAAACCGACCGCATCATGATGTGCGGCAGCCCCGCCATGCTGGAAGAGCTGCGGACGATGTTCGAGACACGCGGCTTTCTCGAAGGCAGCCACAGCGAGCCCGGCCATTTCGTCATCGAGAAGGCGTTCGTCGAGCGCTGACCCCCGTCGTCCCGGGCAAGCGAGCCCGCGACCGCGATTGGGGACCCAACCACCGATGCATGCATTGCTGCCAAGGCTGGGGTCGGCGCCCGGCGCATGAAGCGAAGCGAAATCCGGGGATCTTCTTCGCGATCTGCCGGCGTGTCCCGGATCGCGCTTCGCCCTGGGCCACGCAGCTCCGCTCGTCCCTTCACCATGCGAACCTGCAGTTACGTTGCAGTGCGAAAGAGCGCGCCGCGGCCGGCATCGGGTCGCATTGCTTCTCCGCCGGATGATTCGGTAGCCTTCCGCGAAACGATCTGCCGTCAAATCCGTAACCTGTAACGCCGGATATCGTGTACAGGATTATTTCGAGAGTTGGATCAGGCTCAAGGCCGGCAAGAATGATATCGGCACAATCTGCCCGAGGGGTCCCATGGAAACGCTGATGCTTCCGTTCTCGCCGCGCTTCATCGTCCTGACGATCTGCGCCGTCGTCACGGCCTTGCTGCTCACGATCGGGATCGTGGATGCCAATACCAAGGTGTGGGAACTGATCATGGTGCCGATCCTGATTTTCGGCGCCCTCACTTTGCTCGGCCTACGCGATCTCACGCAGAAGAACCATGCGGTTTTGCGCAATTATCCGATCTCGGCGCATATCCGCTTCCTGCTCGAAGAGATCAGGCCGGAGATGCGGCAGTATTTCTTCGAGAGCGAGAAGGACGGCATGCCCTTCAGCCGCGACACCCGCGCGGTGGTCTATCAGCGCGCCAAAATGGAGCTCGACAAGCGGCCGTTCGGCACCCAGGAGGATGTCTATCGCGAGGGCTACGAATGGATGCATCATTCGATGTCGCCCAAGACCCATGCCAGCGAGAAATTCCGTGTCACCATCGGCGGCCCCGATTGCGCCAAGCCCTATTCGGCTTCCGTCTTCAATATTTCCGCGATGAGCTTCGGCGCGCTCAGCCCGAACGCAGTGCGCGCGCTGAATGCCGGGGCCAAGAAGGGCGGCTTCGCCCACGATACCGGCGAGGGCGGCGTCAGTCCCTATCACCGCGAAAATGGCGGCGACATCATCTGGGAGATCGGCTCAGGCTATTTCGGTTGCCGCAACCGCGACGGCAGTTTCAACCCCGAATTATTCGCCAGCGTCGCGGGCGAAGACCAGATCAAGATGGTCGAACTCAAGATCAGCCAGGGCGCCAAGCCCGGGCATGGCGGCGTGCTGCCGGCGGCCAAGGTCTCGGAGGAGATTTCCAAGATCCGGGGCGTGGCGATGGACGAGGATTGCGTCTCGCCGGCGTCGCACCGTGCGTTTTCGACGCCGCTTCAGATGATGGCGTTCATCGCCGAGATGCGCCGGCTGTCCGGCGGCAAGCCGGCCGGATTCAAGTTGTGCATCGGCCATCCCTGGGAATTCCTCGCGATCTGCAAGGCGATGCTGCAGTCCGGAATTTATCCCGACTTCATCGTGGTTGACGGCAATGAAGGCGGCACCGGCGCAGCACCGCTGGAATTCATGGATCATCTGGGTACGCCGATGCGCGAGGGCGTCAACTTCGTCCATAACGCGCTGATCGGCATCAACGCGCGCGACCGCATCAGGATCGGCGCCTCCGGCAAGATCGCCACCGCCTTCGACATGGCGCGCGCCATGGCGATCGGCGCCGACTGGTGCAATTCGGCGCGCGGCTTCATGTTCTCGCTGGGCTGCATCCAGTCGCTGAGCTGTCATACCGACCGCTGTCCGACCGGCGTTGCCACCCAGGATCCCACGCGCAACCGCGCGCTGGTGGTGCCGCACAAGATCGAGCGGGTGTACAATTATCATCATGCGACGCTGCATGCGCTGGCGGAGCTGCTTGCCGCCGCGGGTCTCGAACATCCAAGGGATTTGCGGCCGATCCATTTCTCGAAGCGATCGTCCGCCACCGAGGTACTGTCATTCGCGCAACTTTATCCGTCGCTTCGCCCGGGCGAGTTGATCGACGGCACCAGCGATCCGCGCTTCCGCAACGCCTGGGCCGTGGCGCGGGCGGAATCCTTTGCGCCGGCGGGGTAGAGGCGGCGCTGAGCGCCGTCATTCCGGGGCGCGCGTCGGCGCGAACCCGGAATCTCGTGCTGACAACTTCTGGATTCCGGGTTCGATTGCTTCGCAAGCGCCCCGGAATGACGAGTAAACTGGCCTCAGAACTCGCCGTGGAAGCGACCCGAGAAGATGTGGACCGGCCCGCGGTCGGCATTATAGGCGGGGTTGGTGATGAGCTGGTAGTCGGCGGTCAGCGTGAGCTGTTTGTTGAGCGCGTAGGCGTAGTAGGTTTCGAGGATACGCTCGCGCCGGTAGTTGAGCGCGCCGTCGCCGATCAGCACGCCGAGCCCGCCGGCGGCGATGAAATCGCGGTGATCCCGGGACAGCGCGTTGATGGCGCCGCCGATCCCGATCACGTCATCGGGCCGGCCCCATTTGGCGCCCTTGATCGAAAGGCCGAGCGACAGCGAGGCATCGATATCGGTGAACGCCATGATCTCGGTCTTGCCGTCGTTCCAACTCCAGCGCCCGAACAATCCGACCTGGTCGTTCAAGGCCTGTTCCATGCTGACGACGTAGCCGTATTTGATGCGGCCCCTGCGGGTCTGCGCGATGTCGAGATCGAACGCCGGATTGTTCAAGGTCTCGCGGTAGCTGCCGGAATTGGCGCTGTTGAACCAGGCGATGGTGCGCAGTTTTCCTGGCTGCGAAAACAGCGAATAGCGCGTCTCCAGTTCGATCGCATAGGTTCCGCGCTCGAACACTTTGGTGTCGAAGCTGTTGGCGTTGGATACCGACTGCATCAGGAAATAGCCTGCGCGCAGCGCCCATTGCTTCTGATTCAACTCCGCGGTGGCGCCGTAGGTCAGCCCGACCTTGTCGGCCGAATAATCGAACGCGCCGGGCGCCCACATCGACCAGTTCATGAAGTCCTTGCGGGTATCCTTGGCGTAGGAGTTGCCGTCGAAGACATCCAGGACCGCGAACTTGCCGGCCTGCAGCGTCAGCCGCGAAACATCGACCTTGCCGGCGAGCTGGCCGGGTGCGCTCGCCAGTTCCTCCTGCTCGCCGCCAAAGCCAAACGTCTGGCGCAGGAACAGCCGCGAGGTGTTGTAATGCGGGTAGGGGAAATTGGATTTTTGCGCTTCGCCGTTGGGAAAGCCCGCGGCGCCGACGGTGTTGTTCAAGCCGAAGCCCTGCAGCAGTTCGGGGTTGTAATAGACCTCGCCGCCTTCCCACAGCCGGGCGTTCAGATACAGACCATTGCTCCAGGTCGCCTGCGCCTGAGGCGCCGGCGTAAAACTGTTGGTTCCGGTATAGGGCGCGCGAAAGCGCGGATAGCCTTGCGGCAGATAAGTCGTCTGACCGTGGATTTCCCACCGATCGGATTCCGGATCGCTCAGCGACGTCTTCGGCGAGAAATGGGGCGATCCCGGCCAGTCGATCTTGCGGTTGAGGCCGACGCGGATCGACTGGAAATCCAGGGTCGAGGAATATTGCGTGCCTGACGGAAACCGGATGTTGGCATCCTCGAACCGATTATAGAGATATTCGAGCTTCAGGCTCCAGTGCGGCGCGAAGGCATATTCGACTCCGGCGCCGGCGGCCCAGCCGAGCCGGAGGTTCAGGTGCTTTTCCCTGTCGCCGATCGGAGGCGTGTTGCTGAAGCTCTCGCCGGCATAGGCCAAGCCGCCGGTGGCATAGAGCAGCCAGTGGCCGGAAGCGTAACCGAGGCGGCCGCGCACTGTTCCGACATAGTCCAGATGCTCGACGATTTCGGACTGCGGCGTCGCCAGCACGGCGACGATCGAATCCGAGATGAGGTAATTCGGAGAGGTGAGATCGGCTTCGACGCCGAACAAGAGTCCGGACGGCAGCCGAACATTGTAGCCGGCCTGAACGCCGCCGATCATGCCGGCGCTGGCGCTGTTGGTTGCGGTGGCGTTGAGCAAGGGATCGGTGAGGACCGCGCTGGCCGGGGCGCGGCCGTAGCCGGCATGCGCGCCGATATAAAGCCCGGTCCAGTCGAACGCCGACTGAACGGTCGGCGCCTTGCGCGGCAAGCTGGCGTCGGCAGCGACGGCTGCGCCATCGAACGCAAGCAGGCTCAGCGTGATGCCGGCGAATGCGCGCTTCCGGAATCGGACGATGCGGATCATCGCGTGGCTTCCGGCGCGCACATGGTTGCGGAACTCTTCGTCACTAATGTCATGCGTCGCGCTGCCCCCAGCAAATCCAAGTTCTCGCTGCAGCCGTCCGGATTTGCCGCCCTGTGGGGTCAAAAAACCAGATCGTCCCAGCCGTCGTCCACTGCTGAGAGCTTTATTGCAAGTAATTCGCAATCGCAAGAAGCAACGGAATCCGGTTCCAAATATCACATCGCATAGTGACGTGCCTGCAACACAATGAAACCGTTCCAGTTTCAAGGAATTCCAGCTTCAAAAAGTTGACCCGCCCGGGGGGACAACCGGGCGGGTCGGAGTGCGGCATGGGGTGGATGAGGCGCCCATGCCGGACGCAGAATCCACAATCAGGGCGTTTTCGGGCGAAGCGGTTCGGGAAACCGCGACAATCCACTCAAGTCGAACATCAGAAGTTGCAGGTGCGAACGCGGCCCATGTAGTTGCCGTAGACGTCGAACTGGCGCACCCAGCCGCAGCGGCGATAGCCGTCGTAGTAGTAGCCATTGCTGGAAGCGGCGATGGCGCTGCCAACGACCGCGGCGCCGAGCAGGCCGGCTCCGATGCCCCAGCCGAGCGGCTTGGCCTGGGCCGGGGAGGCGGTGGACGCAACGGTGCCGGTAACGGCAAGGGTAGCGAGGGCGAGGGCGGCGATTCTGGTCTTGATCGACATGAGAAACTCCATCCGGTTGAACGCGGCACCGTTTTGGTCCGCATGGCCAGTTGGACGGAGGCTCCCCGAATCTGGTTCGAACCGGCTCCATTAACTCCAGGTAATGTTCAATGGTTCGTGATTACAACAGGTTAGTCCGGAGATCAGGGCTTCGGGCCGGTCCCGAGCGTCGCCGGATCGAACTTGTCGACATCGCCGAGCAACTCGCAGAAGGCGCGCGCGCCGTGATCGAGCAGGCGTTCGCCCTTCGCCGCGGTGGCCAAGGTCGCATCGCCAGCGGCGCCGCTGGGGTGCAGGTCCTGGGCCTGCCACGCGAACGGCACCGGCCGGTGCGCCGAAAGCCAGCGGTATTCTCTTTCCATTGCGATGCTGGCGGGCCGGAAATCGGCGATCGCGTCTTTGCGCACATGCTGCGGATAACGCGCCAGCATGATCGAGGTCTCGACCGCGCCGCCATGGATGCCGTGGCGCAACTCTTCCGCCGAGAACAATCCCTCCGGCGTGCCGAAGCGCGACCAACTCGTGGTCACCGCGAGAAGCCCGTGATGCGCGCGCAGATCCTGCGCGACCAGACTCATCGCGGCGCTGTTGCCGCCATGGCTCGTGACCATCACCAGCTTTCTCAAGCCCGCGCGCGCCACGCTCTCGCCGAGCGCCATCCAGCTCCTGAGCGCAACCTCGGTCGGCAGCGTCAGCGTGCCCGGATAGTGGATATGTTCGGTGGAAATCCCGACCGGCTGAATGGGCAAGAACGTCGCCGGAATAGTGTCCGGCAGCAGTTCGCGCACCCGCGCCAGATAGGCCTCGCCGATCATGACGTCGGTCTCGACGGGCAGATGCGGGCCGTGCTGCTCGGTCGCCGCCAGCGGCAGCACCGCGATCCACCGCGCCGCCTCGGCCGGGGAAATCTCGGGCCAGCGGATCTCGGCCCAGTCGCGGGGAGGAAGCAGGGAAGTCATCGAGCCAAGCGTTTCTTTGAGCCGATTTGCGAGGTAGTTTGCCAGGGAGTTTGGTATCCATCCCGGGGACGCCATCGCGTCCATCCATCCCATCATGGGCCAGAACGATCGACGGAGTCCAACCATGAAGCCGGCCTTTTTGCCGCGAGCGTTAACCGCAGCCCTCACGGCCCTGTTTGCGGCGACCGCACCGGCGTCTGCCCAGCCCAGCCTGGACAAGGTCTCGTTCGGAACCAACTGGGTGGCCGAGGCCGAGCATGGCGGGTTCTTCCAGGCGCTCGCCGATGGCACCTACAGGAAATACGGCCTCGACGTCACCATCGTGCCGGGCGGACCCAACGACAACAACCGCATGCTGCTGATCTCGGGCAAGCTCGATTTCTTCATGGCCGCCAACACGCTGATGTCGTTCGACGCGGTCGCCAACCATGTGCCGGTCGTGACGGTCGCCGCCATCTTCCAGAAGGACCCGCAGGTCTTCCTCACCCATCCCGATTCGAAGGTGACGAAACTCGAGGACCTCAAGCCGCTGACGCTGTTCGTCTCCAAGGAGGGGATCTCGAGCTATTTCCAGTGGCTGAAGACCGAATACGGGTTCAGCGAGGACAAAGTCAGGCCCTACACCTTCAACTCGCAGCCGTTCATCGCCAACCGGCTGAGCGCGATGCAGGGCTATGTCACCTCCGAGCCCTTCGCGGTGGAAAAGGCCGCCAAATTCAAGCCGGGCGTGATCCTGCTGGCGGATTATGGCTTCAACACCTACTCGACCCTGATCGAGACGCGGGCCGATCTCATCGACAAGAAGCCGGATATGGTGCAGCGCTTCGTCGATGCCTCCATTATCGGTTGGTACAATTATCTGTACGGCGACAACGCGCCCGGCAACGCGATGATCAAGAAGCTCAATCCGGAAATGACAGACGAGCTGCTGGCCTACTCCGTCGCGAAGATGAAGGAACACGGCATCGTCGATTCCGGCGACGCGCTGAAGGACGGCATCGGCGCCATGAGCGATGCGCGCATCGGCAGCTTCTTCGACAAGATGGTGCGGGCCGGCGTGGTGCGCCGCGACATCGACTTCCGCAAGGCCTATACGCTGCGCTTTACCAACAAAGGCGTCGGCCTCAATCTGCGGCCGAAGAACTAGCGCGCGATGGCCGAGCCCGCCGCCTTGCCCGGATTCGAAACCCTGCGCGCCGGCCTCGCGGTGAGCCTGCGCGGTGTCACCAAGGTCTATGACAGCGGCGTCGCCGCGCTCGGGCCGCTCGACCTCGACGTGCGCAAGGGCGAGTTCGTGTCGCTGCTCGGTCCGTCCGGCTGCGGAAAATCGACGGCGCTGCGGCTGATCGCGGGCCTCGGGGCGCCAACCTCCGGCACTGTCGGCGTCGCGCCATCCGCAAGCGGGACCGGCGCCGGGCATTCCATCGGCTTCGTGTTCCAGGAGCCGACGCTGATGCCGTGGGCGACGGTGCGGGAGAATGTGCGGCTGCCGCTGAAATTGTCCCACGCACAGCCGGCGGAAGCGAATACGCGAATCGGCGAGGCGCTGACCCAGGTGGGGTTGACCGAGTTTGCGGGCGCCTACCCGCGCGAATTGTCCGGCGGCATGAAGATGCGGGTTTCGCTGGCGCGCGCTTTGGTCACCGATCCGGATATCCTGCTGATGGATGAACCGTTCGCCGCGCTCGACGAGATCACCCGGTTCCGGCTCAACAACGACCTGCTCGCGCTGTGGCGCAATCTGCGCAAGACCGTCATCTTCGTCACCCATTCGGTGTTCGAGTCGGTCTACCTGTCGCAACGGGTGATCGTGATGACGGCGCGCCCCGGACGGATCGGCGCGGAGTTTCGCATCGACGCGCCGGAGCCGCGGGATGAGGATTTTCGCACCTCCGCCGGTTATGCCGGCTATTGCCGCAAGGTTTCCAACGCGCTGGCGCCGTCCTATTCGGGGCAGTCCGGCTGATGAGCATCCCGCAAACACCGCCGCTGGCCGCGGGGCAGGGCACGGCGGAGCGCCGCGCCCTCTATCTCGCGCGCATCCTGCTTCCCGTGGTCGTGCTGGCGGCCGGCATCGCGATCTGGGAGTTCGTGGTGTGGCTCAACGATATTCCGCCCTATGTGCTGCCGGCGCCAACGGCGGTGTTCCAGACCCTGGTCAAGGACTGGGCGGTGCTGTCGCAATCGCTTCTGACCACGCTTCTGACCACGCTCGAGGGCTTCATTGCCGCAGCCGTCGGCGGCATCGCGCTGGCGCTGCTGTTCAATCAGTCGAAGTGGCTGGAATATTCGCTGTTTCCCTATGCGGTGATCCTGCAGGTGACGCCGGTGATCGCGATCGCGCCGCTGCTTTTGATCTATCTGCCGCAGCAGACTGCGGTGGTCGCCTGCGCCTGGATCGTCGGATTCTTTCCGGTGCTGTCCAACACCACGCTCGGGCTGAACTCGGTGGATCGCAATCTGGCCGGCCTGTTTCAACTTTACGGCGCATCGCGGTTGCAGACGCTGCGCTATCTCAAATTGCCGGCCGCATTGCCGTTCATCCTCGGCGGATTGCGGATCGCGGGTGGGCTGTCGCTGATCGGCGCGGTGGTCGCCGAAATCGCGGCGGGTTCCGCCGGCGCCGGCTCCGGCCTCGCCTACCGAATCGCGGAATCCGGCTATCGCCTCAACATTCCCCGGATGTTTGCCGCACTTCTGTTGCTCTCTGCCGCCGGGATTGTCATTTATGGGCTGCTGGCGCTAACGTCGCATCTGGTGCTGCGGCGCTGGCACGAGAGTGCGCTTGGAAAGGAAAACTGATGGCTGCGGGTAATATTTCGTCGGAGAAGATCGATCTGCTGGTCTATGGGCCGGGCAGGCCCATCATCCAGAACGGCTTTTCCGATCAGTTCGTCCTGCATTCGGCCGAGACCAAGCACGACCTCGAGCGGCTGGCGGGCATGGCGGAGAAGATCCGCGGCATCGCCGTGACCTACCACACCGTGCACGCCGACCGAAGCGCGCTGGCGCTGTTTCCGAAGCTCGAGATCATAGCTTCCTTCGGCGTCGGTTATGATCATGTCGATTCCGCTTACGCCCGCGAGCACAACATCGTCGTCACCAACACGCCCGATGTGCTGACCGAGGAGGTCGCCGACGTCGCGATGGGACTTCTGATCGCGACGCTGCGCGAGTTCGTCAAGGCCGACCGCTATCTGCGCTCCGGCCTCTGGACCACCCAGAATTATCCCTTGAGCGTCGGCTCGCTGCGCGACCGCAAGGTCGGTATCGTCGGCATGGGCCGGATCGGCCAGGCGATCGGTCGCCGTCTCGACGCCTCGCGCGTTCCCGTCGTCTATCATTCGCGCAAGCCCGCCGAGGGCGTGTCGTACAAGCACTATCCCGACCTGATCGAGATGGCGAAGACGGTGGATACGCTTGTAGTGATCGTCCCGGGAGGGGCTGCGACCGCCAACCTGATCAATGCCGATGTGCTGAAGGCGCTGGGGCCGCGCGGCGTCGTCATCAACGTGGCGCGGGGCTCCGTCGTCGACGAGCCGGCTTTGATATCGGCGTTGAAGTCGGGGACCATCCTGGCCGCGGGGTTGGATGTGTTCGCCAAGGAACCGGCGGTGCCGGACGAGCTGCGCGCCATGCAAAATGTCGTGTTGTTGCCACACATCGGCTCGGCTTCGGTGGTAACGCGAAACGCGATGGATCAGCTGGTAGTCGACAATCTCAAGGCCTGGTTCGCTGGCAAGCCGCCGCTGACGCCGGTCGCGGAAACGCCGGTGAAGGGCCGCTGATGTCCGCAGGTCGCCCTGGCATCGGGTTGCCGGCGCTTGTGGCGTTGCTTGCTTTGCCGGTTTCTTTGGCGTCGCCCGCGTGGTCGCAGGATTCCGCCACCTTGAAAAAGGAAATGGTCGGCCAGTGGGAGCTCTCGACCACCGAACGCAGCAAGACCTGCGTCGTCACGCTGAAGGGCGATGCCACGCCGCAGGGCTTGAAGCTTGAGCTGGAGCCCGGCTGCGCGGCGGCGCTGCCCTTCACCAGGGACATCACCGCCTGGAACGTCAGGGGACTGGATATCGTGCGGCTGCAGGACGCCGCCGGACAGCCGGTGATCGACTTCACCGAAGTCGAGAGCGGGATCTTCGAGGGGCTGAGACAGGGCGAAGGCATCTACATCCTGCAAAACCTCGCTGCCGCGCGTTCGCTGGCCAAATCGATGGACCAGATGATCGGCGACTGGTCGATGGTTCGCGGCAATGGTGTGGCGATCTGCGGCCTGACGCTGACCAACACCGAGGCGAGCCCTGACAATTTCCAGGTATTTCTCAAACCGAAATGCGATCCCGCGATCGCGGCCTTCGCGCCCACGCAATGGCGGCTCGATCGCGGCCAGATGATATTGATGTCAGCCAAAGGCGATACCTGGCAGTTCGAGGCCGATGACAATGCGCAATGGCGGCGGGTGCCCGACAGCGCCGACCCCCTGATCATGCTGCGGCAGTAATTAGCGTGGTCGAATGCCGGGCTTTCCAAGTTCGGGGAATATGAACTCAATGCCTGCCTGGGCCAAAGTGCGTTCGATGACCTCCAAAGCCGCCTCGGCTGAATTTATTGGTCCATCGACTTGCTCGTAGCGACGAATCGTCGTTGGAGAAATGGCAGCCTTCTCGGCGAGGTCCTTCACGGATAGTGCAAGCATCCCTCGTGCGGCTCGTATTTGAGCGCCAGTCAATTGCTTCGGTCTCGCCGAGTTCGGGGAATACCGCTTCTCGATTTCAATGTCGGTAGACAGGCCGATCAATTCCAGCGGCTCCCCGCGGCGGCTGAATATCTGGACGATAATCGTGCGCGCCCATCGATATGAGTTGTCGCGCTGACGAATCCGATGCTCAAATCTGTACGGATTCCGCGAAAGGGCCGCCTGACGCCACAGCTCCTCGACCAAGGATTTCTCATCCGGATGAACAAAGTCCGTCCAATGCTCGGATTGGCGGCCCATGGGCCGTTCCGCAATCGTGTCATCGGGTCTCAATACCTTGGTGATGTTGCCGCTCTTGTCTCCGAACCATACGATCCCCTGGGCGGCCCGGATCAGAGCATCATAGCGGCCGCTTGCGATATCCAGCGACTGAAGCAATTCGTGCCGCTTGGTCACGTCGAAGGAGACGCCGATCGACCGAACCGGATGGCCATCGGAATCGAGCAGCAATTCGGAACGTGTCGCTATCCAGCGAATGCGCCCGTTCGGGCGAATGATGCGGAACTCCCACTCGGCCGGCAGGCCTTCGTTGAGGGTCCGGCTGACGGCCTCGGAGGGAGGGCGGTCATCCGGATGGACCATTTGCGAGAGAACGCTAGAGGACGGCTTGATCGAATCCGGTTCAATGCCGAGCAAGGAAAAGAAGCCGTGAGACCATTCCATGTCGCCGGTCGCGAGATCCCAGCTCCAGATGCCGGCATGAAGTTTTTCCTCGATGAAACGAAGCGTTTCCCGTTCGCCAAGATCTCCGTCGAATAATATTAGCATTTGATGTCCAGGACCGGCTGCGCGATTTCGCTAACGCTCCTGATTCCTGTCTATTGTCGGCTCGAGTGGATCGAATCCTGATGGGTTTGCCGGTTGCGGCCAGATGCCGCGGATATCGGGGGATCACCCGATAGCATCGACTGGGGCTTGACCGCCTGATGCCTGACAACTGGATCGCAGCTCGGCGCAAAAATTTAATGGCTGTCTTTGCCGTCCCAACCATAAAACAGCTAATTCCGATGCAACCGGTCATCTTAACATTGGTTATCGCTGAAATTTTCATCGATCAACCAATCACGCGGTTAATTCTTCATTGACGCACGCGTAACGTGTTCAGAGTTCAATTGAATCCAGTTCGAATCAAAGAAAGCGGGCTGTCGGAGACCAGTTGCACTTGCAAGTAAGTTGCAAACCTGTCGCCGCGCTCAGTCAAAGGCGGAGAATTACATGCGGATGTTTTTTCGAGTTTCCCGAGGGGCCCACAAATGAGCGGCGGAAGCACGATCCAGGAGCGGCTCCGTTTCAACATGATAGACCAGGCGACGATCGCCATATTGCGCGAGGCGAAGCCATTCATTCTTTCCGAGCTGCCTCTGATCCTGGATGCGTTTTACGATCACGTCGGAAAATTCGCCGAGACCGCCAAATTCTTCAGGAACCGCGACCATATGATGCACGCCAAGAAAATGCAGATGCAGCATTGGGCGATCATCATGGATGCCCGCTTTGACGAAGCGTATGAATCCTCGGTCACCGAGATAGGCGAAGCCCACAACAAGCTCGGCCTCGAGCCGCGCTGGTATATCGGCGGCTACAACGCGCTGGTGTCGGGGCTGGTCAACGCGATAGCGGACCATATGCCTGTCCAGAGGTTCGATCGCAAAGGGGCCAGGAAGAAGGCGAACCTGCAGACGGCTGTCATCAAGGCGGCCATGCTCGATATGGATATTGCGATCGCCGTTTACACCGAGGCTGGCCGCCGCGACCGGCGTTCGATCCTGGAGCGTTTGGCCTCCGATTTCGAAAAGACGATCGGCGGCGTCGTCAACATCGTGGCATCGGCGGCCACCGAATTGCAGACGGCGGCACAGACCCTGACCTCTTCGGCGAATGAGGCCGCCACACAGTCCGTGGCGGTCGATGCGGCGTCGAAGGACGCCTCGTCCAACGTTCAGTCGGTGGCCGCGGCGACAGAACAATTGACCGGGTCGATTCGGGAGATATCCCGGCAGGTCAATGAATCCGCGCGCACCTCGAGCGAAGCAGCGCGCGATGCGGATCAGACCGCCGAAAAAATGCGTCGCCTCTCGGAAGGCGCACAGAGAATTGGCACCGTGATCGACCTGATCAACAACATTGCAGGGCAGACAAATCTGCTGGCCCTCAATGCGACGATCGAAGCGGCGCGCGCCGGCGAAGCCGGGCGCGGCTTTGCCGTGGTGGCCGCGGAAGTGAAGTCGCTCGCCGAGCAAACCGCAAAGGCAACCGCGGAAATCGCCGGACAGGTGGGGGACATACAGGGTGCGACGGCGGAATCGGTGGATGCCATCGGAACGATTACGGGCGTCATCAAGACCATGAACGACATTTCGACCGCGATTGCTGCTGCCGTCGAGCAGCAGGGGTCTGCGACGAACGAGATTTCCCGCAGCGTTCAACTCGCCGCAAAGAGCACCGGTGAGGTTTCGGTCAACATCTCCAGAATCACCCAGTCGTCGGGAGAAACGGGTGCCGCTGCCTCCCAGGTCCTGACGGCCGCATCGGAACTTTCCTGTCAATCCGAACAGCTGCGCGCGGAAGTAGACAAGTTCCTCGTGACGGTGAGGGCCGCGTAGAACGGCTATGGAAGTGCCGGGACAGGCCGTGGCGGAACGGATCGACCGGCCTTTGCTGCAAGGCTCTCAAAGCTCAAATTGAGAGCGATGGCTTTGGCGCGTCGCGCGTCTGGCTGAACAAGCACAGATTGAGCATCCGGTCGTCGGAATGGGATACCGGGCGCCGGGCCCGGCGGGGCCCCGTTACGGTCAAATTTTTCCGCAAGCCATGTCGATCTGGCCCGGGCCGGATCGTCCACTCCATAGCGAGACAGTTTTGCGGGCTTGGGGCCCGCGGCTCGCCTCAGAAGGAGTTCTCAACATGCGTTTCATGTCTCTCGTCACCTCCGCCCACACCGGGATGCCGACGCCGGAACTGATGGAGGCGATGGGCAAGCTTGCCGATCGCGAGATCAAGGCCGGCCGTATGATCGACATGGGCGGGCTGATGCCGCTCGCCGCAGGCGCGCAGGTGCGGATCAGGGACGGCGAGCTCAGCGTGGTCGACGGACCTTTCGTCGAGGCCAAGGAAGTGATCGGCGGCTACGCGATCTTCGAATTCCGCAACAAGGAGGAGGCGCTGGCCTCGGCGGTGGAGTTCATGCAGCTGCACAAGCAGCACATGCCGGGTTGGGAAGGGACCTGCGAGGTCCGCGCGATGGCCGGGCCGGACGAGACAGGGTGCCAGGCCCAGGTCGACGTAGCCGCCCACGCCTGATGCGAGGGGCCGACAAATCCAGCCGGCGGCCATGGCGGCCGCCGGCATCGACGACATGGTGTTCCGGATCCGGCCGTTCGATGAAGCCGAGGTGATTTCACGGCGGCTGATGCACATCGACTATGGCGTCTACGTCAGGTCCGGCAGCGCCTTTCGCCCGCGCCAGGGCGACGGCAAGGGAACGCCGCTGATCACGATGGACACCGCGTTCGGCGGCATGGCGGACGCGGTCTGGCTGAAACGGATCCTGCCGAACGCGCATGTCGTATCTCGCAGCAACAATCGCGATGTACAGGCAAGGCTATGCGCCGCAGGTACAGGCCTCGCGGTCCTGCCGCGGCCGCTCGGCGATGCGCTCGCCGGCGTGGAGCGGATCGATCTCGGCGAAGAGCCGCCGGGCCGCGACACCTATGTCGGCTATCACCGAGACCTCAAGCGGCTGGCGCGGTTGCGCGCGCTGCTGGGCCTCGTGATCGAACGGCTGGCGGATTGAATGGCATGCGCTGCGGGCGTTGCGCGCAAGCGCACGAGATGGTCCCGTTTTGATACTCATAATCGCAAACTTCCTTTTGCTTCCATAGGTTCCCGGCCGCATGATAGTCTCCATGTCGATCCGGTCATCGGAAAGCGCGATGACAAGCCGTCGAACTGGAGTCCGCTTGCTGTTTCCGACCGACCTCACCTCGTTCCTCGAACTCATCCGCCAACACGGCGATGCGGCCTATAGCCTGATGTTCGCGTGGGCAGCTTCGCACAGCCTGTTGCTCACGGTGTTCGCGGGCTACGCTGCGCACGCAGGCGCGCTGAGTTTCGGCACTCTCATCATGGTCTGCTGGGTCGGCAGTTTTGCCGGCGACGTCATCCGGTTCTGGATCGGGCGGCGTTTCGGCACCCGCTGGCTTGGGTCCTTCCCCAGGCTCGAGCGCGCCGTCCAGACGACGGCCCGGCTGGCTGACCGTCACTACGTCTGGATGATCCTGTTCCATCGCTACCCGCACGGCATTCGCGGCGTCGCGGGCATTGCCTATGGGATATCGCAGCTGCCCTGGTCGACCTTCCTGGCGCTCAATTTCGCCGCGGCGGGCCTGTGGTCGTGCGCGATCGTCTCGGTTGGCTATGCCTTCGGCCAGGTCTCGGAGAAGGTTATGAGCGACGCCTCTTCGGGCCTCGGCTTCGCGATGCTGGTCGCGTTCCTCGGCGTCTCCTGGATAGTGAGCAGAAAGCTCGAGCGTGCCGTCGAGCAGACCTGACGCGGGGACGCAAGTTCTCCCCGCCATTGAAGTGATCGCCACGGATCGGCGCGATCAAATCAGCTTGAGGCCCTTCAATCTCACATGCCCGTTCCTGTGTGGTCGTGCACGGAAATCCGCGTTGTATTGACAATGTGGATACGATCGCCAATATTTGGCTCATGGCAAAGGATCGCTCCACATCGTCGGACAGACTGGACGCCGGAACCGTAACGGTTGCGGAGCGTCCTTCGGCTGCGGATACGAAGGGAAGCATCAATTTGCGCATCGAGACCCATACCCGCCAGCTTATCGACGACGCGGCTGCCGTCCTGGGCAAGACGCGCACCGAGTTCATGATCGACAGTGCCCGGAAGGTCGCGATCGATGTACTTCTCGATCAGCGCTTGTTCGTGCTCGATCCGGAGCGATACGACGCTTTTGTCCATGCGCTCGATAATCCCCCGGCGCCGGGGCCTAAGTTGCGATCTCTGTTGCGTCGAGCCCCGGCATGGGGAAAATAACTCCCACTCCGCAGAGCCGACAAACGAAGCTTTCGGCGCCCGTTCCTTTGACGGCGGACCACGATCTTTCCGATTTCGACTGCGGTGAGCCTGCTTTGAATGACTGGCTAAAGCAGCGCGCTCTCAAGAATGAGAGCCGGTTCTCCCGCACCTATGTCGTTTGCGATGGCAACCGGGGCGTGGCCTATTTCTGCATTTCCGCCGGGGCTGTTGAGCGGGCGTCCGCTCCGGGCAAGGTGCGGCGCAATGCACCTGATACGATTCCGATTTCCGTAATCGGGCGTCTGGCGGTCAGCCGTGATTACGCGGGCCGCGGGCTTGGGGCCGATTTGTTATCGGATGCGCTTCGCCGCATCGCGGTCGCTTCCCAGAGTATCGGCATCGGCGCCGTGCTCGTACATGCCAAGGACGATGCGGCGAAGAGCTTCTATATGGCCTGCGCAGAATTTATCGAGTATCCAGCCGACAGCCGCACACTGTTTCTTCCTATCGAGACAGTGATCGCTGCCTTCGGTTGACTCGCCATCAACAAACGAATGCGCAGAGGATTTCGAGCGCAAAAGATCAGGGGAGGCCCGATGGGCGACGCAAGCCCGCCAATTTTTTCGTCGTCACCTCTCAAATCAGCCGCATCCCCTTCAAACTCGCATGTCCGTTCTTGCCGACGATGATGTGGTCATGGACGGAGATCCCGAGCGGCGCGGCGATGTCGACGATCGCTTTCGTCATCTGGATGTCGGCCTGCGACGGCGTCGGATCGCCGGAGGGGTGGTTGTGCACCAGGATGATGGCGGTGGCGGACAATTCCAGCGCGCGCTTGATCACCTCGCGCGGATAGACCGGGGTGTGGTCGACGGTGCCGGTCTGCTGCACCTCGTCCGCGATCAGCTGGTTGCGCTTGTCGAGGAACAGGATGCGGAACTGCTCCTTGTCGGCGAACGCCATGGCGGTGCGGCAATAGTCGATCACGTCGTTCCATGACGACAGCGCGGTGCGCTGCTTCAGCTCGCCCCTGGCGACGCGGTGTGCCGCCGCCGCGATCAGCTTGAGTTGATTGATCGAGGCATCGCCGATGCCGTCGACTTCCCGCAACCGTGTCGCCGGCGCATGGATGACTTCGGCGAACGAGCCGAATTTCCTGAGCAGCGATTTGGCGAGTGGCTTGGTATCGCGCCGGGGCAAGGCAGCGAACAGCGCCAGTTCGAGCAATTCATAGTCGCTCAGCGCATCGGGTCCGGCGCTGTGAAAGCGCTCGCGCAGCCGGGTCCGGTGGCCGTGGTAATGCGGCGTCTCGGCGGGTCCGGGCTGATCTTGCTCGTCGCTGGGTTTTGCGGCCATCGGCGCAAACATGCCGTGCCGGTCAGGTTTTGCAACCAAGAAGTGTTGCGGGGCGGTCGGACCCGCCGGAAATCTACGCCGCGACCGGCGGCTTTTCGGCGTGGCGTTCCGACAGCGTGAAGATCTCGACGCCGGTGGCCGTCACGCCGACCGAATGCTCGAACTGCGCCGACAGCGAGCGGTCGCGGGTCACCGCGGTCCAGCCGTCGGACAGGATCTTCACATGCGGCTTGCCGAGATTGATCATCGGCTCGATGGTGAAGAACATGCCGGGCTTCAGCGGTACGCCTTCGCCGGGCCGGCCGACATGAATGATGTTCGGCTCGTCGTGGAACATGCGCCCGAGGCCGTGGCCGCAGAAGTCGCGCACCACGCTCATGCCCTGCGGCTCGACGAAGCTCTGGATGGCATGGCCGATGTCGCCGGTGGTGGCGCCCGGCTTCACCGCGGCGATGCCGCGCATCATCGCCTCATAGGTCACCTCGATCAGCCGCTCGGCCTTGCGGGAGATCGGGCCGATCGCATACATCCGGCTGGAATCGCCGTACCAGCCCTCGACGATGAAGGTCACGTCGATGTTGATGATGTCGCCTTCCTTCAGCACCCGGTCGCCGGGCATGCCGTGGCAGACCACATGGTTGATCGAGGTGCAGGTCGAATAGCGGTAGCCGCGATACATCAAAGTGGCGGGAAAGGCGCCATGGCGGAAGGCGAAGTCGCGGACGAATTCGTCGATGACGGAGGTCGGAATTCCCGGCTTGACGATGTCGGTCAGTTCGTCGAGGCACTTGGCGACCAGTGCGCCTGCCTTGCGCATGCCTGCGAACCCGCTCTGCCCATGCAGCTTGATCTGTCCGGTTTTGCGCAAGGAGGTATCTGTCGCTTCGATGTAGCTCATGGGGCGGATCGTCTTGGCGGGAGGTGATTTGAGGCTCTAATCTAGTGATCGGGGCGACCGGTCGCAAGCGCAGGTTGGGCCTCAACGGGTCGGAACCTCGACCGTGGTCTCGACCGGCAGCGCGCCGCCGCGGACGCGGATTTCGCGCACCGGGTAGGGCACGCGGATGCCCTCGCGCTTGAAGGCGTCCCACAGCGCCAGCATCACCTCGCTCTTCACATTGTCCATGCCCTCGGGGTCGGCGATCCAGAAGGTCAGGGAGAACTTCATCCCGTGCTCGGCGAATTCGGTCAGAATGCAGTTCGGCGGCTTGCTCTTGATGGCGCGCGGGGCAGCCGCGGCGATATCGATCGCGAGCTTGCAGACCAGCCGGGGATCGGCGTCGTAGTTGGTGCCGAAACTGACCTTCACCAGCGTGTTCTTGTCGGTATAGGTCCAGTTGACGACTTTCTGCGTCACCAGGTCCTCGTTCGGAATCAGGAATTCGCGGCCGTCGCCGGCGGCGACTGAAATATAGCGCGTCTTCATCGCGCTGATGCGTCCCGAACTGTCGCCGATGGTGACGAGATCGCCCGGCTTCACCGACTTGTCCGCCAAAAGGATGATGCCCGAGATGAAGTTGGCGACGATCTTCTGCAGGCCGATACCGATACCGACGCCGACCGCGCCGGAGAACACCGCCAGCGCCGAGAGGTTGATGCCGACCGCGCTGAGTGCGATCGCGATCGCGACCACCATCAGCCCCATCCGGATCATCTTGACCAGCAGCACCTGGATCGACGGGGTCAGGTCGGCCGAGCGGTTGATCCGGCTTTCGACGAAATTGCTGGCGATGTTGGTCAGCCACAGCGCCAGGATCAGCAGCGCACCGAGCTTGATCAGCACTAGCGGCGTCAGCCTGAGGTCGCCGAGCACGATCGAAACCGAGTCCAGCGCGTCGATCGCCGGTCCGAGCTGGCCGATGATGCTGAGCGCTGCGATCGCCCATGCCGACAGCGATACCAGCCGGACGATGAAGGCGTTGCGGATCACCGAGGTAATCAGCCGGATGATCAGCCAGGCGAGCGCGAGCTTGGCGGCGACCGCCAGCAGATAGCTGCGGCTCGGCCAGGTCGACGCCAGCATGACGATGCGCGCCAGCGTCATCAGCGCCGCGAATACCGCCGTCGGCGCGCTGCCGACCAGCACGCGCATGAACAGCCGGAACGGTGCCGGCCAGCCCATGGCAACCGAGGTGACGTCGACCCTGGAACGGACGGCCGCGCCGGCGGCGTAGGCGATCCCCGCGGCGGCCAGAATCAGCCCCAGCTGCAGATAGAACCACGGCGAGGTGACCTCCGCGCCGACCGAACGCGCCGCGGATTGCAGGAATTCGGTGATCTCGTTCAGGTCCATCGTCAAAATCTCATCGCAGGCAGATCGGGAGCAAACTTGATTCGAATAACCGGCAGATTCCCATAATGGCGGCGCCGGCGCCATCGATACGACACCCCGGTGAAGTCAATTAAGGCCGGAAAATCGGGTACATCGCGCCTCCCGACAGAAATGGGTTGGCGTCCAACTGTGGCGACGATAAGGATGCAAGTGCAAGTATTTGCGCGCATTTCCGGAGGTTCATGGCTTCTCTCGACCAGGTCAGCATAGCCATTCTGCTTGGCGCGGTTCTGGTGATGGCCGGCATCCTGTCGAGCCTGCTCGCGCTGCGCTTCGGCGCGCCCTTGCTGCTGGTATTTCTGTTCATCGGCATGCTGGCCGGCGATTCCGGCCCCGGCCAAGTGCGGTTCGACGACGTGCGCTCCACCTATCTGGTGGGATCGGTGGCGCTGGCCCTGATCCTGTTCGATGGCGGCCTGCGAACCCGGTTTCAAAGCATCCGCGCGGTGCTGGTGCCGTCGATGGTGCTGGCGACCATCGGCGTGCTGCTGACGGCGCTGATTACCGCGCCGATCGCCAAATATGTGCTCGATCTGAACTGGACCGAGGCGCTCCTGGTCGGCGCCGTGGTGGCCTCGACCGATGCCGCGGCGGTGTTCCTGCTGGTGCATGCGCAGGGCTTGCGCCTGCGGCCCCGCGTCGGCGCGACGCTGGAGGCCGAATCCGGCACCAACGATCCGTTCGCGGTGTTTCTGACCTTGATGGTGGTCGAACTGATTTCGATCGGCGAAAGCTCGGCCTTGCATGTGGCGCTGGAATTCGCCCGCGAACTCGTGCTCGGCACCATCGTCGGCGTGGTCGGCGGCCGGCTCGTGGTGCTGGCGCTCAATCGCGTCGCGCTGCCGCAGGGCCTGCATGCGCCGTTCGTCGCCACCGCCGCGCTGGTGGTCTTCGGGGCGGCCCAGATCGCGCACGCTTCCGGGTTTCTCGCGGTCTACCTCGCCGGCATCATCGTCGGCAACCGGCCGACCCGGGCGCATAATTCGGTGGTGACCTTCCTCGACGCCGCGACCTGGCTGGCGCAGATCGTGATGTTCGTGCTGCTCGGCCTGCTGGTCTCGCCGCAGCGACTGGTGGACAGCATCGCTCCGGCCGTGATCGTGGCGTTCGCGCTGATGCTTCTGGCGCGGCCGATCGCGGTGTTTCTGTGTCTGGCGCCGTTCCGCTTCAACTGGCGGGAAAAGCTCTTCATCGCCTGGACCGGCCTGCGCGGCGCGGTCGCGATCTTCCTGGCCTCGATCCCGATGCTGGTCGGACTGTCGAAGGCCTATCTCTATTTCGACGTCGCTTTCGTCGTCGTCATCATCTCGCTGCTGCTGCAAGGCTGGACGCTGGCGCCCGCCGCGCGTCGGCTGCATGTGGCGCTGCCGCGTTCCGATCGCGGGCCGCGGCGGGTCGAGCTCGATCTGCCCGGGCAGTTGGAGCAGCAACTGGTTGGTTATTCCGTCCGCTCCAAGAGCCTGTATTTCCGGCGCGGCCTCATTCCATCCTGGTCGAAGCCGACGCTGGTGATCCGCGACCAGCGCATCCTGTCGCCCGCGGAAGCCGATCCGGTCGCGCCGGGCGACTACATCTATCTGCTGGCGCCGCCGCAAAAGGCCGAAGCGCTCGACCGATTCTTCGTCGATATGCAGCCGAGTTCGGAACCCGATCCGCATCTGCTCGGCGACTTCATGGTTTCGGGGGAACACACGCTCGGCGAGCTTGCCGAGATCTACGGCGTGGCGGTGGGTGACGAGCAGGCGAAACTGACGCTGGCCGATTATTTTGACATTCATCTCGACCATGCGCCGAAGGAAGGGGCGACGCTCGAGCTCGACTCCATCGTCCTGGTGGCGCGCAGCATCTCGGGCGGCAGGGTCAGCGTCGTAGGCCTTCGCTTGCCCGAAGAGGAGGAAGAGCCCGCGGCCCTGACGCGGATGGCGTCCCTGAAGCGCAGGCTGTCGGAAATGTGGTCGTCGGTGGCCGGGATTTGAAGCGTTGCCGCACTCAAGAGCAACAGGTCAATCAACGCTATTTCTATCATTCTGGAAATATCGTTGACGCTGCACGGAATCGCACCTATTTTGCCGGCCATGAAAATCGATGACGCTGTCGCACGCCCTCGACACAGGGGCTGCTGCTGCGATGATTCCGGGACCGCCGACGTTTCGGCTTGCCGTGTTGCCGATGAAGCCGCCAGCCAAGCGGGCGCTGTCGGCCGTGGTCGTTCATGAAGGATGCCAGCACCGGCTATGCCGGAACGTCCGGTTCGCTGCCCGTCATCCTCGCGCTGGGCACGACGCAAACCATAGCATGGGCGTCGAGCTATTATCTTCCGGCGATACTCGCAGCACCAATCGCGCGCGATCTCGGCCTGGTGCCGACCTTCGTGTTCGGCGCGCTGTCGGGCGCGCTGGTGATCGCGGGACTATTGGGGCCGCGCGTCGGCCACGCCATCGATACCTTCGGCGGGCGCGGCCTGCTCGCCATCTCGAACGGCATCCTCGCGGCCGGACTGTTGCTGCTGTCCCTTGCCAACGGCGCCTTCGGACTGATCGCGGCCTGGGTCGTCATTGGCGTCGGCATGGGCATGGGGCTTTATGAGGCGGCGTTTGCGAGCCTGACCCGGATCTACGGGACCGCCGCGCGCCGGCCGATCACGGGCATCACGCTGATCGCGGGCTTTGCCAGCACCGTCGGCTGGCCGCTGACGACATGGCTCGACGTCGAGCTTGGCTGGCGCGCCACCTGTCAGGTGTGGGCGCTCATTCATCTCATTCTTGCGCTGCCGCTCAATTTCGTTCTGCCGCGGGTCAATCCCCTGCAGCCGGTCAAGGCCGAGGCAGAAGCTCCTGCGGTGACCAAGCGCAGCGAGGCCTTCACGATGACCGCGCTGGCTTATGTGTTCGCAGCGACCGGTTTCGTCAGTTCGGGGCTCTCGGCGGTGCTGCCGACCATGCTGGTGCAGTTCGGGGCGACGCCGGCAGCGGCATTGTTCGCAGGTACGCTGGTCGGGCCGGCGCAGGTCGCCGCGCGCATGGTCGAGGCAGGCTGGCTCGCGCGCTACCACCCGCTGGTTTCGGCCAGGCTCGCCACGCTGATGACCCCGGTCGGCGTCATCGCGCTTGCCCTCGGCGGACCGCTGCTGGCGCCCGTCTTTGCGGCGTTCTATGGCGCGGGCAATGGCATCCTCACGATCGCGCGCGGCACCCTGCCGCTGGCGCTGTTCGGGCCGCAAGGTTTCGGCCGCCGGGTCGGGGTGCTTTCGCTGCCGGCGCGCGCGACCGGCGCGCTTGCGCCGCTCGCGGTCGGCCTGATGGTGGAGCATATCGGCACCGGCGCGCTCTGGATCAGCGCGCTCGCCTCGGTTTCGGCATTCGGCGTGCTGCTGCTGCTGCGATCGGGCCGCGCGGCATAGCTCCGGCAGCTATCGACAAGAACAGGCAGCGATCACGTCGCTCGCATCGCTTTGTTCATCAGGATGCTGCCGCCATTGTGCGGGAGTCTCGGGTGCGGCGGAATCTCGGCGACGCCGACCTCGACGAAGCCTCTCACCTTGTAGAATTTCAATGCGGTCAAATTGTCGGCCCATACGTGCAGGCTCAGGCGGTCATAACCGGCTTCCGTCGTGCGTGTTTCGGCCCAATCGAGCAATCTTGCCCCGATGCCTGAACCGCGATGTGCGTCGCTGACGGCCAGGCTGTTCAGGAACATGCTGCCCCAGTCCTGCAGTTCCAGCATCGGCCGGACGTGGTCATGGCGCTCGGAGCCAAGCAGCACATAATTGTCTTCCTTCAGCAAATCGGCAGGAAAGACATTGGCGGCGGCGACGATCGCGCCGTCGTCGCCGAGGGATGCAACGCAGCAATTGCGGTACGAGACGGGATAGCGTTCGCTGCCGATGCCGGCCGACAACATATCCACTGCCGTCACGAACGGGATCAGATCGTCGAACAGGAATTCATAGAGGCCGCCGCCGGCGAGGCACATGTAGCGCGCGAGCTCGCCGCTGTCGTCGGGGCGGGCCATGCGGTAGGTGATCTGAACCGGCATTTCCTGGGTGACTTTCGGAAGGCTGGCAGCGATGCTGGGGCCTGCCCAAAGCAGGTGCGTGATTTCTGCAATTTTTCACAATTCGATGCAACCGTGCCTCTCCCGTTGCTATAACAGCCATTGGCTTCAATACGGCGAATGCCGGGGCTGGGAGGACGCATGGCCGAGAATTTTCACGACAATGAGGGTCGCCAGCGCTTCGAGTTCGACGTCGCGGGCCATATCGCCTTTGTCACCTATCGCAAATCGCCCGGCGCCATCACGCTGGTCCATACCGAGGTGCCGCCGGAACTGGGCGGGCGGGGAATTGGCTCGAAGCTCGGACGCGCGACCCTCGACGCGGTACGGGCGCAGGGGCGTAAACTCACCGTCGAATGCGATTTCATCCGCTCCTACATCGACAAGCATCCCGAATACAGCGATCTCCTGGCTCCCGGCGCGAAAGAGAAGCCGGTTGCCGCCATCCACAAGGCCGGTTGCTTTTGCGGCGCGGTCGAGATCGAGGTCGCGGGCAAGCCGGCCTTCGCGGGCTATTGCCATTGCCGCGACTGCCAGGCCTGGTCTGCCGCGCCGATCAACGCCTTCAGCCTGTGGCCTTCGAGCAGCGTGCGGATCGTCAAAGGCGAGGCCGATATCGGTACCTTCCACAAGACCGAAAATTCCTATCGCAAATACTGCAAGGTCTGCGGCGGGCATGTCATGACGGAGCACCCCCGCATGCGGCTGATCGATGTCTATGCCAATCTATTGCAGGGCTTTACGCATCAACCGACGCTGCACGCCAATTACGGGAGCAAGATGGTCTCCGTGAAGGACGGGCTGCCGAAGTTCAAAGATCTCCCCGCCGAACTCGGCGGCTCCGGCGAGACCCTGCCTGACTAGAGCGTTTTCAAGCGAAGTGGATACCGGTTCGCGTGAAGAAAACGCGTCAAAACAAAAAGATAGAGCCCCGTTCCGATTCAATCGGAACGGAAAAGGCTCTAGCCAGCCGGGCTTGAGGCGGCTGATGGCAACACCTCGGTTCCGCCGAACGCGACCACCCGGCCGCGCCGCAGCATCACCACCTGCGTCGCCAGCTGGCGCATTTCGCCGGCGTCGTGGCTGACATAGACCATCGGCACATTGGCCTCGTCGCGCAGGCGGACGAGATAGGGCAGGATCTCCACCTTGCGTTCTTCGTCGAGCGAGCCCAAGGGCTCATCGAGCAGCAGCAATCTCGGCTGCGCCAATAGCGCCCGCCCCAGGGCGACGCGCTGGCGCTCGCCGCCGGAAAGCTGGCCTGGACGACGATCGAGCAGGCCGCCGATATCGAGCAGGTCGGTGACGCGCGTGCGCTGCGCGGCATCGTCGGCCAGCCGGTTCATCCGCCGGCCGTAGTCGAGATTTTGCCTGATATCGAGATGCGGAAACAGCCGCGCATCCTGGAACACGTAGCCGATGCGGCGGCGATGCGCCGGGACGTGCACGCGGTTGGCGGTGTCGTCGAGCGTCTCGCCATCGACGGCGATGACGCCGCGATCGGGCCGCAGCAATCCGGCGATGATGTTGATCAGCGAGGTCTTGCCGGCGCCGGAGGCGCCGAACAATCCGGTGACCCGGCCTTCGCTGGCGAACGAAGCTTCGATCGAGAATTCGCCAAGTTGTTTTGCGACGTCTACGCGCAGCATGGTCAATTCCCGTGCAGGCGTTTTGTGGCGCGCCGCGCGAACCATTCGGAGGCAACCAGCGCGGCCAGCGCGATGACGATGGATACCGCCACCAGCCGCAGCGCCGCGGCGTCGCCGTCCGGTGTCTGGATCAGCGAATAGATCGCCGACGAGATGGTCTGGGTTTCACCGGGAATATTCGACACGAAGGTGATGGTCGCGCCGAACTCGCCGAGCGCCTTGGCAAAGCCCAGCACCATGCCGGCCAGCACGCCCGGCAACGCCAGCGGCAGCGTGATGGTCAGGAACACGCGCCAGGGTGCTGCGCCCAGCGTGCCCGCGGCCTGCTCCAGCCGGCGATCGACCGCCTCGATCGACAACCGGATCGGCCGCACCAATAGCGGAAACGCCATAATGCCGCAGGCCAATGCTGCCCCGGTCCAGCGAAACGCGAACACGATGCCGAGATGGTCGGCGAGCCACGCGCCGACCAGGCCGCGCCGGCCGAAGGTCAGCAGCAGGAGGTAGCCGGTCACGACCGGCGGCAGCACCAGCGGCAGATGGATGGCCGCGTCGACCAGCGACTTGCCCCAGAAATCGCGCCGCGCCAGCAGCCACGCCAGCGCGATACCGAGCGGCGTCGCCACCAGCGTCGCAACCGCGGCGACCCGCAGCGAAAGCTGGATCGCCGTCCATTCGGTGGGCGAGAGGTCGAACATCAGGAAGTCGGTCGGATCAGGAACGAGAAGCCGTATTTCTCGAAGATGGCTTTGGCCGCCGGCGAGCGCAGGAAGGCCAGATAATTGACAGCTTCGGTTTTCGCCGTCCCCGTCGCGGCCACGGGATAGACGATGGCGGGGTGGGAGTCCGCCGGAAAGGCGCCGACGATCCTGACGCCGGGTTCGACTTTGGCGTCGGTCGCGTAGACGATGCCGAGCGGCGCTTCGCCGCGCGCCACCAGCGCCAGTGCGGCGCGCACGCTTTCGGCCATCGCGAATTTCGGTTCTGCCGCCTGCCAGGCGCCGAGTTTTTCCAGCGCGGCCCTGGCGTATTTGCCCACCGGCACCGCTCTCACATCGCCGGTCGCGATTCGGCCGTCGCCGGCGAGTTTCGAAAGATCGAAGCCCGGTCCGATCGTCACCTTGTCGAGTTTGGAATCCTTCGGCGCGATCAGCACGATGCTGTTGCCGAGCAGATTGACCCGCGTCAACTCGTTGATGGTGTTTTTGGTGATCGCATGGTCCATCCAGTCGATGTCGGCGGATACGAAAACATCGGCCGGCGCGCCCTGTTCGATCTGTTTGGCCAGTGCCGAACTCGCAGCGTAGCTGGCGACGATCCTGATTCCGGTCTTCGCGGTATAGGCGGCGTCGACCTCGTCGAGCGCGTTCTTCATCGAGGCTGCGGCGAACACCGTCAGGCTCTTGTCCTGCGCCAGCGCGGGCAACGCGGTCAATCCGAACAGGATCGTGAAAACAGTGAATAATCTGGCGAGACGGTTCATTGCGGCGCTCCATACGTGTCTGCGGCGCTACGCGCGCGCAAATCAGGCGTTGGTGAGAATTGGAATGCGACAGGCGGAAGCGCCGTTCCGCTGGTCCGGGGGATTTACGATCCGTCCGGACATCGCTGGGTGGAAGCTTACAGCATTGCCGGGACGGCGCAAAGGGTTCGCGCGGTCGGCGGCTATTGCCTGGCGTCCGGCGCGTTCAACACCGCTTTGCAGGCAGGCGGCAATTGCGCCAGCGTCATCGGCGGCCGCGGTTTCGGCGGCTCCTTCGGCGGCTTCGGGTGGATGATGGCATCCTTGAACCAGTAGGCAAGATCGCCGGGGCTGCAGCCCTCGCTTGCCGTCGGCTCCGGCTGGCTCTCGCATTCATCGCTGCCCGGCGGGCACTTGATGCGGACATGGAAGTGATAGTCGTGGCCGTACATCGGCCGCACCTTGTGCAGCCAGCTGCGGTCGCCCTTGGCTTCGCGGCACAACGCCTTCTTGATCGCGGCGTTGACGAAGATGCGCTGCACCGTCGGCTCCTGGGCCGCGGCGCGGATCACATTGAGATGGGTCGGCGTCCAGGTGCTGGGCTCGATGTCGAGCCGGTCGGAGCGCACCATCATGATTGCGGACAATTCCTCGCGCTCGTTGCGCGACAATTGCCGGTTCGGCATCGGCGTCAGCCAGATATCGGCATCCAGCCCGATTTGATGGCTGGCGTGCCCGGTCAGCATCGGGCCGCCGCGCGGCTGCGACATGTCGCCGACCAGTATGCCCGGCCAGCCGGCGTCCTTGTGCGCTTTGGCCGCCAGCCGCTCCACCAGCTTCACCAGGTCGGGATGCCCCCAGTTGCGGTTGCGCGACAGCCGCATCACCTGCCAGGTCGGGCCGTTGATCGGCAGCGCATCCGAACCCGCGATGCAGCCCTTGGCATAGAACCCGACCACGCGCGTCGGCATCGCCGTCGGCAGTACCTTGCGGCCGAACAGCTCCTTGGCGCCGAGCTTGGGATCGTTGGGGTTGGCCAGCGGCGGCAGCGGCTTCGGATTGACGCTGCCCTTGTCCTGCGCCAGCGCCATGCTGGCACTGACGACGACGGACAGCAGAAAGAGCAAAGTGAGAATCGGGCGGGGGCTCATCGGATCACTCTATCGCGCAAAACCTAGCAGATGATGGCGCGGCGCTGGTACTCGCGGCGGTATTACAACTCGCCGATGCCGCATTCGATCTTCTTCTATCATGGCTTCGCCATTCACGGCACCACCGAGCTGGCGCGGCTCGGCGGCCCGGCGTCGCATGGCTGCGTCCGGCTGCATCCGTCGCATGCGGCGGCGTTGTTCGCATGGGTCGAGCGCAGTGGCCCGCGCAACACGCTGATCGAGATTTCGAACTGGAGCGTTTTCGAGCGAAGCGGAAGCCGGTCGCGTGAAGAACACGCGTCAAAACAAGAAACTGGCGGCGCGTTCCTTAACCGTCCGATAACCCTGTCGAGTATTGACGAAAATTCGTGCGACGCCGCGGAAATTCGCGCGGTCATTGTGCAGTCTTGATCTAGATCAACTATCCGCCGGCGATTCTGCCGCGCGCATTCGCCGATACCGCCGATCTTGCACCGTGGGACAACTTTCGTTGCGCGGATGTCCAGGATCTCGCCACTTAAACGGGCAGCTGAAACCTTAGTCTACCGGCGCCGATCCTCGCGGGCACGACGTCCCGCCGGCAAGTGTTACCATTTTTTCAGACACTTATCGGAGAACAGCGGCGCAGAATGCGAGTGGGCGTAAGCGAATGCAAAGTCAGCGGCGGAAGCCAGCCAAGAAAAAATCGAAGCACGCGGCGATTGCCCGCCTTCCCGGCCGGCCGGCAAAACCCAGTCCGAAACTCTCCCCTTCGAGCCGGCGCGTGGCAGCCGAGATCGGCGAGATCGTGCGCAAGCGCGCCGAGGCGGAAGCCGCGATCGCCGATGCGCGAAAATCCCACGAGCGGCTGCGCGAGGCGATCGACATCCTGCCGCAGGGCATCGTGTTCCTCGACGCCGAAGGGCGCTATATTCTCTGGAACAAGAAATATGCCGAGATCTACAATCGCAGCTCGGACCTGTTCAGGCCGGGCGCGAGGCTGCAGGATACGATCCGCATCGGCGTCGAGCGCGGCGACTATCCGGAAGCGATCGGCCGCGAAGAGGAATGGATCAAGGAGCGGCTGACAAGACTTTATCAGCCCGGCGAACGCCACGAGCAGACCCTCAGCGACGGCCGCTGTATCCTGATCGAGGAGCAGCTGACCGAGGACGGCGGTATCGTCGGCCTGCGCGTCGACATCACCGAGCTGAAGCAGCGCGAGGCTTCGTTCCGGCTGCTGTTCGACAGCAACCCGGTTCCGATGATCGTCTGTGCATTGGACGACGAGCGTATCCTCGGCGTCAACGCCGCCGCCATCGAGCATTACGGCTACAGCCGCGCCGAATTCGAGAAGCTGACCATCCGTAGCGTGCAGGCCTTCGAAACCGAATTGCCCTGGGGCGGGGACCGCTCCAGCGACGAGCAGACCGCGCGGACCTGGAAGCACGTCCGGGCCGACGGCGCGCTGATCGATCTGGCGATCTATTCGCGCCAGCTGGTCTACAACGACCAGCCCGCGGTACTGCTGGCGCTGATGGATATCACCGAGCGCAAGCGTGCCGAGGCGCGGCTCGCCTTCATGGCCCAGCACGACAGCCTGACCGGGCTGCCGAACCGCAATCTGCTGCGTCAGCAGATGGACGACGTCCTGCTGCATACGCGGCGCAGCGCCGAAAAGGTCGCGGTGCTGGTGCTCGGCCTCGACAATTTCAAGGCGGTCAACGATACGCTCGGCCACGGCATTGGCGACAAGCTGCTGCGCGGCGTCGCCAAGCGCCTGCGGTCGAGCTTGCGCGAGGAAGACGCGCTGGCCCGCCTCAACTCCGACGAGTTCGCGATCATCCAGAGCGGATTGACGCGCCCCGAGGATGCGGTGCTGCTGTCGAAGCGGTTGCTTGCGGCGATCGGAGAGACCTTTCTGCTGGACGGCCATTCGGTGGTCATCGGCGCCAGCATCGGCATCGCCATGGCGCCGGGTGACGGCGACGATTCCGAGAAGCTTCTCAAGAGCGCCGACATGGCGCTGTCGCGCGCCAAGAACGAGCAGCGCGGCACCTTCAGCTTCTTCGAACCCGGCATGGACGCCCGTGCTCAAAGCCGCCGCAGGATCGAAATCGATCTGCGCGACGCGATCCAGAACGACGTGTTGCGGCCGCATTATCAGCCGCTGATCGATCTGGCGACCGGTCGCATCACCGGCTTCGAGGCGCTGGTGCGCTGGCCGGACCCCGAGCGCGGCATGATATCGCCGGCCGAATTCATTCCGGTCGCCGAAGAGACCGGCCTGATCAATGCGCTGGGCGGATTGATGTTGCGCCGCGCCTGTACGGACGCCGCGCTCTGGCCCGACGACGTCCGTGTCGCGGTCAACCTGTCGCCGCTGCAGTTTCGTGTCGGCAACCTGCTGTCGCTGGTGATGGATGCGCTGAAGCAATCCGGCCTGCCGGCCAAGCAGCTGGAGCTGGAAATCACCGAAACGCTGCTTCTGGAAAAGAGCAGCCAGGTGCTGGCCACGCTGCACGCGCTGCGCGCGCTCGGCGTCCGCATCTCGATGGACGATTTCGGCACCGGCTATTCCAGCCTGAGCTATCTCAGGAGCTTTCCGTTCGACAAGATCAAGATCGATCAGTCGTTCGTGCGCGGCCTCGGCTCCAATCGCGATGCCCAGGCGATCGTGCGTTCGATCATCAGCCTCGGCAAGGGCCTCGGGGTCACCATCACCGCCGAAGGCGTCGAGACCGAAGCCGAACTGAGCTGCCTGCGCGCCGAAGGCTGCCACGAGGGGCAGGGCTTTCTGTTCAGCCGCGCGCGGCCGAACGCCGAGATCGTCAGCTTGCTGCAGGCGCAGCGCGGCGCGGAACCCGTCGCGCCGGTGGATGTCGACGAGGAAGCCGCGCTGGTGGCTTGAGAACGCTAGTCCGTCATTGCGAGCCAACGGGTCGCGCGAACGCGCGCCCGATGACAGGCTCCGCGAAGCAATCCATAGAGCAGCAAGGCAAGCTGGATTGCTTCGTCGCTTTGCTCCTCGCAATGACGACCTCGGGCTCATGCGCCGGAGTGATTGCGAGCTATTTCTCGCGCCCCGCCTTGCACTTGCTCCGATGATAGGTCAGCGCCAGCGCCACGCAGTGGCGCAGCGCCTGCTCGGAAATATCATCGTCCAAGGAGGTGCCGCCTCAGACGCCGGGAGGGGCGGAAAGGATCGTCTTGCCGACGTCTTCATAATGGGCGTCGCGGGCCTGGATCTGCTGGGCGATGGCGTGCATGTCGCGGAAGCGGCGCTCGAACTTGTTGGCGCGGAACACGGCGGTGGCGCCCGCCATGTGATAGGCGGCATCGACCACCGTGGTCGCCTGATGGATGGTCCAGGTCGTGGCCAGCCGAAGCGCCACCCGGTGCTGTTCGGTGACGGTGCCGTCGCGCGTGAGGTCGGCCCAGACCTCGCGGGCGGTGGCATAGAGATAGGCCCGCGCCGCGCGCAAATCGCCTTCGATGCGCCCGATCTGCCCCTGCACGGCATTGTTCTCGCGCATCGCCTTGATGCCGGCCGGGGTTTTGCTGCGCGCGAGCTCGATGGCGGCATCCAGCGTGGCGCGCGCGACGCCGACCGAGACTGCGGCAAAGCCGAGCCCGTATACCGAGTTGGTGGCGAGTCGGTAGAGCGGCCCGTTTTCGCGCAACGCCGAGGGCTCGTCGCGCAATGCAGCGTACTTCTCCGGGATGAACAGATTGTCGACCGAATAGGAGTCGGTGCCGGTGCCGTTGAGCCCGATCACGTCCCAGACGTCGTACATCGTGGCTTCCGTCGCCGGAAACAGGATGGTGCGCACCTCGGGCGAGCCGTCCGGCTTGCGCCGCGGCATGCCGTCGGCCTCGATGATCCTGACATGGGCGCCGAGCCAGCTCGCCTGGCGCGAGCCGCTGGCGAAATCCCAGCGCGCGGTGGCGCGGTAGCCGCCGGGCACGGCCTGGACCTCGTGGGCGATCGCACCCCAGGCGAGAATCCCGGGCGGTGTGTTGAAAATCTGATCAGCTGCGTCCTTGTCGAGATAGGCCGCGGTCATGGCGCAGACCGAGCACTGGCCGAGGCACCATGCGGTGGAGGCATCGGCCTTCGCCACTTCCTCCAGCATCTGCATGAAGATTTCGGGCGGAGCCTCGGCGCCGCCGAGGCTTTGCGGCAGCAGCGCCCGATAGAGCCCGTTCTCGATCAGGGCGGAAACCACCGGCTGGGTCAGCCGCCGCGTCCGCTCGATCTCGTCGGCCTCCTGCGCGATCAGCGGCGCCAGCGCCCGCGCGCGCTCGATCAGTCCGAAGCCGGGAAGTTTATTCATGCGTTTCCTCGCCCTTTTTGGGTTTTTTGGCTGGCGAAGCCGCAATGGTGGTCCATCCGCCGCCGCCGATCAAGATGGGGCTGGAGCATGGGGGGAGTCCGGATTCGGGGCTGCGCGTTTCAAAACGCCGCAACTTCCTGCTGGGATGTCCGTATTTCGCGTCGTGATCCCTTGCGTGATCCCTTGGGAGTACTTGGGAGTACGGGCCTTGGCGCAAAACGGCTTTCTGCTCATTGCCGATATTGCCGGCTACACCATGTTCCAGCGCGCCTCGAAGATCGCGCGGGAGCGGCTGGTAGCGGCGGATGCCGCGGCGGCGAGGGAGCAGAGGGCTGGTAGGCACTTCCGTCATTCCGGGGCGCGCGTCAGCGCGAACCCGGAATCTCGAGATTCCCCGATGTGCAACTGCACATCTGAGGTCTGCGCTTCGGGCATCCCGGAATGACCAGACATCGCCGCGCTTCACTTCCAGCTGTCCCAATCGTAAGCCGCCTCGATCCAGTCGTTGATGACCTCGTCTTCCGGATGCCTGGACAGTAGCGCTGCCTCGCGGCGGATTTCGTCCCGTACACGCGGGTCGCGAAGCTCTCGTCGAAGCCGCGCCAGTCTTCTACCCGGCGGCGGCCCGCGAGCCAGCTTTTTTCCAGTCTCCGGGCGCCAGAACCTTGCTCGCCGACAGGATTTCGATGCCAACGATGTGGCCTTCAGCATCGACATCGTACATGAAGGGTCCGGTTTTTTCGGTCCGGTCAACCTTGCCGCGTCCGACGGTGATATACACCGCGTCGGTCTCGGTATCGTAGGTTATGTCGGTCATGGCTTTCGCCTCACGCTCTGATTGAACAGAGCGCTTATAGCACCCCGTCATTCCGGGGCGCGAGTGAAACGAGCGAACCCGGAATCTCGAGATTCCCCGATGCGCAATTGCGCATCTGAGGTCTGCGCTTCGCGCATCCCGGAATGACGGAGCTAATTGCTCAACTATCCACCTTCAGCGCCGCAATAAACGCCTCCTGCGGGATGTCGGCCTTGCCGAACTGCCGCATCTTCTTGCCTTCCTTCTGCTTCCCCAGAAGGTTGCGCTTGCGGGTGAGGTTGGATCGCGCCGGTTTCGATGGGTTTGGCGAGGGCCCCAACGGTCGCACGTGCTGCGATGATGGCGTCGTGCCGCTGATTTGCCCGACGAGGCTGGGCAAGAATGCTGATTATGAGGCTGGGGTGGCGCGGAAAGGACTGACTGCGAGCCACAGCAGGATTCTAGTCCGGAAGGGCCGCAAAGCAAGCTGAAGGGCGCGCAGAGTGCTTATAGGAAGGTTTTCGCGGGCAATGGCGCCTTTTCAAGGTACGCGACGAAGCGGTCG